>DASSMK010000359.1:0-22075 GCA_035688915.1 Thermoanaerobaculia bacterium
CGGCGGGCGAGGGCGCCCGCCGCTCCAACACTCAGCGCGCTGCGGCGAGAATGCGCTTCGTGGCGCGATCCTGTACCAGCGCCACTGCACTCATTCCGCGCGGCACGGTCACCGTCTCGCCGTTCGCCACGCGAACGACCTTCCGCACCACATTCGCGTTCACGAGCGTGCGGCCGCCGTTCTCGCCGCGCGCCACTTTCGTCTCCGGCGCGTTTTCGAAGAGCACCACGAACAGATCGGCCTCGCGCGGCGCGGTTGACTGCACGCGCACCGCTTCGCCTTCGCGCTTCAGCGACACGCGCGCCGTTTCCGCTCGTCGCGATTCCTCAGCGATGGCGCGATTCACCGCCATCGCATTCGAGCCCACCATCTCGCGCGATCCGTTCACCACGATCTGCGGCGTGTACGCGCTCGACAGCTTCATCGCGCGCACGTAATCGCCTTGCCGCACCGACCAATCGCGCGACGAAAAGGGATCGCGCCAGCCGAGGTGATCCCAGTAGTCGACGTGGAAGGCGAGGGCGATGACGTGAGGGTCGCGCGCGAGTTGCTGCAGCAGCGCGTCGGCCGGCGGACAGCTCGAACACCCTTGCGACGTGAACAGCTCCACCACCACCGGCGTCGCGCCGAGCGCGGGAGTGTCGGGTGTGCGGGCGAAGAGAGCGAAGCCGATCGCGAGCGCGACCAGCAGCACGGCAGTAGCAATCCAGCGACTCATGACAATAGAATTCGATGCAAATCCGGCCACAGGAGTTACAAGGAATGCGCCTCATCACGCGGTCCGATTTCGACGGACTCGTTTGCGCGGTTCTCCTCAAAGAAGTGGAACAGATCGACAGTGTCGATTTCGTCCACCCCAAAGACGTGCAGGACGGCAAGGTCGCGGTGCATAGCGACACCATCCTCACGAACCTGCCGTATGTCACCGGCGTCGGCCTCTGGTTCGATCACCATTCGAGCGAGACGGTCCGCAACGAGGACACCACGCTGAGCTTCCGGGGCCGCTTCGAGGTCGCGCCGTCCGCTGCGCGCGTCATCTACAACCACTACGCCGACGCCGGACGCGCCGCCGCACTGCATCGCTTCGAGTCACTGCTGCAGTCGGTCGACAAATCGGACGCCGCACAGTTGTCGATGGAAGACGTGACGAACCCGAGCGGCTGGATGCTGCTGTCGTACGTGATGGATCCGCGCACCGGCCTCGCCTATCACCGCGGCTACTCGATCAGTAACCGCGACCTGATGACGAAGATGATCGACCTCATCGCGCAGCATCCGAACGATCCGGAGATCGTGCTGCGCGACGAAGACGTGAAGCAGCGGATCGATCGCTACTTCGAGCAGCAGCAGGAGTTCGAGCGCGTCATGCGCGAGCGCTCGCACGTGGAAGGGAACGTCATCGTCACCGACATGCGCGGCGTGACCGAAAACCCGGTCGGCAACCGCTTCCTCATCTACACAATGTTCCCCGAAGCCAACATCCAGATGCGCATCATCGACGGCCGCAAAGGCGAATTCGTCGTCTGCGCCGTCGGCCACAGCATCTTCAACCGCACATCGAAAACGGATGTGGGCCGCCTGATGGACCACTACGGCGGCGGCGGCCACCGCGGCGCCGGCACCTGCCAGCTGCCGCTGGACGTGGCGGACGCAAAGATCCGCGAGATTCTGGAGACGATCAAGCGGGACGGGTGAGGCTAGGGGGGGGACGGCGCGCGCTTGAGCGCGCGCTAAGCTGCGCGGGTGACGCGCAGCAGGGGCAACTCGCGGCACGCCGACCCGCCCCGCGTCGGCTTCAGTGCACCTGCCCCGAGCCGCCGCACCGTAACATCTCGCGCGCAGTCGGCGCTCGGGCACGGTCGCGAAGATCGAGCATCTCGCACGCGCGCGTCGCTAAGCTGCGCGGGCCGACGCGCAGCGGGTGCAAACTCGCGACACACCCACCCGGCCCGCGTCAGCTTCAGCGCGAGCGCCTACGCCGCGTCCTTCACCACTTCCGGCGCGGCTGCCGCCACCGCCACTTTCCGCCGCCAGCCTGCGCTCTGCACGAGCGCCACGCCGGCCAGGATCACCACCATCGCCAGGATCGACACCCACGTCAGCGGCTCGTTGAGAATCAGCCAGCCCAGGAAGACCGCCACCACCGGGTTGACGTACGCGTAGAGCGAGCTGTGCGTCGTGCGCATGTGCGCGAGCGCGAAGACGTACGCGCTGTACGCCAGGATCGAACCGAAGATCGTCAGGTAGGCCGCGGCCAGCGCCGTGCGCGGCGTGATCACCAATCGCGCGGGCTCGCCGATCAACACGCTCACCACGTCCACGACGATGCCGCCGAACAGCATCTGCAGCGCGGCACTCGTGAGCAGCGGCACGTCCTTCAGGTTGTACTTGCTGCGCGCGGAGCCGATCTGCCAGCCGAATGAACCGACCTGAATGATCAACGCGCCCGCGAGCACAGCGAAGCTCCACGTGCCGCCGGTGCCGCGCGGCGTGACGAGCATGGCCACGCCGGCGAAGCCGATCAGCATGCCGATGCCGCCGCGCAGGTCGACGCGCTCGCCGTTCTTGCGAAACGCTTCGATGATCGCCATCCAGAACGGCGCCGTCGCCACGAGCAGCGCCGCCATGCCGCTGGGCACCCATTGCTCCGCCCACACCACGGCCAGGTTGCCAACGCCGACCATCAGGAATCCCACCAGCGCGAGATCCAGCAGCGTGCGCGCGTCGCGCGGAAACTTCTCGCGCCGCAACTTCGCGATCGCCAGCATGATCAAGCCCGCCGTGGTGAAGCGGAAACCGGTGAGCAGCAGCGGCGGAATCGTTTCGATGGCCACACGAATGGCGAGATACGTCGTCCCCCAGACCGTGCAGACGATCGCGAACGCCGCGTAGGCCAGACTTTTTTCGTGCTTCATCGCGCCGCCTCCTTCTCCCTCTGGCCGAGGGTGATGCCGCCGACTTTTTCGAGATGGGTTTCGAGGACGATGGTTGTGCGCGTGGCGAACGACATCGGCGCGTGCGTCAGCTGCTGCACGAGCGCATTCAGCGAGTGAATGGACTCGGTGCGCACCTTGATGAAGAAGCAGTCGTCGCCCGCCACCGTGTGCACTTCGAGCATCTCCGGCCGCTTCATCAGCTCCCGGAAACGTTTCCAGCCCGCGGTGGAGAGCGTCGCGCCGCGCGCGGCCACGAACGCCGTGAGCGTCTGCCCCATCATTTCGGGCGCGACGACCACCGTCGTGCCTCGGATGACGCCGTGCCGTTCGAGCTTCTCGATGCGGTCCACGACCGCAGGACGCGAGAGGCCGATCTGCTCGGCAATCTGCGCCGCCGGAGTCCGTCCGTCGCTCAGCAGAATGTCGACGATGCGAAGGTCTTGTTCATCCAATACGACAGCCATACGACCAATATGGCGTCGAATCGTCGGAGAATCAAGTCACAAACCTGCGAATCGTCGGATCAGCAGGCGCCGCAGCGCGAAGTCAGCGAGCCATGGCCAGCCGCGCATGCAGCGACGGAGCAGGCAGCGGCGCCACCTTCGGCCGCGGGTAGCGGAACTCCGCCGCCCGCGTCGTGGCGAGGTCGCGCTGCAGATACTCGATCTTCACCGCGCGCTCCGGATCTTCCGCCAGGCGCCGCAGCGATGCGCGCGACAACACGATCGACCGCAGCGGCAGGCCCGGCGCGAGCACGGCGTAGCGAATCGAGTTTCGATCCGCCGAGCAGACGCGCGCCACTCCGGCGGGCAATCCGCTCACGATCTCCTCTGCGATGCGCGTTTCGTCGTACTTTTTTGTGCTCCCGGCCGTGGTCATGGTGCCTCCGTTGTTCTGCTCTAATAGACGACAAGAACGGACGGAAGTTTCCGCCACCGTTGAGAAATCACTGTGAACGCACAGTCAAGAGTCGTGACATTCGTCCCCCTCGGCCGCACCGCCGCCGCGAAAGACAACGAGACCGTGCTCGATCTCGCGCGCCGCGCCGGCGCTCCCCTCGGCAACTCCTGCGGAGGCGTTGGCGTCTGCGCGCGCTGCCGCGTGCGCGTGCTCGAAGGCGCGGAGCATCTGAGCCCCGCGACGTCGATCGAGCAACGCTTCGGCAGCGCGCGCGGCTTCGCGCCCGACGAACGCATGGCCTGTCAGGCCGTCGTCCTCGGCGACTGCAGCGTCACCACGACGTACTGGTGACGGCCGCCCCCCCGCGGGGCAGGCTCAAAGGCTCACAGGCTCAAAGGCTCAAAGTAGCGCGTGCGGCACGAGACGCCACTGCACGCGCGTGGCATGTGTGCGCTTTCGGTTGCGACGCGCGCCAATCGCAACAAAAAGGCCACAGGCGCAAAGGCAACTCTGAGCCTTTAAGCCTGTGAGCCTTTGAGCCTGCTCCGGTCGCGCGGGCGCGCGGCGGGGGCGGCCGCTAATCGTCTTCGCGCGTGTACGCGGTCGTCGTCCCCCACGATTCCTCTCCCGCCATTTCGAAGAAGAACGGCTTCCGTTCGCGCGGGTGATTTCCCAGCTCATTGAGCGTCATCGAATCGAAGACGCGGCCGTTCGCGATCGTCCAGCGGATCGACGACGTGTTGCGAATGTTCTCCAGCGGATTCGCATCGAGCACGAGAAAGTCGGCCAGCTTGCCGGTTTCGAGCGAACCGATATTGCGATCGAAGCCGAGGTACTGCGCGCCGTTCAGCGTCGCCGCGCGGAGCGCCTGCATCGGCGACATGCCGCCCTGCACGAACATCCACATCTCCCAGTGCGCGCCGAGGCCTTCGCGCTGGCCGTGCGCGCCGAGTTGGACGGAGACGCCGCGATCGTTCAGATCTTTCGCGATCCGCGCATTGTTGATGTGATTCCACTCCTCGTCCGGCGCCTCGGTCCGCCGCCGCGAGCGGGCATCGAGAATGCGGCGCGGCACGAAGCGCGAGAGGCGCGGATCGGCCCAGACGTTCGTCTTCGCGTACCAATAGTTCTCGCCGAACATCCCGCCGTAGCCGACGATCAGCGTCGGCGTGTAACCGACCTTGGTCTGGCTCCAGAGCTGGCGCACGTCGTCATAAATCTTCGCCACCGGCAGCGAATGCTCCACGCCCGTGTGGCCGTCGACGACCATCGTCATGTTGTGCTCGAACAGCGAGCCGCCTTCCGGCACCACCATCATGCCGAGCTGGCGCGCCGCTTCGATGACCTGCTGCCGCTGCTCGCGGCGCGGCTGGTTGTAGCTCTTCACGCTGAATGCGCCGAGCGCCTTCATGCGGCGGAGATGCGAGAGCGCATCATCGAGCGAACCGATGTCCGCCTTGAACGGCGCCTTCGCACCATAAAGAACGGTGCCGGTGGAGAAGATGCGCGGCGCGACGATCTCCCCGGCCTTCTGCAGTTCGCTGGCGGCGAAGATCTCGCTCGAGTTGTTCGACGGGTCGTGCAGCGTCGTCACGCCGAACGCGAGAGCGGCGTACGTGATCCAGTTCTGCTGCGGGATGATTTCGTCGGCGCCCATGCCACCGTGCCAGTGCACATCGATGATGCCGGGCATGATGGTCTTGCCCGCGGCATCGATCACTTTCGCGCCCGCCGGGATGCTGACATTGTTGCCGATCGCAGTGATGCGATTGCCGTCGACGACGATGGTCGCGTTCTCCAGCACTTCATCGCCGCGCATGGTGATGATGCGCGCGTTCGTGAATGCCACGCTGCCCGACGGCACGTCGTACTGCTGCGAGAAGCCGATGTTGATGCCCTGCTGCGGCACATCCGGCAGCTTCTCCGGCGCACCTTCGAGATACGCGAACGCGTCCTTCAGCTCGCGCGAGAAAAGCTCGGGGCCGAGGGACCACCAGAGGCGGCGGCCGTCGCCGGCCCACTGCAGATACTCGCCGGCGTCGCGCGAGACTTTCGCGACGGGCAGCGCTTTCGTATCCGGACCGATGTCGATCGTCTTGCCCGTCCGCGCAAACGGCGAGATGTACGCGTTGAACTTCTCCGTCCACGCCACCCACTTTTCGTCGGGCGACACGGCGTACTCAGTGGCGAACGCCGACATGAAGTGCGTTTCTTCATTCGCGCCGTTCAGATCGATCGAGCGCAGCGCGCGCTTGTCTTCATCTTCGAACGTCATGAAGAAGAGGCGATCGTTCGATGCGCCGAACTGCGGCTGCGCACCGTTCTTCGTCACCAGCGTCGCTTTGCCGCCGGCTGTCGGAATCACGTAGATGCCGGGATTGCGCGACCAGATGGCGGGACGCAGGAAACCGTCGCTGGTCGTGCGATACGCGATCTTCGAACCGTCCGGCGAGAACGCGGGCTCGATGTAGTGGCCAGGATTCGTGGTGACGACGCGGCCTTCGCCGCCAGTGGCCGGCGCGACGCGAATCGTGCCGAGCGTCTGATCGTTCCACGTCGTGTAGACGATCCACTTTCCGTCGCGCGACCACGACGGGTAGAACTCGAAGGCATCGGTCTGTTTCGTGATACGGCGCGGCGTGCCGTTCGGCAGATCGCGCAACCACAGATACCCGAGCGCCTGAAACACCACCTGCTTCCCGTTCGGCGAAACCTCGGGCCACCGAACCATCTTGACGTCGAACGTTTTCGGCGCGACGTCGATCGGCACGCGCAGCGCTTCTTCCACGCGGCGCGTCGACTTCACATGAAACGGAATGTCGGTGACCTGCTTCGATGCGACGTCGATGCGGTGGAACGTGCCGTTCGCCCAGAAGACGATCGACTTGTTGTCGGGCGTCCACGCCATGTTCGGGTAAAGGCCGTGGATAGCCCACGTCTCCTGCATGTCGCGATCGAGCGCGTCGTAGATCGGCGTTTCGCGGCCGGATTCGAGATCGAGGATGTACAGCGTCGACTGGTAACGGACGCGGCGGATGAACGCGAGCGACTTGCCGTCCGGCGACGGCGTCGGCCGCACGGATCCACCGGGACCCGTGACGAAGCGTTCGATGTCGCCCTTCTCGCGATCGAGGCGCTGGATGACGTAGATCTGGCCGTTCGGATCTTTGCTGTATTCGAAGACCTGGCCGGGCGTGACGTCGTCGCTGAAGTAGAGGTAGCGGCCGTCCGGCGAGAAGACCGGCTCGCCCGTGTCCTTCTGGTCGGTGCGCTTCTTCGTCATCTGCATGCCGTCGCCGCCGGTGCGGTGGTACAGCCACATTTCGCCGGCGCCGAGGGAGCGTTCGGAGGTGAAGTGCTTACGGGCGACGATGAAGTCGGAGTCGGGCGACCACGCCGGCTCGTTGAGAAGGCGGAACGATTCCTTCGTCACCTGCTTCGGCGAAGAGCCGTCGCGATTCATCACCCAGATGTTGTCGCCGCCGGCCCGATCGCTGGTGAAGGCGATCCATTTGCCGTTTGGCGAATAGCGCGGCTGCATGTCCCACGAGACGCCGCTGGTCAGCGACTTCGCTTCGCCGCCGGCGATCGGAATCGTGTAGAGATCGCCGAGAAGATCGAAGACGATCTCTCTACCATCGGGGGAGACGTCGAGGCTGAGCCAGGTGCCGTTCGTCACGTCGATCTGCGCGTCGTGGTGCGGACCGGGCGGGTTGTCGACGTCCCACTTCTCTTCTTTCTTGTCCTGATCGGCCGTCGCTGCCGCCGGCGATGGTGTAGCGGCCGTGGCGGCATTGGCGTCCTTCTGCTGCGTGGCCTGCTTCTGCAGTTCCTGCGCGACGGGACGCGGCTCCTGCTCCGCTTTCTCCGGCTTCTTCGACTCCGCTTTCTTGTCCGTGGGCGGAGGCGGCGGCGCGGGAGGCGGCGTCTGGGCGAGGAGAGGAAGAACGAAGACGAAGAGAAGAAGCAGCGTCAGTTTTTTCATTCGGTTCCTTTGCGATCGAGAAGCATGCAGTCGCCGTAACTGAAGAAGAGGTAGCGCTCGCGGATGGCTTCCGCGTAGGCGCGGCGGATCGTGTCGATGCCTGCGAAGGCGGAGACGAGCATCAATAATGTGCTTTCCGGCAGGTGGAAGTTGGTGAGCAAACGGTCAACTGCGCGGAAGGCGAAGCCGGGCGTGATGAAGATGGACGTCTCCGCGCCGCCCGCGACGAAGCGCCCCGCGCTCGCCAGAATCGCGCTTTCGAGTGTGCGAACGCTCGTCGTACCGACGGCGACGATTGATCGTTTCTCGTCGAGCGCGCGATTCAACTGCGCGGCGGCGTCGGCGCTGATCTCGTAACGCTCGCTGTGCATCTTGTGCTCGGCGATGTCGTCCACTTTCACGGGCGCGAACGTGCCGATGCCGACGTGCAGCGTGATGCGCACGATCTCCACGCCGCGCGCTTCGATGCGCTCCAGGATCTCCGGCGTGAAGTGCAGACCCGCGGTCGGTGCGGCGATCGCGCCGCGTTGCGAGGCGTAGACCGTCTGGTACGACTCCTTGTCGGAGTCGCGCGGCGTCGCGCGAGCGATGTAAGGCGGCAGCGGGGGAACGCCGATGCGATCGATTTCGCCGAGGTCGCCGTCGAAGCGGAGGACGACGACGGATTCGCCTTTCTCGAGGATTTCGGCGGACAGCGTGTCGGTGAAGATCACCACGTCGCCGGGGCGCACGCGTTTGGCGGGACGGCACCACGTCTCCCACACCCGCGGCTCGCGCTCGCGCGTCAGCAGAAATTCGATTGGCCGCTGCATCGCCCCTTTCGGGCGTGCGTAGAGGCGGGCCGGGATCACGCGTGTGTCGTTGATCACCAGCACATCGCCGCGCTGCAGACGCTCCGGAAAGTTCGCGAAGTTGTCGTGCTCGAGGCGATCGCCGCTCACGACGAGCATGCGCGAGCGGCCGCGCGGCCGCGGTTCTTGTGCGATCAGATCCGGCGGGAGCTCGTACGAGAAATCGGAACGCTTCATTAGAATCGCGCGCGAGATGATAGCTGCTCGCGTCATCACCTGCTCCGATGCTGCGTCGCGCGGCGCGCGTGAGGACCATTCCGGACCGGCCGTGCGCGACCTGCTGGCGCGCGGCTATGCCGTCGATCGTATCGTGATCGTGCCCGATGAGATCGAAGCGATCGGCAACGCCATCGTCGATGCGTGCGACGCCGGCGTGCGACTGATCGTCACCACCGGCGGCACCGGCATCGCGGCGCGAGATGTCACTCCTGAAGCGACCATGAAGGTTTGCGAGCGGCTCATTCCGGGCTTCGGTGAATTGATGCGCGCGGCGTCGCGTGCGAAAACGCCGATGGCCGATCTTTCGCGCGCGCAGGCGGCCTCGCGCGGAGCGGCACTCATCGTGAATTTACCGGGCAGCGTGAAGGGCGCGATCGAGAATCTCGAAGCGGTGCTGCACCTCGTACCGCACGCGCTGCAATTGCTCGAAGGGAACACCGAACATGACCGTAGTCCGTACGGGCCTTGAAGTCCTCATTTACGACGAACCGTGGCGCATTCAGGGGAAGCGCATCGGTCTCGTCACCAACCAAAGCGCGGTCACCAGCGACCTGCAGCATGCGGTGAAGCTGCTGCATGCGGGACGCGGCTGGACGCTCACGTCGCTCTTCGGCCCGGAGCATGGCATCTGGGGCGAAGCGCAGGACATGGCGCACGTGGAGCACTCCATCGACCCGCTCACGGGCCTCACGGTCTACTCGCTCTATGGCGAGAACGAATCCGATCTCGCGCCGCGGCGCGAGCGTCTGCGCGGCCTCGATGCGCTGGTGATCGACCTGCAGGACATCGGCTCGCGCTACTACACCTTCATCTACACGATGGCGCTCTGCATGCGCGAAGCGGCGCGCGCCGGTGTCGAAGTGATCGTCCTCGATCGTCCCAATCCGATCGACGGCGTGCATCTCGAAGGCAACATCCGCGAGGAGCGTTACTCCAGCTTCGTCGGCCTCTTCCCGCTGCCGACGCGGCACGGCATGACCGCCGGAGAGCTGGCGCGCTGGTTCGAGCGGTATTACGCGGACGTGCACAAACTCGATTGCAAGCTGACGGTCGTGCCGATGAAAGGGTGGAAACGCTTCATGTGGTGGGGCGACACGGGACTGCCGTGGGTGATCCCGTCGCCGAACATGCCCACCGTCTACACCGCCACCGTTTATCCGGGCATGTGCCTGGTGGAAGGAACGAACCTCAGCGAAGGCCGCGGCACGACGCATCCGTTCGAATTTTTCGGCGCGCCGTGGCTGGAGTCATTCCAGCTCGCCGATCGCCTCAACAAGCTCGATCTGCCCGGCGTCCGCTTCCGTCCGCACTACTTCATGCCGACCTTTCACAAGCACGCCAATCGCGTCTGCGGCGGCGTGGAGCTGCACGTAACCAATCGCGCCACGTTCGAGCCGTACCGCACCGGTCTGTGGTGCGTGAAGGTCGCGCGCGACATGAACCCGGCCGAGTTCAAGTGGCGCACGGAGACGTACGAATTCGTGAGCGACCGCCTGGCCATCGACCTCCTCGCCGGCAGCGCGCAATACCGCGAGCTGGTGGAGAACGGCGGCAACATCGATGATTGGGTGCGCACGTGGGAAGAGCCGCTGCGCGATTTCGCGCGGCATCGGGCGGAGTTCCTGTTGTATTAGCGCGCGAGCGCGTAGCCTTATAGGCTCATGGGCTCATAGGCTCATGGGCTCATAGCAGCACCGGCAGCGCGAGCCGCAAAGTCTGCGCGCATGCCACAGGCGAAGAAGGCGAACCTCGCGCTGCACGCGCTACTCTGAGCCTATGAGCCTATGAGCCTATGAGCCTAGGACTTATGAGCCTCCTCCCGGTCCTCTACGAGGACTCCGCCCTCCTCTTCATCAACAAGCCCGCCGGCATCGTCGTGCAGCAGCGGATGC
Source organism: Thermoanaerobaculia bacterium (assembly GCA_035688915.1). Lineage (GTDB taxonomy): Bacteria > Acidobacteriota > Thermoanaerobaculia > Gp7-AA8 > Gp7-AA8 > DASSMK01. The sequence continues at coordinate 10,784 of DASSMK010000359.1, forward strand.
ACGAGCCGGACGAGCCATATCTCCACGATCTCGTCAATCGCGCGCATGGATCCGTCTTTCTCATGCAGCGGCTCGATCGCGGCACGAGCGGCGTGATCTTCTTCTCCAAGCTCGCGGACATGAACGTCCGTCTGACGCGGCAGTTCGAGAAGAAGCGCATTCGCAAAACGTATCTCGCGCTGTGTGAGGGCGAGCTCGGCGAGCGGCAGACCATCGATGCGCCGCTCGCGCGCACCGGTGCCATCACCTTCGGCGTGCGCGAGCATGGCAAGCGCGCCATCACACACGTCACGCCGCTGCACGCCTCATCGCGCGGCACGCTGCTCCGCATCGAGCTCGAAACGGGACGCACGCATCAGATCCGCGTCCATCTCGCCGCCATCGGTCATCCTTTGGCAGGGGACTGGCTCTATGGAACGAGTAACGCGGTTCGTCCGATGCTTCACGCTGCCGAGCTCGAAATGCTGCATCCCCTGACGGGGCAGGCACTTCGCGTCGCGGCGCCGGTTCCGGACGATTTCGCGGAGGAAGCGGCGCGGCGCGGAATCGTCATCGCCGCAGGACAGTAGCGGCCCTTTTCGAGTGCAGCTAAGTGCTTGATGGGGTTAGAATAATGACGACGGACACCCCGTTGTACAGGTCACACAGGAGACAAGCCATGAAACTCTGGTCGCGTATCGCAATGGTGATGATGTTCGTCCCGCTGGTCGCTTCAGCTCAGTTCCGCGACCTCGATGCCGCCATGTCCAACCTCGACCGCGGCTTCGGCAGCGGCGACGTGCAGGCAATCGTCTCCGGCATCGGCGAGGGCGAGCAGGTCATGCTGCAGTTCCCCGGTCTCGTCGAACAGAGCGGATTTTTCGGCCGCGATCAGGCCGCTTATCTGCTCGACGGTCTCTTCAACAAAGTGAAGCCCAGCGGCTTCGAGCAGGTCAGTGCGCGCAAAGTCAGCGCCGAAGGGCAGTACCACATCACCGCGCGCTGGACGATCAGCGCCGGCGGCCAGACCGAAGCGCGCGAGCTGTACGTGACGCTGCGCAATAAGAACGATCGCTGGTCGGTCGTCTCCATTCGCTCGGCCGGCAAGTAAGCTCACCTCATGCGGAAGCAGTTCCCCTGGATCGCCGTCGCGCTCGCGACGGCGATTCGTCTTTTCGGCGGACTCCACGCCGGCATCGCCGCAGCGGTGGCGCTGCTGGCCGTCACCGCGCTGCTCCTGCGCCGCCGCGAACGCACTGCGCCGCTTTTTCTCGCCGCGCTCTTTCTGATCCTGGCGTCGCTCGCCGATACCGTCACGCTCGTCACGCTCCGCAACATCTCCCGCCAGTTCCCCGCCCGCTCCGAACATCACCTCGGCCACGACGCCGAAAGCATCCGCACACAGATCCGCGCCATTCAATCGAATCTCTCCGCCGCCGGTGCCCGCATCGCCACGCAGGCCACACTGCGCGGCACCGATCGCGCCGCGCTCTTCCGCATCCTCGCCGCCGAACCGGCCATCGCCACGCGCGGCCGCGGCGCGCGCATCTTCAATCAGAAGGGCGAAGTGGTGGCGTGGTGGGGCGACGACTATCGCGGCAGCGGCTCGCGCCTCTACCAATTCGACGTCACCAACCTCTACATCACTCGCTCTCGGCAGACGCCGAAGTATCGCGTGGAGACGTTCGCGCGCATCGAGAACGTGCCGAACGGCCGCTCCTCGCTCCATCCCGCTGACGCCTGGATCGTTTCGCTCGTGCTGCACGGCGGCTTCCTGAAGCAGGCCGCCGGCACGAGGCGCTTCCTCATCGATCGCCAGAATGAATCCGCGCTCTGGCTCGACATCACGCCGCGCGGCGCGACGGAAGTGTTCGATGCCACACGCGCGCAAGGCCTCAACGCCACGGCTCTAGTTCTCGGTGTTGGAGCGCTGGTCGTCTTCGCCGTGGCCTGCTCGACGGCCTGCCATCCGCTGCTTCTGATTCTGCTCGTGGTCATCGCGCGCATCGCGCTTCTGCCACTGCATTCCGCCGCTGATCCCCTCGGCATCGTCGGCTTCGAAATCTACGCGTCCAAGCTCCTCGGCCCCTTCACCAAGTCGCCGCTCGATCTGCTGCTCACCGGCGCCGCGTTGCTGACCATCGTGAGCGTGGCCGCACGCTGGCTGCTGCGCGTGCCGCGCATCGTGCGCATCGTGCTCACGCTCGCCGCCATCGCCGGCTTCGTCGAGCTGACCGACAACTTCGCCGACAACTCGCGCATCTCCGCATTGCCCGAGCACATCGTCCCCGCTTCGCTCGCGCAAGGAATCGTGCTCGCAGCGCTGCTGATCTTCGCCTTCGCGGTGGTGCGTCTGGCCGCCACCTGCTTCCCGAACACGCACTTCCCGCGCGCGATGAAACTCGCCGCCGCGGCGATCGCCGCGGCAGCGCTGCTTTACGCGCCGCTGCAGTTTTTCGAAATGCGCGGCGCGCGCCGCTTCATCGCCGAAACGTACGCGCCGCTCGTCGCGGGTGAAGCAGGGCAGCTGCGCACGATGATCGAGTCGACGCTGCAGGCGGAGTTCTCGCGCATCGATCTCGCCGAGATCCTGCCGGACGACTACCGGCGCATGAATCTCGAAGATCTCGCGTACGCGCTGTGGCTGCGCTCCGATCTCGCCGACTGGCGCGTGCCCGCGGTCATCACCGTCACGGACGAATTCACGCGCTCGCAGATCAGCCGCTTCGGCGTCGGCCTGCCGCAGTTCAGCGAGCGCAATTCGCAGGGACGCGGCGAAGTGCTGCAGGTCGGCGCGATGCGACGCGTGCTCCTCCATCACGATTTCGACGTCACCGCCCTCGGCACCGTCGTCGGCCTCGGCAGCGTCCATCTCGTCAATCCCGCCGAGCCCGGCGCCACCGCCGCGGCGGACATCTATCGCGACTTCTTCGTCTCCGGCTCCGACGACACGCCCGGCCCGCGGCCGCAGCGCGAGCCCGCCGTCTACGATCGCGACGGCTATCCGCAGAGCGCGGTCACGCTCCGCCTGCCGCAGAATCCCGCGCGTTACTTCGCGACGATGAAAGCCGGCCACGGACGCTGGTTGCGCAGCGGCGACCGCGAAGCGACCGAGGTCTTTCTCCTGCGCACCGAGAACGCGCTCTACGCCTTCCCGCTGCAGCTGCCCACCGTCGGCCAAAGCATCCGCCGCGCGGGTGGCGTGGCCGTTTGGGCGCTGGCGGCGGTGCTCGCACTCACGCTCTGGAACGTCTGGCGCGAACGCACGCGCCCTCGCCAGACCACACGTCTCGATTTCCGCGCGCGCACATCGATCGCGCTTACCGCAGTGGTCATCCTGCCGCTGATCGTGTTCGTGCTCTTCGTCCGCGCCTTTCTCGCCAATCGCCTCGAATCCGAATACGTCGACCGCGGCCAGACCGCGCTCAACACCGCGCAGCGCGTGATCGAGGACTACCTCGCCTCGCAATCGGCGGAGCCCGAACAGGTGCTCGACGACGAGATCTTCAGCTGGCTGGCACGCGCGATCGGCCACGATCTCCACCTCTACCGCGGCGAAGAGTTGATCGCCTCCAGCCGCCGCGACGTCTTCGCCGCGCACATCGAATCGGAACGACTTCCCGGCGATGTCTATCTCGACATCGTGCTCGGTGCCCGCCAGCTCGTGCGCGCCAAACGCACCTCCGGCACCGCGCAATACGTGGAAATCTATTCGCCCATCAATCTGGTCCCGGGTCGCAACTACACGCTCGCATTGCCGTTCATCGTGCAGGGCCGCCAGATCGAAGCGCAGGTGAACGATCTCGCCACGACCATTTACATGCTGCTGTTCTTCATCGCTCTCGCCGCCATCGCCGTGGCGTGGCGCATCGCGCATGGCGTGACGCGTCCCGTGCAGAGTCTCGTGGCCGGCGCGCGCGCCATCGCGCACGGCGACTTCGACATGCGCGTCGCCGTCCCCGCCGATCCCGACCTCGGCCTTCTCGTCACAACGTTCCGCGACATGGCGTACTCGATCCGCCGCCAGCAGGAAGACCTCCGCCACGAGCGCGATCGTTTGCAGACGCTGCTCGAGAACATCACCGCAGCGGTCGTCGTGCTCGACGGCGCGATGCACGTGGCGGCGACGAACGTCGCCGCGCGCAAGCTCTTCGGCCTGCACAGCGACGACAGCGGCGCGCGCTTCGAGCCGCCGTTCGACGAGATCCGCGACTTCGTGGCCGGCCACATCGCACGCCGCATCGAGTCGCAGGAGATTCAGCTCGACGGCCGCACGTTCCGCGTCTCCATCGTGCCGCTGCCCGACAGCGACGAAGAGATGCTGATCGCCGAAGACGTGACCGAGATCCTCCGCTCCAATCGCCTCGAAGCGTGGAGCGAAATGGCGCGGCAGATCGCGCACGAGATCAAGAATCCATTGACTCCCATCCAACTCACCGCCGAGCATCTGCGCGCCGTCGCGGAGCGCAACGACCCGCGGTTGCCGCAGGTCGTCGAAACCGCAGTCGAGAATATCCTTCGCCAGGTCGTGACGCTGCGCGAGACGTCGAAGGAGTTCAGCGATTACGCGTCGCTCCGCCAGCTGCATCGCGCGCCGATCAAGCTGCGCGCGCTGCTCGATCAACTGGCCGCCGGTTACGCGCAGAGCCAGGAGCGCGGCATCGATTTCCGCGCGGAGATCGATCCCTCCACTCCCGCCACGTTCATCGGCGATGAACGAATGGTCCGCGGTGCAATCGCCAATCTGATCGAGAACGCGTTTCAGGCGGCGCCGGGCGGACGGGTGCGGCTCGCGGCGCGCGGCGTCGATTCGCAGGTCGTCATCACCGTCGAAGACAACGGTCCCGGCGTCGAGCCCGAGCTGCTGCCGAAGATTTTCGACCCCTACTTTTCGACGAAATCGACCGGCACAGGCCTCGGTCTGGCCATCGCCAGAAAAGCGGTCGAGGAGCACGGCGGAACGATTCGCGCCGAAAACGCCGAGCCCGGCTTGCGCGTAATCATCGAACTGCCCGCGCGCTGAATCGAATAACCCGCACTACAATCGCGTTTTACGAGCGCTCCCATGAAACGACTGTTCCTCACACTCGCCATCGTCGTGCTCGCCTCGCCGCTGGCACAGGGTGAAGGACCGCTCGATGAAACGCGCACCACGCTGCGCTACCACGTTCTCAACCTCATCAATCGCGACCGGCAGTCGCAAGGCTTGCCGCCCGTGCAGCTCGACGCGCAGGCTTCCGCCATCGCCGACGCGTATTGCACCGAGCAGATCCGCAATCGCACCAGCGGCCACTTCAGCACCGACGGCCTCGCGCCGTACATGCGCTACTCGTTCTCCGGCGGCAACGACGGCGTGAGCGAAAACGCGGCGGCCTGGAGCGCGAATTACGGCTTCGGCGATCGCGCGCTCTACGAGATGGCCACCCGCTCCGAAGCGGCGATGATGGCCGAGAAGCCGCCGCATGACGGCCATCGCAAGACGCTGCTCGATCCGTACGCCACGCACGTCGGCATCGGCCTGGCGTGGGAGAAAGGCGAGTTCCGCCTGGCGCACGAATTCGTCCGCCGCTACGTGAGCTGGAAGCATCCGCTGCCGCGCACCGCCACCACCGGCGAGCTCGTCACCGCCAGCGGTACGCCGCTCGGCGGCGCGAAAGTCGAAGCGATCAGCGTGCATTACGAAGCGTTCCCACAGCCGATGCCCGCGCATGTCGCGAACTCCATCGACAGCTACTCGCTGCCCGATCGCCGCAAGGATTACCTGCCGCGCCTCGATTCGTATTACTCGCGCCGCCCCGACGGCACGATCCTCATGCTCCGCCGCGAATACGAAGGCGGCGGCAAAGGCGATTTCCGCGTTTCGGAAGACGACGGCTCGTTCGCGTTCGACATCCCGTTCACTGAAGGCGACGGCGTCTACACCGTCGTGGTGTGGGTGCGGCCGGCAGGCGGCGGCGCGCCCGTCGCCGCGAGCAACGTTTCCATCCGCGTGGTGAGCGAGAGCAGCACCGCCTACGCGGGCGCCGGCACGCGCTGAGCCTATGCCCGACTCGCACGCGCCGTACGACGCCGCGATCATCGGCGGCGGTCCGGCGGGCCTGACCTGCGCCATCTTCCTCGCGCGCTATCGCCGCCGCGTCGTGGTCATCGATTCTGCCGAGCCGCGCAATCACTCCTCGCGTGGCATCCACGGTTTTCTCGGCTATCACGACATCACGCCCGGCGAGTTGCGCAAACGCGGCCGCGCAGAAGCGGAATCGTTCGGCGCCGAAATGCGCGACGACCGCGTGCTCGCCATCGAACGCGCCGGCGATCTCTTCGAAGTGAAGCTCGCCGGCGGCGCGACGCTGCACGCGCGGCGCATCGCACTCGCATATGGCGTACGCGACACGCTGCCCGACATTCCGGATCTCGCCTCGTACTACGGCGTCTCCGTCCATCACTGCCTCGATTGCGACGGCTACGAAAGCCGCGACAAACGCATGGGCATCATCGGCTGGCAACCGAAAGTGGTCGCCGTGGCGCTCGAGCTGCTGCAGTGGACCGACGATGTGACCATCTTCACGCACGGCCACGCACGCGAGTGGGATGCCGAAGCGCAATCGAAGCTGCTCGCCGAAACCATCGGCATCAAAGACGAGCAGATCCTCGCGCTCGAAGGCGAAGAAGGCCGCGTGCGCAACGTGGTTCTCTCCACCGGCGAGCGCGTGCCGATCGAAGCCCTCTTCTTCAACATCGACGTGAAGCGCGCCTGCACCCTCGCCGAAACCCTCGGCTGCCTCGTCGATCCGAAGAAAGCCGACGTGCAGGTCGACGAGCATGGCAAGACCACCATCGAAGGCGTCTGGGCCATCGGCGATCTCGCCAAAGGCTCGCAGCTCGTCGTCACCGCGGCCGCGGATGGTGCGATCGCTGCGATCTCAATCAACAAATCGCTGCTACCGCCGAGCCGCGTGCTTTGACGTGCGTTACGTCACCACCCACAGCGCCTGCCCGCGCGCGGCGGCCTGTTTCGCGCTGAGCATCAGCTGCACGTACGTCTGCACGTCGAGATCCTTTTCCGCGTCTTCGTTCTCGAGGTAATGCGCGGCGAGCTGCATCAGCTCGACGTCATCCGTCGGCAGCGAAGCAGTCGCCGCGAAGCGCCGCAGCTCGTCGAGCAGCTCGGGCAATCGTCCCGCGTGCAACGGATCGGCGGCGTTCGCGATCGGAATCACATCCACCGCGCTCCCCGCTTCCATGACGTACACGGCCTGATACGGATCGACCTTCGCCAGCTGCGGAATGGACTCCGCACCAAGCATCGACGCGGCCAGCTGCTGCAACTTGCGCCAGCCGCTTGCGTGCACCGGATCGGAGCGATACGGCTCCTCGCCGTTCGCCACCAGCGGCGCGAAACGCTTCGCCAGTTCCGACTCCACGGCCGTCGCGAGCGAGCCGCCGAAGACGTCGGACGCGATGCCGACCACGAATGTCAGGGACACGACGCGCGGAATTGTAGGCGTTAGTGCGAGTAAACGTCGATCACCCGCTCGATCGCTTTGCTGCACACGCGGCAGAAGCCCACTTCGTCGCGCGTGAACATGATGCAATCGATCTCCGGACGATACAGGCCGGTCGCTTCATACCCGGCCCCTTCGAACGCCCCCACTTTGCCCGCGTACTTTTGCGACTTCAGGAAGTTCGTCTCCCACTCCTGCTCCTTGCGGAACAGCTCGTCCATCTGCGATTCCGGCACGTTCGCTTCGCGCAAACGGCGGCGCTCGGCCTGGTACTCGCGCTGGTGCTTCTCGAACGCTTCCTTGTCCCACGGCGTCGGCAGCGGCGTGTCCTTGTCCACCATCGACGCCCACTTCGGATGCTGCGGATTCGCGGTGATGTTCGGATCCCACGGCTCCGGATGTTCGGCCGCGCCGGTCGCGTACGCGACGTCCGAGGTGTAGTACTCGTCGCCGAGGCCGGCGAAGTGATGGCCGAACTCGTGGACGAAGACGTACTCCGCGAAGCCCGTGTCCACCGCCGCCGTGGCCTGATCGGCGTAGATCCCGCCGCCGCCGTACTGCTTCTCGTTCACCAGAATCTCGAGGAAATCGTACGGCGCGGCCGAGGCGATGTCGCGCAGCGCGCGATTGTCCGTCGTCAGCACGTAACGCTCGGAATCGAAGATGTTGTACTGCACGCCGGTGGCGGTGCGGCGATCGTCGCGCGTGCGCGGCCGGTTCACGCCGCTCGTCGCGGACGGCAGCTCGATCGCGCGCAGATTGAAATCCTTCTTGTGGCTCTTGAACGGCTCGGTCGCGAACAGCTTGCCGGAGAGGCGCTCCACATCCTTGTGAAACTTCGGCATCTCGGCGGCCGTGTAACCCTCGCCGATGATCAGCAGATCGACTTTCGTCGCGGCCGGTCCGTTCTCGAACACCGTCCACACCTTGCCTGCCGGCGCCGCGTCCGCAGGATTCACGAAGCGCGACTGCGGATCGATGAGCGTCGACCAGATCTCGTGAAAGGCCATCTGCGCATCGCGCTTCTTCAGCACAACCTGCACGGCCTTCTTCGGCCAGGGGAAGCGCAGCGATTCATGAAACGTCGCGGCGCGCTCCTTCACGTCCGGCGTCGTCTCCCATTCGCCATACACCGACGCGAATCCGTGCGAGTAGAGCACCTGATTGTTCTCGCGGTCGATGACGTCGAATGAATATTTGCCGAGGTTGGAGACGTCGATGAGATTGGTACGGCTGCCGGGCCACGGGCCGTCGGAAACGATCCGGTCGAGCGCCACGATCTCGTCGCCTTTCGGCGTCGACGTGTGGAAGTAGTCCACGCGCATGGTCTTGTCGAGAAAGACCTCGGAGTAAGGCTGCGCCGCGGCGACAGGCAAGGCGGCGAGGAGCGAGAGCAGAACGACGACCAGCGGGACGCGGACGCGCATGTGACAGTTTCCTTTCGCGCGGCGGATTGTACGGCACGCTATCCTGCGGGAATGCGGCGTTTTCCGATCGTTTTCGCTCTCCTCGTCGCAGTCGCGGTTCCGGTGCGCTCGCACGCGCAGGTCAGCGAGACCATCACCGTCGCGCGCATCCTCCTCGACGTCCGCGTCACCGACTACAAAGGTGAAGCGATTCTCGACCTCGGCGAAGGCGACTTCGCCGTCGAGATCGAAGGGAAGCCGGCGAAAGTCGAATCGGTGACGTGGGTGCCGGACACCGCGGCCGCGCGCATCATCGCGGGACTCGACGAGCCGCAACGCCTCCCCGACACCGACGAATCGCCCGCGCCATCGGGCCGCATGTTCGTCGTCTTCGTGCAGACCGACTTCGCGCGCGCCAGCTCGCGCATCGCGGGGCAGCTGAAGTTCTTCACGCAGGTCGAGCAGATCGTCGACAGCATGGAGCCCGAAGATCGCGTGGCCGTCTTCTCCTTCGATTCGCATCTCAAGTTCCGTCTCGATTTCTCGAGCGACAAAGCGCGCATCCTTGCCGCCATTCGCGAGAGCTCGTCGATCAACGAGCCTTCGTGGCCGCCGGTCGTTCCGAATCCATCGCTGGCGCGGCGGATGGATCGCGAGCAGATGAAGAACGCCACGTCGTCGGAAGCGGCGCTGGTGCTGATCGGCAACGCGCTCCGCCCAATCCCCGGACCGAAGTCGCTCCTCCTGATGGGTTGGGGACTCGGCGAGCGTGTGGGCGGCACCGTGATGATGCGGCACGAATATCCGATCGCCAAGCGCGTGCTCGAATCGGCGCGCGCGACAGTCTTCGCGCTCGACACGACGGATGCCGATTACCACGACCTCGAGATCGGACTGCAAACCGCGGCTGCGGATACCGGCGGCTTCTACGCGAAAACGAATCGCTTCCCGCAGATCGCCATCAACCGTCTGCAGCGCACGTTGCAGGGACACTACGAGCTCGAAGTGCGGCGGCCGGACGGCATCAAGCCGGGCACGCATCGCGTCGAAGTGACGGTGAAGCGCAAGAGCGTGAACGTGCTCGCGCCGGCGAGCTACATGGATCGCTGATGCGACGCACGATTTTCGCGATTGCGGTTTCGATCGCCGCGGCAGCGCGCGCGCAGGTCAGCGAGAACATCACCGTCGCGCGCATGCTGCTGGAGGTGCGCGTGACCGATCGGCAGAACGAGCCGGTGCTCGGCCTGACGCCGGACGATGTCGACGTGCTCGTGGACGGCAAACCGGTGCCGATCGAATCGGTGCTCTGGTACGCAGACAGCGCCGCAGCGCGTGCAGCCGCCGGCGAAGAGCAGCCGGCCGAACCGCAAGGCCGCCTCTTCGTCGTCTTCGTGCAAAACGATTTCGCGCGGAGCAACGTGCGCCTGACCGGGCAGATGAAGTTCTTCCAAGAGGTCCACCAGATCTTCGACGCGCTCGATCCCGAAGATCGCGTGGCCGTGCTGTCGTTCGATTCGCATCTCAAACTGCGCCTCGATTTCACCACCGACAAAGAGCGCGTGCTGGCCGCCGTTCAGGCGTCGACGTTGATCGACGATCCGCCGATCCCTGACGCGGCAAGCGGCACGTCGCTCGTCCCGCTGCTCGATGCGACGGAGATGAAGAACGTCGCGTCGCCCGAGAAAGCGCTGCTGATGATCGCCGACGCGCTGCACGCCATTCCCGGCGACAAGTCGATGCTCTTCCTCGGCTGGGGACTCGGCCAGCTCAGTGGCGGCGCCGTCGTGTTGTCGCGGGACTACACCGCCGCCGCGCGCGCCATCGTCGCCGCGCACACGACGATGTACGTGCTGAACACAGGCCTCGGCGGCCAGCTCGCGCTTGGCCTGAAGAAAGCGGCAGTGGACAGCGGCGGGTTCTACGGCAGCGCGACATCATTCGCTACGATCGCGATGGAGCGCTTCCACCGAGCCATGCAAGGTCACTACGAAGTCGAGATCCGGCGCCCCGATGAATTGCCGCGCGGCACGCATCGCATCGAAGTGAAGGTGAAGCGCAAAGCAGTCACCGTGATGGCGCCCGTGCAGTTCGTCGACGAATAGCGCGCGTGGTTCTCCTTCGCAATTCATGCGCACGCTCGAACGCGAATGCGCATATGCTCCGGCCCGCTGCTTGCACAGACATTTGTGCAAAAGGAGAAATGCATGGCGTCAAAGTATGGGAAGAAGTCGCACGACAAAGTGGAAACCGAGATGCACAAGTTCAAACGCGGGACGCTGAAGAGCGGCTCGGGCAAGAAGGTGAAGAGCCGCAAGCAGGCCATCGCCATCGGCCTTTCCGAAGCACGCCGCGAAGGCGGCAAAGTGCCGTCGGCGTCAAAGAGCAGTTCGTCGAAGAAGTCGTCG
>DASSMK010000360.1:0-5903 GCA_035688915.1 Thermoanaerobaculia bacterium
CTGAAACGCCCGGAGCCCGCGACGAGCGTCATGTTCGTGGCGTCGGTCGGATCGAACGCGATCGCGCCGATCGACAGCGGCTGATCGAGTCCGAGCTGCGGCGTCCAGGACGGATCGGCCGCGTTGGCGTTGGTGGTCTTCCAGATGCCGCCGTTCACCGCGCCGATGTAGATCGTGTTTGCGTCGGTGGGATGCGTGGCCACGGTGTGGATGGCGCCGACGATCTTGCGATCGGTGATCCCTTCCACCTGGCCGTTCGTCTTCGGACCCGGTCCCTGTTCGACCCAGATCTGCGCGCGCGCAACGATCGGAATCGCCAGTCCGCACAGCAGCACTGCCGTCAGCAGCCGTTTGCCCGTCATCATGACAACCCTCCGGCGGGTAGTGACGGAAGACGGCTGTTCGTTACAAAAAACTTGTCAGGGACGATCGAGCAGCTCGCGCAGCGTGGCATTCGCCACTTCGGCGTTGGCCTTGCCGCGCATCTCTTTCATCAGTTGCCCGACCAGGAAGCCGAAGACTTTGGTCGTGCCGGCGCGGTACTGCTCGACCTGCGCGGCGTTGTTCGCCACGATGCGCTGCGCGACTTCGCGGATCACGTTCGGATCGCTGATCTGCGCGAGACCTTTCCGCTCCACGATCGTCGCCGGCGCATCGCCGCTCGCGGACATTTCGTCGAACACTTCCTTCGCCGCTTTGCCGCCGATCGCGCCGCTGTCGAGCAGGTTGATGAGCTGCGCCAGTGAGGACGGCGTGACGCGATAGTTTTCGATCTCGATCTTCTGTTCGTTGAGCACGCGCAACACTTCGTTGCGCACCCAGTTCGCGGCAGCGCGTGCGTTGCCGGCTTCCGCGACCGTCGCTTCGAAAAAGTCCGCCACCGCGCGCTCGGTGACGAGCACCTCCGCATCCGCGAGCGGGATGCCGAGCTCGCGCTGGTAACGCTCCGCGCGTTCGTGCGGCATGGCGGGGAGAGCGCGCTTCACCTCGCCGATCCACTCTTCGTTGACAGACAGCGTGAAGAGATCGGGATCGGGGAAATAGCGATAGTCGTGCGCTTCTTCCTTCGAGCGCATGACGCGCGTCTCGCCGGCGTTGACGTCGAAGAGGCGCGTCTCCTGATCGATCTTGCCGCCGCTTTCCAGCACGCCGATCTGTCGCTCGATCTCGTAATCGATGGCACGTCCCAGAAACCGAAACGAGTTCAGATTCTTTACCTCGGTGCGCGTGCCGAGGGGTTCGCCTTTGCGGCGGACGGAAACGTTCGCATCGCAGCGGAGTGAGCCTTCTTCCATGTTCCCGTCGCAGACGCCCGCGTACATGAGGATCTGGCGAAGGCGCGTGAGATAAGCGCCCGCCTGCTCGGAGCTGCTGATGTCGGGCTCACTCACGATCTCCACGAGCGGCGTGCCGGCGCGATTGAGATCGACGAGCGAATCGCCGCTGCCGTGCAGCAGCTTGCCCGCATCTTCTTCGAGATGGATGCGGCGGATGCGGATGCCGTGGATCATGCCGTCGGTGGCGATCGGCTTGTCGAACTGGGAGATCTGGTAGCCCTTCGGCAGGTCGGGGTAGAAGTAGTTCTTCCGCGCGAAGACGGAGTCGTGATGGATCGTGCAGCCGGTGGCGAGCGCCATGCGCATCGCCAGCTCCACCGCACGCCGATTCATCACCGGCAGCGCGCCGGGATAGCCGAGGCAGACGGGACAGACTTGCGTGTTGGGAGGAGCGCCAAAGGACATGGCGCAGCCGCAAAAAATCTTCGTCCGCGTCAACAGCCGCGCGTGCACTTCCAGACCGATGACCGCTTCCCACATTCGCGCGGGATTGTAGCCCCGCCCACCCGCCCAGGCTCAAAGGCTCACAGGCTCAAAGGCTCAAAGTAGCGCGCGCAGCGCCAGGGCCGCGTTTCACGCACATGCCACAGGCGCAAACTGCCGCTCTCGCGCAGCGCGTGCTGCTTTCAGCCTTTGAGCCTTTGCGCCTTTGAGCCTTTCATCCTCTCGTGCGGCGCGAACCCCACGCACATGCCACACGCCCCAATTCGCCGCTCTCGCGGCAGCGCGTGCTGCTCTGAGCCTTTGAGCCTGTGAGCCTTTGAGCCTCGGCCCGCGCCGTCCGCCGTGAACGCGCGCTGCGCGCAGAACCCGCCCACCGCGCTACAATCCCCCTTCTCTCTCCCCATTCGCAAATGACGCGCAGCGCGCTCTATCGATGTTTGCAGACGGCGATCGTTGGGATCACCGCGCTGCTTTTCGTGGCTGGCCTGGCGGCGGAACCGCTGAGGAACACGGAGTACGCCCTCTTCTTCGCCGTGCTCGTGCTCGTCGCGACGTACCTGCGCATCGATGCGGCAGCGGACGGCGACGAGCCGGTCGGATTCGAAGCGGCGGTGGCATTCGGCGCGCTGCTCATCTTCCATAGCCCCGCCGTCGCGCTGATCGCGGTCTTCACCGGCACGTGCGCGCATGCCGTCATCGACGCGCTTCGCACGAAGCTGTGGCGGCTCGAACCGTTCTACAACGCAGCGCAGCTGGCCATCTCGTACGCGAGCGTCGGTCTGCTCTACTCGCTCGCGGTCGCGCCGAACGCGCTGCCGATGGCCAAGGTCGCCGGCTACATCCTCCTCCTCGTCGGCTACCTCGGCATTCACGTGCTCTTCCTGCTCCTCAAGCGCACCACGCGCGAAGACGCCGCGCCGTTCGATCTGCGCTACGTGCTGCGCGTCGAAGGGAAGACGCTGCTGCTCACGAGCCCGATCGTGGCGATCGAAGTGATGCTGTACTCCGGCTTCGGCGCGGTCGGTTTCGCGATCGCGTTTCTGCCGGTGCTGATCCTCGCGTACTCACTGCGCAACGAAAGCGAAGCCGCGCAGCAGAACGTGGAGCTGCTCCGTCGCAATCGCGACATGGCCATCCTCACCGAGAACTCGACGCACATCCTTTCCGCGGAGAGCGATCAGGAAGCGCTGCGCCGGCTCATGACGCTGCTGTCGAAACTCGCGAAGATGAAGGCGTCAGCGGTCGTGACGTGGGAAGCGAATCCGGACGTGCCGGGCACGGTCTACCGCTTCGGCGAATGTCTGCCCACCGATCAGGAAGTGTTGCGCTGGGTCGATCAGGCCGGCTTCGCGCAATCGGCGCCGAGCCGCGCGTTCGTGTTTCAGAGCGACATGCGCAAGTTCCCGCTCTCGAGCGGCCGCGGCCTCCAGGTGCTGATCGGCATCCAGACGCCCGAAGTCATCTACGGCATCCTCATCTTTGAAACCGAAGATCCGTCCATTCTGAAGGCGGGCAGCCTCAATCTGCTCACGCTGCTCGTGAATCAAACCGCGCTGTCGCTGCAGGATCAGTTGCTGCGCCGCGAGATGCGCGAAAAGACGATGCAGCTCGAAGCCGGCGCCGCGACGATGACGACGATTCTCGATGTGTCGAATTCGCTCATCGGGCAATTCGAGATCGACGCCGCCCTCACCCGCATCGCCATGGCCATCCGCCGCGCCCTCGGCTTCGAAGTCGTCGTCTTCGCACTCTTCGATCCGCGCCGCGACGACTTCGTGCGCCGCGCGCATGCAGGACTGGACGACGTGTGGGAAGAGGTGCGCAAGAAACGCGTGTCGTCGGCGGAGATCACGGCGTTCTTCAATCAGGAGTTCCGCGTCTCGAATTCGTTCTTCGTTTCGCATCGCTCGCTGCGGCAAAGCGAGCACGATTTCTTCGTCGTGCCGGATGAAGACGACGGCTTTCTCAAGCCCGACGAATGGCACGAGAACGACATGCTGCTCGTGCCGCTGATGGGCGGCGATCAGATGATCGGCTACCTCTCCGTGCGCGAGCCGCACGACAAGCGCATTCCGACCATCGAGAAGGTGCAGACGCTCGAAGTCTTCGCCACGCAGGCCGTCACCGCGCTGCAATCGGCGCGGCAGTACGAGGAGATCAAGCGCCTCACGTTCATCGACGCGCTGACGCCGGCGTACAACCATCGTTTCTTCCAGGAAGCGCTGGCGAAAGAGATCAGCCGCCACTCGCGCACTGGCCATGAGTTCGCTCTGGCAATGCTCGATCTCGACAACTTCAAGCGCATCAACGACACGTTCGGCCATCCGATCGGCGACGAAATTCTGAAAGGTCTCGTCGACGAGCTGCAGCGCAACGCGCGCGACAGCGACGTCATCGCGCGCTACGGCGGCGAAGAGTTCGCGATCATCTTTCCCGATACGCCCGCCAACTCGGCGCGCGACGCGGCGGAGCGGATGCGCGCGCTCGTCGAGCGGCGCGAGTTTCCGCTGCCGCAGGTCTCGCGCACGCTGCGCATCACCATCAGCGTCGGCGTCTCGATCTATCCGCACGACGCGACGACGAGCGCGGATCTGATCTCCCGCGCCGACGCCGCGCTGTATCAAGCGAAGAAGGCGGGCAAGAATCGCGTGGAGATGGCCGCGGACGTCGAGACGGCACAGGCCCTTTAGCTTTCGTCGTATAACAGCGGCGTGAAACGAATTGCGCTGCTGCTTCTCCTCGCCGCCACGCCCGCCTTCGCTCAGTCGCTCTCCGATCGCGTCGCGCGCGAGCTGCCGTCGCTGCTCGAAACGTATCGCACGTTTCACGCGCATCCCGAGCTCTCCACGCAGGAAGCGCAGACGTCTGCGACCGTGGCCAAGCGCCTGCGCGAGCTCGGCTACGACGTGTCGTATCCGTTCGGCCGCTACACCAACGCGAACGCGACGTGCTACGGCGTGGTGGCCGTGATGAAGAACGGCGCCGGCCCGACGCTGCTGATCCGCAGCGATATGGATGCGCTGCCGGTGACGGAGCAAACCGGCTTGGAGTACGCGAGCGCGACCCCCGGCGCCATGCACGCCTGCGGGCACGACGTCCACATGACCACGCTCCTCGGCACCGCCAAGCTGCTCGCCGACATGAAGTCGCAATGGAAAGGGACGCTGATCCTGATCGGCCAGCCTGCAGAAGAAGTGGTGAAGGGCGCGGAGGGAATGCTCGCCGCGGGCTTGTACGAGAAGACCGGCACGCCGACCTACGCGATCGCGCTGCACGATTGGGCGACGCTGGAAACCGGCAAAGTCGGCTATCGCCCCGGCCAGTTCATGGCGGCCACCGATTCGCTGAACCTGACCATCCGCGGCGTCGGCGGCCACGGCGCGGCGCCGCAGTCGACGAAGGATCCAGTGGTGCTCGCCGCGGAAACGATCGTCGCGCTGCAAACCATCAGCAGCCGCGAACGCTCGCCGCTCGATCCCGTCGTCGTGACCGTCGGCAAGATCGAAGGCGGCACAAAACGCAACATCATCCCGGATGAAGTGCGCCTCTATCTCACGGTGCGCACGTTCAGCCCCGCCGTGCGCGATCGCGTGCTCGAATCGATCCAGCGCATCCCGAAAGGTCTCGCCATGGCCGCGGGCGTTCCCGAAGATCGCGCGCCGCTCTATGAACATCTCGATCACGAGTCGATCGCCGCGACATTCAACGATGCCACGCTGACGGAGCGCTTCGCGAAAGCAATCTCGCGTGAGCTCGGCGCCGCGAACGTAGTGACGATCGACCCGGCGATGGTGAGCGAAGACTTTGGCCTCTTCGGCGACCACGGCAAGATCCCCACCGCCCTCTTCGCCCTCGGCGCCGCCGATCCCGCCAAACTCGCAAACAACACGCAACCAGGCCTGCACTCAAGCAAGTTCGCCCCATTCGAAGTGGAACGCGTCGTCGGCACCGGAATGCGCACACTGGTCAGCGCCGTGCTGGACCTGCTGCCGGGGAGGTGAGTGGGGACGACGGGAGGCCTCCGGCGGCCGGGCCACGGGCCCGGACCCGTTTGGTTGGCCTAGCCTCCGCCGACACTGTCGTGCGAGTTGCGCATCCGTCTCAGCGGAGGCTAGGCCAACC
>DASSMK010000361.1:0-11110 GCA_035688915.1 Thermoanaerobaculia bacterium
GCCGTGGTCGGCTACGTCATGCTGATGGTGCTGACGTGGTGCATCCCGAACGGCGACGTCGCCGCCACCGCCGCCGATCCGTATCCGGTGCTCTATATCGTTGCCGCGAATCTCCCGCCGCTGCTCACGAACGTCGTGGCCATCATCATCGGCGGCGCGATGTGGCTGTGCGGCCTTGCTTCGGTCACATCGATGGGCCGCATGTGGTACGCGTTTGCCCGCGATGACGGCATGCCCGGCTCCGCGCTGTTGAAGCGCGTGAGCGGCCGGCACCGCACGCCGGTCGCCGCGATCGTGATCACGAGCGTGCTCTCCGTGCTCGTTTGTGTCTACGCCGCCGCGTTTTACGTTGTGACGTCGATCAGCACGATCGCGCTGTACCTCGCGTACGTGATCCCAATTCTCCTCAACTTCCGCAACCGAGTTCCGCGTGACCTCACGCACTGGTCCCTCGGCCGCTTCGGTCCTGTGATCAACGCCATCGCGATCGCGTGGTGCGCGTTCATCGCCATCGTCTTCATGCTGCCGCCGAATGAGCTCGTGCTTTGGACGATGCTGCTCGTCGCGGCGGGCATGGCGCTGTACTGGTTCGTCCGCGCGAGAAGGAGCTTCGCCGGTCCCGGCGGTGCGGTTACGGCGTAGCGGTGCTGCAGTAGCAGGTCGTGAATGCGGGGCCGCTCAGCGTCCGCAACCCGCACCAGTATCCCTGCCATCCTTTCAGCGCCTCGGCTGCGCTCTTCGGCGCGCCGGACGCGGAGAAGGTGAAGTACTGCGTGCGTGTCGCGGTGTCGCTTTGGATTGCGCCAGCGATCTTCGTCAGCGATGCAGTGTCGTATGCCGAGGCGTGATACGCGTCGTCGAATGAATATTCGCGCGCCCACGGCAGCGTGACGTTCGGCAGATGGTAGGCGGTGTAATCGTTCACGTCGCCGCGGCGATTCACATCTACGATTTCGAACGCCGGGTTGTTGCCGAAGATCGGGCTGATCGATGGCGAGATGTGAACGAAGTCGGTGGTGACGACGCGGAACTCGTCCTGATGCGTGTGCCCAGCGAAGGAGCCAAGGATGGTTTGGCGGTGGGCGGCGGTGATGCGGAGGTATTTCTGCTGGTACTCGTCTTTCCAAAACGTCTGCGCCGTGATGTTCGGATAGCTCCCGCCGTACTCCTCGGTGTCGAACACGTCCATGCCCGGCGGGATGTGAAAGAGCAGCCACACGCGCTTGTGCTCCGCGCGCGCGAGCAGCAGTTCGCCTTCGAGCCACTGCAGCTGCTGAACGGCGGGATCGGGTCCACCGGGCGTGCCGCACGGGTTCTTGTAATTCGTCGAAAAGAAGTTCGTGTTCAGCGCGATGATGCGCACGCCGCTCAGGCCAGCGACGTCGGCGTGATAGTAGCCGCCGGTCGGGAAACGACGATCGAACGAACGTGAATCGACGGCCGGTTTCCACACATCGCGAAAGTTCGCCAGGAACACAGAGTTCGGCGCGACGGCGTAATCGCCGCAATCGGAATCGTTGTTGCCGAGCGTCGGATAGATGCGCACGCCGGGATAGGTATCGCGCAGCGCGGAAGCGACGTACGCGATCGTCTTCGTGACGAACGCCGTGTACGCGGTCTGACTCTTGTCGGTCGCGTACTGCTGATACAGCTGCTGGAACTTGTGCGCGAGAAAATCGCCGGAGATCATCACGAACGCCGGCGCCGGAATCTCCTTCTTCATCTCCGCGAGCGCCGATCGCAACAGCGGCTCATTGACGTCGCTCCCATACCCACTGAACGCGGTCATGGACGACGAAGCAAGAATGCTCTGCCACTCCGAAACATCCGCCGCCTCGAGCTTCGTCACGAGCGCCGGATCGGCGAACGGATTGAAGTGAATGTCCGAAACGGAGAGGAACTGCTCCGCGCGCGCAGAACCGGCCAGACCAAGGAGGACCGCGAGGAGCACGGCGAACTTTTTCATGATGGGGGAATGGTAATGCGGAAGGGGTGAGTGATTGACGGTGTCATTGTGACGCCATAGGCTCGCAGCGGCGGAGGCGGCGATGGCGCTTTGGATGATCAGAGCAGGGCGGTACGGCGAGTACGAAGATCGTTTTCTCACGACGTCGCGCATTTACCTGACGTGGGGTGAGACGCTCACGAATGACGCGCGAAGCTTGCCGTCGCGTGCGGACGTTGCGCAGACGCTGCGCAACCAATGGCCGGATGCGTCCGAGGGGCGGGTGCGGAATCACGCGGCGCAGATCTGGGCATTTCTTCAGACGATGAAGGTGGACGATCTCGTCGTCGTGCCGAGCAAGAAAAAGGCGGAGCTGCACTTCGGTGTCATTCGCAGCGATGCGCAATACGACGCGGCGGCTCAATCCGACTACCGTCACTATCGTGAAGTCACCTGGCTTCAGGACGTGCCGCGCTCCGCGATGGATAAGGACATCCTCTATTCGCTGGGCGCCGTCATGACCATCTGTGAGATCAGCCGGTACGATGCCGAAGCCCGCATTCGGCGGATGTTGAAGTTGCCGGTTGCGAAGAGCGCGACGCCGGCGGCAGCGCCGCCGGAAGCGCCACGCGCCGATGACAGCGCCACGTCTTACGATTACGAGCAACTCGCGCGCGACGAGATCGCGGCGTTGATCATCCGCCGTTTCAAGGGACACGGGATGGAGCGGCTGGTGGAGGCGATTCTGCGCGCGCAAGGTTACGAAACGTACCGCAGCCCTGCGGGCGCGGACCGAGGCATCGATATTCTCGCCGGTGCTGGACCGCTCGGATTCGGCTCGCCGAAGATTTGCGTGCAAGTGAAATCGGAGCAGACGCCGGTGGATCATCCAACGTTCAGCCAGCTCCTCGGCACGATGCAGGGGGCGGGCGCCGACCAAGGTCTGCTCGTCGCGTGGGGCGGCTTTAAGACCACAGTCGAACGTGAGGTCCCGCGGCACTTTTTCAAAGTGCGCTTGTGGGATCAAAAAGCGCTGCTCGAACAGCTTTTCCTCCACTACGACCAGCTCGAAGAAGACATTCGCGCGGAGATTCCGCTGAAGCGAATCTGGGCGATCGTGCCGGACGAGACGGACGAGAGCGAGTGACGCCGCGCCGTCCGACGGCGCTCGCCGAAACACCGTACCACCCCCGCAAACGCCTACGTGGCACCTGCTCTGCTATTCCTCTCTCGTGGAGGAGAGCACATGTCCCAGAGGAACGATCCCCACACCAACGACCCCAATCATGCCGCCACCGATCCGCGCGCGGCGGCGCAGCAGGAGCAGGTGAAACGCGATCACGACGCGCTCGAAGCGTCGGCCGAGCGCATCGAAGCGTCGGTGCCTGCGAACGGCGAACCCGCTATCGATCGCAAAGCGGAAGCGCGGCAGGAGCGGATTCACGCCGATCACGACCGCCTGCAGGAGTCGGCCCGTCGCGTTGAAGCGTCGGTTTCGTCGAACGGCGAAGCGGCGACCGATCCGAAAGCGGAAGCGCAGCAGAACCGGATGCACGCCGATCACGATCGCCTGCAGGAATCGGCGCGTCGTGTCGAAGCGTCGGTTCCGGCCGATGTGCGCGACACGCCGGTGCAGCCGGTCAACCTCAACACGGCCAGCGACGACACCTCGCGCAACCTCGATGAAGCGCGCGACAACGCGAACGCAGCACGCGAGAGCGCGCGTCGCGTGCAGGACAGCCTGCCCGACGCCGATCGCAACCGCCGCTGACGCGTTCGCCTGGAGCGGCGCGAAAAAAACGACGCCGCTCCAGCAACTGACAGCGCCCTGACGCAGCTTTCACGCGCGCGGCTCGCGAATGTGTCGTATCTTGGCTGGGCCTCATCATCGTCCATCCGAAAGCGAGAAAACACATGCGAGACTTCACACTGCGTCAGCGGCTGCGCTACGCGTTCGACAACACGTTGTCGCGCGGCACACCGGCCCTGATCGCGTGGCTGGCGATCGTTTCCGTCGCCTTCCTTGTCCTCACCGCCGCCGCCCTCATCGTCACCGGTGCCGCGCCGAAAGCGGACAACGGCGCCGCCCTGAGCTTCCCCGAGCTGATGTGGCACAACCTTATGCGCACGCTCGACTCCGGCACGATGGGCGGCGATACCGGCTCCACCGCCTATCTCCTCATCACCCTCTGCGTCACCCTCGGCGGCGTCTTCATCGTCGGCACGCTCATCGGTCTCATCTCGAACGGCGTCGGCAACCAGATCGAAGAGCTGCGCAAGGGCCGCTCCGTCGTCGCGGAGAAAGACCACATCGTCATCCTCGGCTGGAACGATCAGATCTACTCGATCATCGGCGAACTGATCCTCGGCAACGAGAACCGCAAGCGCAACTGCATCGTCATCATGGCCGACCGCGACAAGGTGGGGATGGAAGACGAAGTGCGCGAGCGCATCGACGACTTCAAAACGACGCGCATCGTCTGCCGCCGCGGCAGCCCCATCGATCTCGGCGACTTGCACATCGTCAACTTCAACGGTGCGCGCGCGATCATCATCCTTTCGCCTCCGGGATCGGACGCCGATTCGGAAGTGATCAAGTCGATCCTGGCGATCACCAATCACCCGCAGCGCCGCACCGAAAAGTTCCACATCGTCGCGGAGATCCGCGAGAGCAAGAACATGGAGCCCGCGCGCCTGGTCGGACGCGACGAAGCGCAGCTCATCGAGACCGGCGACGTCATGGCGCGCGTCATCGCGCAGACCTGCCGCCAGACCGGTCTCTCCACCGTCTACACCGAGCTGCTCGATTACGGCGGCGACGAGATTTACTTCAAGGACGAGCCGTCGCTGACCGGCATGTCATTCGCCGACGCACTCTTCTCGTTCGAAACGTCGGCGCTCGTCGGCGTGAAGACGAAAGACGGCGTGGTGCGACTCAATCCGCCGATGGACGAAAAGTTCGCGCCCGGCGATCAGGCCATCGTCATCGCCAAGGATCTCGAATCAGTGCAGGTCTCGCGCACGAAGCCGGCCGTCGATCCGTCGCTCATGGTGCCGCGCGGGGCGTCCACTGCCGCCGCTGAAAAGACGCTCGTCGTGGGCTGGAACAGCCGCGCGCCGATCATCATCCGTGAGCTCGACGGCTACGTCGCGCCGGGATCGCTGCTGACGATTCTCGCCGACGCGCCGGACCTCGAAGCGCAGGTCGAAGCGGTGAAGGCGAACGCGAAGCGGCAGATCGTGGAGCTGCGCCGCGGCGACACCACCGATCGCGCCACGCTCGAATCGGTGAACCCCGAGCAGTACCAGCACATCATCGTGCTCTGCTACTCCGACGATCTCGACGTGCAGAAGGCCGACGCGAAGACGCTCGTCACGCTGCTCCATCTGCGCGATCTCGAAGTGAAGAGCGGCGCGAATCGCTACGCCATCGTCACGGAGATGCTCGACTCGCGCAATCGCGAGCTTGCCGAGATCACGCAGGTCGACGACTTCATCGTCAGCGAGAAGCTCACCAGCCTTCTCGTCGCGCAGATCACGGAGAACAAGGATCTGCAGGCCGTGTTCACCGACATCTTCGACGCTGACGGCTCGGAAATTTACCTGAAGCCCGCCAGCGATTACGTGAAGCTCGGCGCGCCGGTGAGCTACTGGCACGTCGTGGACGCGGCGCGCTCGCGCGGCGAAGTGGCGATCGGCTACCGCCTCGCGGCGCGCAGCAACGACGTCTCGCAGGGCTACGGGGTGAGCGTGAATCCGCCGAAAGGCAACGCCGTGACGTTCGCGCCGGACGATCGCGTGATCGTCATCGCCGAAGACTGATTCGATTCCTTTTGGAGCGGCGGGCGCCCTCGCCCGCCGTTTTTTTTGCTTTCGGACTGAACCGGCGGGCGAGGGCGCCCGCCGCTCCAACGATTTACGCGCCGCTGCCCGTTCCCTGATTCTTGCGATCTTCCGCCGGGCCGCCTTTCGCGTGCAGATTGCGCGCGGTGTTGATCAGGCCCACGTGCGAGAACGCTTGCGGGAAGTTGCCGAGCTGGCGCTTCAGCGAGCTGTCGTATTGCTCCGCGAGCAAGCCCACGTCGTTGCGCAGCGAGAGTAAGCGTTCGAAGATTTCGCGAGCCTCGTCGTAGGCGCCCTGCAGCGTCAGCACGTCCGCAAGCCAGAACGTGCAAAGCAGAAATTCACCTTCGCCCGGCGGCAATCCATCGATGCCCGGATCGGCGGGATAGCGGCGCACGAAGCCGTTGCATTCGAGCTGCTTGCGGATCAGCGCCACCGTTCCCACCATGCGCGGATCGTTCGCATCGATGAAGCCGAGCGACGGCAGCATGAGCAGACTGGCGTCCGCATCGCGCGAGCCGTAGTACTGCACGAACGCGTTCAGCTCCGGATCGAAACCGCGCTCCAGCACTTCATCGCGAATCTCTTCACGGATGGCGCGCCACCGTTCGACCGGTCCCTCCAGTCCGAACTGTTCGATCGCAGCGACAGAGCGATCGAAGGCCACCCACGCCATCACTTTCGAATGCGTGAAATGGCGCCGCGGTCCGCGCACTTCCCAGATCCCTTCGTCCGGCTCCTTCCAGCCTTTCTCCAGGAACTTCATGATTGCGGACTGCACGCGCCACGCGTCGCCATCGGCGGGTAATTTCGCGCGGCGTGTGAGATGGAGCACGTCCATCAATTCGCCGTACACATCGAGTTGATACTGCTGATACGCCGCGTTGCCGACGCGCACCGGACGCGAATTTTCGTAGCCCGGCAACCAGTCCAGTTCCAGCTCCGTCAGCCGCCGCTCGCCGCGGATGCCGTACATGATTTGCAACTCCTCCGGCCGTCCCGCCACCGCATGCACCAGCCACTCGCGCCACGCCTGCGCTTCTTCGGTGTAGCCGCCGACGATCAGCGAGTAGAGCGAGAACGTGGCGTCGCGCAGCCAGCAATAGCGGTAGTCCCAGTTGCGGACGCCGCCGAGGCGTTCGGGAAGGGAGGTGGTGGCGGCGGCGACGAGCCCGCCGGTCGGCGCGTACGTCAGCGCCTTCAGCGTGATCAGCGAGCGCACCACCGCGTCGCGCCACGGACCGTCGTACGTGCAGCGCGACGACCAGTCGCACCAGTACTGCTCCGTCTCCCGCAGCTTCTTCTCCGCATCCTCATCCTCGGGCGCCGGACCGTACGTCTCCATCCAGATGAATTCGAGGGCCACGCGCTGGCCGGCTTTCACTTCGAACTCCGAGACGGTCGCCAATCCTTCGCCGTGCATCTCGACGTCGCCGCGGCAGTAGACGGTGTCGGGACCGGCGATGGCGCGGATGCCGCGGTCGATGGCGCGCACCCACGGCACGACCGAGCCGTAATCGAAGCGGATCTCCAGCTCCATCCGCATCGGCACCGTGCCTTCGATGCCTTCCACGATGCGCACGAGATCGGCGGTCTTCGTGCGGATGGGCATGAAGTCGATGACGCGCACGCGGCCGCTGGCGGTTTCGAATTCGGTTTCGAGAATGAGCGTCTCGCCGCGATAGCGCCGGGTCACGCTGCGGATTTCTTCGCGCGGCGCGACGACCCAGCGGCCATGTTCGGGGCGGCCGAGGAGGGCGGCGAAACAGGCGGGGGAATCGAAACAGGGAACGCAGAGCCAGTCGATGGAACCGTCGCGCGCGATGAGTGCGCAGGTCTGCAGATCGCCGATGATCGCGTAGTCTTCAATGCGTGACGCCATGCAGAGCTCGGCTGCTGCAAAGAGCGTGCGGGCCGCGGCTGCCCGGCTCAGGCGCTTTCGTCACGCTTCGCAAGGCGGCAGGTGTATTGAATTCAATAGACTGCGCCGCGGCGGAATTCGGCGCCGCGGCCACTGTATTGAAGTCCATATAATGCGTGCTGATGTTGCTTTCTGATGCGCTCTCGCGCGTCCGTTCGTTCGCGCGGCGATTCATCCTGGTGACGACGGTCGCGATCAGCGTGGTCTGCGGCGTGCTGGCCGTCGCGTTCCATCGCTACCTCGAGCTGACGCGTTCCCTTCTCATCGAGCCGGCGCTGGACCGCGAAGGCGTGCTCGGCATCGTGCTGGTGGTGCTCACGCCTGCCTTCGTCTTCGTGCTGCTCGCGCTGGCCATTCGCCGCTTCGCGCCGCGCGCGGTCGGCGCGAACCTGGCGCGCGTGCGCATGGCGTACAACGGCGAGCCGACGCTGATCGGCCCGCGCTCCGTCGCCGCCACCTTCATCGCCACGCCGATCTCTCTCGGCGCCGGCGCGCCGCTCGGTCCGGAAGGTCCGATCGTCGTCGTGACGAGCGGCTTCGGAGCGGCGGCCAGTCGCTGGCTCGGTCTGCCGCCGAAGCTCGTGCGCGGCATGATTCCGGTCGGCGTTGCGGCCGGCATCTCCGCCGTCTTCAATGCGCCGATGACCGGCGTCGTCTTCGCGCTCGAAGAAATCTTCGGCGAAGCGAATCGCGGTCTGCTCGGCGGCGTGCTGGTCGGCGCCGTCGCTGCCGCCGTCGTCGAGCGCGGCCTCCTCGGCGGCACGCCCATCCTCTCCGCGCCGTTCTCCACGTGGCACGACGCGCGCGAGCTGCTCGGCTTCGCCGTCGTCGGTGTCGTCGCGGGCATTTCCACCGGTCTCGCGATCGCCGCCGCGCATCGCCTCAAGCGCTGGTGGGCGGCGCGCATGCCGTCGATGGTGATGCGCGCGGGCGCAGCCGGTCTGCTCATCGGCGCGCTCGGTCTCATCGCTCCGTCGATCCTCGGCGTCGGCTACGACTCGATGTCGTTCTGGCTGCACGGCGGCGGCACCGCCACGCAAACCGGGATCGCGTTCGGACTGAAAATCATCGCGTTCGTTCTCGCCATCAGCTCCGGCGTTCTCGGCGGCTCGTTCGCGCCGTCGCTCTTCATCGGCACCGCGCTCGGCGCGGCGATCGGTCACACCGCGCGCGATCTCTTTCCCGCCGCGGGCATCGACCCGAAGGCGTATGCCATCGTCGGCATGGGCTCCGCGTTCGCCGGCATGCTGCGCAGTCCCATCGCGGCGGTGGTCATCGTCGTCGAGCTGACGCGCGATTACGAATTGATGGTGCCGGTGATGCTCGGCGTCTCGCTCGCCGTTTCGATCTCGCGGCGCATCTCGCGGCTGAGCGTCGTCGAGCAGCAGATGATCGACGAAGGCTACGTCGAAGGCGGCGAAGCGTCCGATCCGCTCGCGCACGTCACTGCCGCGGATGCGATGACGGCGGCGCCGACGACGATTCCGGCCGAGGCGCCGATTGCGGAGGCGAATCGAACGATTGGGGCGCGGCGGCATCGCTACTATCCCGTCGTCGACAGCGAAATGCGTCTCCTCGGCGTCCTCACGCGTGACGCGATTGACGCGGCGCTGGCGGCAGGCGAGGGGAGCCGCGCCGCACGTGAGTTGATGGAACAGCCGCGGCTCGTGGCGACGTCCGATGAGCCGGTGCTGGAAGTGGTGAAGCGGATGCAGATGCACGGCGCCGATCGCTGCCCGGTGGTCGACGCGGGCTCATCGCGCTGCATCGTTGGATTCATCAGCCCCTCCGACATTCTCCGCACGCGCATGCGCTACAGCGGCAGCGACGAAGGCGAAGCGTTCGCGTTCTTCGAGTGACGATGCGACGCCTGGCACTCTTCGCCGTCCTTTTGCTGCTGGCCGCGTGCAACGGCGACAAGAAGGCGCCGGTGCAGATCTGGACGTCGACGGAAGTGGCGGGCACCGGGCTGCCGCAATTGCTGGCGAAACGATTCAGCGCCGAGAGCGGCGTCGCCACGAGCTTGCATGTGATGGAAGAAGCGACGCTGCGTGCGCGGAGTTTCGGGAAGCAACCGGATGTCGTGATCACGAATGATGCGGAGTTGCTCGCGAAGCTGCGGCCGAATGCGCGGCTGGTCGACACGTTTGCGCATGACGACTATCTGCTCGTCGGTCCGTCGTTCGATCCGGCGCGGGTGCGCACCGCCGCCACCGCCGCCGAGGCGTTCGGCCGGATCGTGAAACGCGATCGGCCGTTTTGCTCCGCGACGGACGTGCCGCGCTACCGCGCGCGCGAGGCGAAGATCTGGGCCGCGGCAGCGATCGATCCGCGCAAAGAGGATCGCCGCTACCGGCTCTGTCGCGGCAACGAAGCGTCGCTGCTGCAGGAGATCGCACGGCTGCACGCGTACGCCATCGTCGACGCTGCTGCGTGGCGCGAGGCGGGTCCTCCCAAAAATGTGGCCGTGCTGCTCGAAGGAAAGCCGCTGCTGCGCAACGATTACTTGATCGTGCTGCTCACGACGCGCAAAGCGACGAGCGCCGAATGGTTTCTGGAGTGGGTGATGTCGTATCGCGGACTGGAAACGGTGCAGCAGTACCGCATCGAGGGACGGAAGCGTTTCTTCGGGCCGGCCGAGGACGCGCTGACACATTGAATTCAATGTAACTGGCGAAAGATTTGCAGTCGCCACGCTCGCTTGGCGGTCATCTCCGAATCCCTGAATGCGTTTTTGCAGCAGCGCCGCTCGTCAGCGGAGCAGATCGACATCGTGCTGCTGCTGCGAGCCGATGCCGCGCGCTCTTGGACAGCGCCCGAGGTGGCGGCTGCGCTCGACATGCCTCCGGAATCGGCGGCCATGCGATTGTTCCTCATCGCGTCCACCGGCCTGGTGACGTTTGAAGCGAGCGGCATCCCGCGCTATCGCTACGCGCCCGCGGATGCGCAGACGGAAGCGCTGCTCGACGAGCTCGCCAGCGTGTACCCTGCCCATCGCAACACCATCGCGGCGATGCTCGGCGGTGCGCCGGCCGATCCGATCCGCAGCTTTGCCGATGCTTTCAAGTTGAAGAAGTGAACATGTACGCGAACATCGTCTACGTCCTCTGCGCACTGACCAGCGCCACCTGCGCGGCGCTGCTCTGGCGCGGCTACCGGCAATCGCGCGCGCGCCTCCTGTTCTGGAGCTCTCTCTGTTTCGTCGGCCTCGCGCTCAACAACATCATGCTCATCATCGACGTCCGCCTCGGCCCCGACGTCGATCTGTCGGTATGGCGCTCGCTGCCCGCCGTGGCAGGCGTGGCGCTGCTCCTCTACGGACTGGTGTGGGAGACGCGATGAACGGCGTGATCTCCGGCGTGCTGATCATGGGCTACGCGGTCGTGGCGCTCTACTTTCTG
>DASSMK010000362.1:0-53271 GCA_035688915.1 Thermoanaerobaculia bacterium
CTGGTTTTGTATTTCTGCTCCGTTGGTGCCGACGGAGAGCCAACAGCTCTCTGCCGCCCTGCTGCGGATGCCGAGACCGAGAGCGCGCCCGTCATGGCGAGCACCAGAAGTGTGCGTAGCAGGCGTCCGTGGATTGTCATGGTTGCGTCCTTTTCGTCGTTGCCCAGTGGGAGCTTCGTCTGTCGTGGCTCACGCTAAGGCCTGAGCCACGACCCAAGCCATGCGCGCGGATACCCCTGTCGAGTGACAGCGGTCACATACGCGGGTGATGCGAATCGTTTCGGGACGAGGGTTCTCCCCACTATGGTGCCGATCCAGCGGGAAAGGTACCGACGAAAATGGGAACCACTCGATTCACGCAAGCACTGCCGCTGGCCCTGATCGCCCTGGCGATCGCGCTCTTCGCGGGCGGCTCGTACTACGGACTGGCCATCGCGCCGCCCGAGCAATTCATGGGCGAAGTGCAGCGAATCATGTACGTCCACGTGCCCACCGCCTGGAGCGCGATGCTCGTGCTGATGTGGGCATTCTTCTGTGCGATCGCATGGCTGGCCACCAGCCAGTGGCATTGGGACCACCGGCTGGAAGCGGCCATCGAGATGTCGGTGGTGCTCTGTTTTCTTCTTTCGGTCCAGGGCGCGATCTGGGCGAAGCCGACGTGGGGCGTCTGGTGGGATTGGGATCCGCGCCTCACCACAGTGGCCATTCTGCTCATGGCATTTCTCGGCATCGCCGCACTACGCCGCTTCGTCGACGATCCCGTGAAACGCGCTACATGGTCGGCCGTGGCGACGGTGGTCGGCTTCATCGATGTGCCGATCGTCTATTACTCGGTGAAATGGTGGAACTCCTTGCACCAGCAGCAATCGAGTGCATCGGGGATTGCGCGCGAATTCCTCATTCCGCTGCTGCTGAATTTCGCGGCGCTGATCCTCTTCATCGCGGGCGTCCTGATTTTCAGAACGCGCGTAGCGGCCGTGCATGCGCAGGAGGAGCTTCCGCCGGACTGGGACGTGATCCCGATGGAGGTGGCGTCATGAACGGAATCGTGCAGGGTGGCTGGCCCTTCGTCTGGGCCGCCTACATTGTCTCGCTCCTCGTCCTTGGCGGTTACGCCGCACGCGTGATCGTTCTGCATCAAGTGGGGAAACGTCTCGCGCGACACGAGCGTCCGTGAGGCGTGTCACACGATCGTGGTGACTGCTCTCCTCGCCCGATGTGCAGCGTCACCCTACTGTGGCTGCGAGGTCTCTGATGCGCACGATTCTGATTGCCGCCGCCCTCGCCTTCGCCGCACTCTCCGCAGCGGCACAGCCATCACGCGAAGAATGTCTGGCGTGTCATGACACAGTGCACGCCGACAAATTCGACAAGTCCGTTCACTCGCCGATCGATTGCACTGGATGTCATGCCGACATCAAGAGCGTTCCTCACGATCCCGCGCCGAAGAAGGTCGACTGCGCGTCGTGTCACGCGGACGCCGTCGAAGCGTGGAATCACAGTCTGCACGCCAAAGCAGCGGCAGCAGGCCGCGGAAAAGGTCCTCAATGCCAGGACTGCCACGGTTCTGCACACGAGATCCAGCCGATGCAGCGCGCGAAGATTCCGCAAGTGTGCTCGAACTGCCACGCGCAAAAGTTCGTGATGCAGAAGGCAGGATTGAGCGCGCAGCCGGCGCTCTCGTATGAGGAGAGCGTGCACGGCAAGGCCGTCGCGAAAGGATCGACGCGCGCGGCGGTCTGCACCGATTGCCACGATTCGCACAACGTGCGTCCGGCGAACGACCCGCAGTCCGGGATCTTCAAGTTCAACGTCGGCCGCACCTGCGGGAAATGCCACGCGGCGATCGCCGGCGAGTATCACGACAGCGTCCACGGCAAGGCACTGGCGCGCGGGAACGGCTCGACACCGGTCTGCACCGATTGTCACGGCATCCATACGATCTCCAAAGCAGGCGACCCGGCACACGGACCGCGCGCGAGCTGTATCCGCTGCCACGAAGGAGTGCGCCTCAATCAGGAGCTCGGCGTGGCCACGACGCGCGTCAGCTCGTACAAGTCCAGTTATCACGGCCTGGCACGTCAGCTCGGATCGACCACTGCCGCGGATTGCGCGAGCTGCCACGGCACGCACAACATCCTCCCCTCGTCCGATCCGCGCTCGGCCGTCAATCCCGCAAATCTGACCAAGACCTGTGGCAAATGCCATCAGGGCGCACAAGCAAACTTCGCCCGCGGCAAAGTGCATCTCAGCGCAGGCGAAACTGACGACACCGGCTCGCTGCTCAACACCTGGATCCGCCGCATTTACATCGTGCTGATCGTGCTGACGATCGGTTTCATGGCTTTGCACAATCTGCTGATCTGGTGGCGCAAAGCGCAGGCAGCGCGCAAGGCGAGCGGCCGGACCGTCGTGCGGATGAATCTCAATCAACGCATCCAGCACTTCATCCTGGTCTCGAGCTTTGTCGTGCTGGTCATCAGCGGCTTTGCGCTGGCGTGGCCGGACTCATTGCTGGCAAAGATCTGCGGCCCCGAATCGATCCGCCGCCTGGTCCATCGCGTCGCCGCCGTCGTGATGATCATCCTCGGCCTCTATCACATGGGTTACATGACCCTCACGCGGGAAGGCCGGCAAGGATTGCGCGATTTCTGGTTCCGCTTCTCGGATGCGAAAGATCTCCTCGCCGTCCTGCGCAACAAACACCCGCGCGCGGGCCGGTTCACCTACGCGGAAAAGGCGGAGTACTGGGCCGGATTGTGGGGAACGATCGTCATGGCCATCACGGGCCTGATGATCTGGTACGCCGTCGGCGTGGCCGCCTGGATTCCACGCTGGTGGATCGACATCGCCACCACCGTTCACTTCTACGAAGCCATTCTGGCCACGCTGGCCATCATCGTCTGGCACCTCTATCACGTCATCTTCGATCCGGACATTTACCCCATGAACTGGGCCTGGTTCGACGGCAAGGTGTCGGAAGAAGAATTCAAGAAAGAGCACCCCCTGGCGCACGAAAAGGCGCAGGATGAATCCACACACGAAGGGGATGAGTGATGTCGGAATCGGCGCGGCCCATGCCGCTGTCCCGGAACCTCCTCAGTGAGATCGGCCTCGGTATCGCCGCTCTCGGTCTCGTCAATCTGGCGTTCCTGATCTATCTCGACAGCTCAGGAACGCACTCCAATCCGTACCTCGGCATCCTGACCTGGATTGCGGCGCCGGCGATTCTGATCTTCGGCGTGGCCGTGTTCCTCTTCGGCATGTGGCGGGAACGGCGGCGGCGGCGCCTCAGCGCACCCGGCGAAGTGCCGGAATACCCGCGCGTCGATCTCAATGAACGCCGCACGCGCCTGATCCTGATCTGGACCGCGATGGGACTGATCGTTTTCGTGACGATGTCCGTCGTCGGGAGCTATCAGGTCTACCACTACACAGAGTCCGATGCGTTCTGCGGAACGATGTGCCATACGGTCATGCAGCCCGAATACACCGCGTATCAGCAGTCGCCGCATGCGCGGGTGGGTTGCGCGGGCTGCCACGTCGGGCCGGGCGCGGGCTGGTTCGTCAAATCGAAACTCTCCGGCGCCTATCAGGTCTATTCGGTGATCGCGAAGAAATATCCGAAACCGATCCCCTCGCCTGTCGAAAATCTGCGGCCGGCGCAGCAGACGTGCGAGCAATGCCACTGGCCGGAAAAGTTCTTCGGCGCGCAATTGAAGGTTTTCGATCATTACGCGTACGACGAGCAAAGCACACCGCAGGAAGTGCGCCTCCTGATCAAGACCGGAGGGGGCAGCCCGGAAACGGGACAAACCACCGGCATTCACTGGCACATGAACATCGGCAACGAAGTGACCTATGTGGCCGCCGACAAGCAGCGCCAGGTGATCCCATGGATCCGCGTCCGCAATCGCAAGACCGGACAGGTCACCGAATATCGGGCCGAAGATTCGAAATTGACGGACGCACAGATTGCGGCGGCGCCGAAACGCACCATGGATTGTGTCGATTGCCACAATCGGCCGACGCACATTTACCGGTCGCCCGACGCTTCCGTCGACAAAGCGCTGCGCGCCGGGCGCATCGATCGCACGCTGCCGTACATCAAGCAGCAGGGTGTAGCGGTTCTGGCGAAGGATTACCCGTCCACAGCGGCGGCAGTGAGCGCCATCCGCGCCGATCTGGAGACGTTC
Organism: Thermoanaerobaculia bacterium; assembly: GCA_035688915.1. Taxonomy (GTDB): domain Bacteria; phylum Acidobacteriota; class Thermoanaerobaculia; order Gp7-AA8; family Gp7-AA8; genus DASSMK01. Next base: position 4,197 of record DASSMK010000362.1, read on the forward strand.
TATCGCGACAATCACGCCGCGGTCTATGCGGCGAAGCGGAACCAGATTGCCGGCGCGGCCGCCGAGCTGCAGCAGATCTTCAGGAACACGCGCTTCCCGGAGATGAACGTGGACTGGCGCACGCACGCCGACAACGTCGGGCACATGCGCACGCAGGGCTGTTTCCGCTGCCACGACGACCAGCATGTCAGCCGCGAAGGGAAACGCCTCAGCAAGGAATGCACTCTCTGTCACAACGTGCTCGGGGCGAACGGCGCTACCGCCGCCTTCGAGCATCCCATCGATCTCGGCGATTTACGCGCCGTCAATTGCTCCGACTGCCACACCGGCGGCGGAATGTAAGAAGGAGAAAAGCCATGAAACTGCATGCCGTACTGTTGATCGCCGCCGTCACGCTGGCTCCGGCCGCATTCGCCGCCGACGGAGCCGCAACGTACAAGGCGAAATGCGCCGCCTGCCACGGCGCCGACGGCAAGGGAGACAGCGCAATGGGCAAGAAACTGGGCCTGCGCGATCTCGGCTCGCCGGAGGTGCAGAAGCAGACCGACCAGCAGCTCCACGACTGGACGGCGAACGGCAAAGGAAAAATGCCGGCCTATAAAGACAAGTTATCCGCCGACGAGATCAAAGCGCTCGTCGTGCACATGCGGACGTTCAAAAAATAAGGAGAATTGAAGGAGAGCCATGACCAAGACACTGACTGTTCTCACACTCTGCATTCTCATCGTTGCCCCGGCCGCTTTCGCGGGCGGAGGCGGCCCGGATGGTGCGCCCATCTTCAAAGCGAAATGCGCCATGTGCCACGGCCCCGACGGCGCCGGACAGACCACCATGGGCAAGAACCTCAAGCTCCGCGACCTCCGTTCTGCCGAAGTACAGAAGCAGACGGACGCGGAGCTCGTGAAGTGGATCAGCGACGGCAAGGGAAAAATGCCGTCCTACAAAGGCAAGCTCACGCCGGCCGACATCGACGCCGTCGTGGCGTTCATCCGGACATTGAAGAAATAAGCATTGCGGGACAACGGACGCGCGGGCGACGGATCACTTCGTCGCCCGCGCCTGTCTCCGCGCGGTCCGCTCGACCACCAGGCAGTTCGTAATGCCCTTCACACCGGCGATCTCGCGAACGGCCTTTTCGATGAGCTGCTTCTGGTGGGGCCACAGGACGCTGCCTTCAATGGTGACCCAGCCATTCACCACTGTCGCCCGCGGACGCTCCGGCGGCATGCGCGAGAGAAACTCGAACAGGTCGCGGAGGATGCGCTCGAGCGCGGCGTCGGTGCGGTAGTCGCCGATCGTCAATCGGACGTCGACGCAGTTGTTCACGCTGGCCACGCCAGGAATGCCTCTCATCGCCTCTTCGAGCGCGCATTTTTCGGCATACGTCGCCACGCTGCCATTCAGCATGACGCGGCCGGCGTCGTCCACGGCGATCGACACGCGTGCCGCGTCGATTCCGGGATGCCACCGCAGTGCGTTTTTTAATTGGCGCTGCAATGCGGCGTGAGGAGCGGCGCTGCGAGACATTGGCGTCGATTCATCCGGCGAGTACCGGCTCGAAATCATGGATCACCCCCGCCACGCGAGCCGCTGCGAAACGGTTGACCGTCAGCGCAGGACAGATGGTGTGCTGAACGACCCGCTCGGCCGCCGTGCCGCGCAATGAATCGGCCATGCCGTGACGTGCGACGATGCCGAGGACGATCAGGTCGGCGGCGCCGGCGCGAGCGATCTCGGCCAGGTCGGCACCTTCCGGAACCTCGAGGTATTCGGCATTGTCACCGCCGAAGCGATGCGCGACCGAGACCGCCACCGCAGCTTCGTGGGTCGACTGCGGCGCGCTCGCAATCCGGCGCATGGCAGCGCTTTCCAACGGCGATTCGTCGTGCACCACAATGACCGGCACCGGCGCGAGACGCATGATCGCTCCCGCGACGGAACCAACGAGCAATCGGTGCAAGCCCGTCCGGCCATGCGTTCCCATCACGATCAGGCCCGCACCCACCTCGGACGCCTGCGCAAGGATTGCGTCGACCGGCGTGCCGACCAGCACGCGGATGTCGTAAGGCACGGAACGGGGGACATTCGTTTCCACGAATGCCTCCAGTTGCTCCCGCGCGGCATCCACCATGTCAATGCGCGCCATGTCGAACACGGCGCCGGCACTGAGAGTGAGATCGACGGGAAGAACGAACGGATCGGCATAGATCACGAGGAGGTGGGCGGAAAAGCGCTCTGCGAGCGCTGCACCGTAGCGCAATGCCTGTGCTGAGGGAGCACTGAAATCCGTTGGGATCAGGAGCAGTTTCGGCACAATCGGTTCCAAGCTCCACCTCCTCGATGATCGTCGCGGACCTCGAAGCCCGCCACGATCCACGTTAGGCGCCGAGGGCGTCTTTTCTTATGACCGGAGTCATAGGTCAATGTGACGAGCATTGCGACATGACCCGGTGACGGCTGTCACACGGCGACGTGAGCGCGCCAGCCGCGGAAACGCACGTGCGCCGATACGTTGACAGCATGCGTGGGCGCATTGGTTTCGTGATGCTTCGGTTTGCAGCGGTGGTCGTTGCAGCGCTGCATGCGCGAATGCTCTGGCAGCGCGTCCAGGATCTGTCGATCACCGATCCGCATGTGACGGCGCGCTGGCTTGCCGCGGCGCTCGTTGCCGTCGCGGGCCTGCTGCTGTTGCACCGGCGCGTGTCGTGGCGGACGTGGGTCGTCTTCTGGACGGCCGTCGTTCTTCTTCACGCTGCGGCACCGATCCAAACGGTGCCACTGCATGTCGTCATCGAAGCCGTCTTCGCGGTTTCGCCGCTGATCCTCTGGCTGATTCGCCGAACGCTGGCTACGCATTTCGAAAAAGCATCGGCAATCGACGGCGGACGCTACGCGCTTCCCACCGCATGGCTAACCGGCTCCGTCGCCGGCCGTGCGCCGCCGCATCGGTAGCTCGCCCGCTCCGAAGCCCAGCCGCGCATCGCGGCGCACGATAGGAGTGAAGTTTCATGCGGCCGATCATCCTGATTCTCACCTTGGCTCTCTGCTTTCCCGCCGTCGTTCTCGCGCAGCAGTCCACGACTCCAGCCGACAATGTGAAGGCCGCCGAAGAACCGCTGCCCTCGTTCTTCGCCGAAACCACCGTCACGGCCACCGGCTCGGAGCGAAACGTATTCGACATCGCCACGCCCGTCACGGTCATGCGGCAGGAAAAAATCGAACAGAAGACGGCCGAGAATCCCGCCGATCTTCTGCGCGAACAGCCGGGCGTCGACGTGAACGGCGTCGGCCCGAACCAGGTCCGTCCCGTCATCCGCGGCCAGCGCGGACTGCGCGTGCTGTTCCTCGAGGACGGGCTCCGCCTCAATAATCCGCGGCGCCAGACCGACTTTGGCGAGATCGGCGGATTGGTCGATCTGCACAACGTCGGCTCGATCGAAGTCGTGCGCGGACCGGCGTCCGTTCTCTATGGCAGCGACGCCATCGGCGGCGTGATGAACGCGGTCAGCAGCGAGCCGCAATTCCGGACGTACTCGAACGTCGCCGGCTATGCGGAAGCGCGGCATTCATCCGCCGGCGACCTCTCTGATTGGAGCGCCGGTCTCGATGCAAAACTCGGCCGCTTCACGTTCCAGCTCGGCGGCACGCAGCGCGAATCCGAAAACTACCGCGTTCCCGCCGGCCGCTTCGGCGCCATCAACCTCGAACAAAGCGCTCGCGTGCTCGACACCGGCGCAACGGACGGCAGATCGTCACCTACGGCATCGAAGCCGCGCGCGACCACAGCTTCAATACCGACTTCTCCACGACCACTACCACCATCCGCACTCCGCATGGAAATCGCGCTTCCGTGACGACGGACTCCGTGGCCAACGCACCGAATGCCACGAACACCACGTACGGCGTGTTTGCGCAGGATGAGATTTCGATCGGGCGCAAGCTGAGCGTCACGACCGGCCTGCGCTTCGACAGCGTCGAAACCGTCGCCGAAGAAACCCCCAACTGGAACGTCGAAGGCCTCGGTTTTTCGGATCGCACATTCGTCGGCGCCTTATCGGCGAAATATCAACTCAATCCCAAGATCAATCTCCTCGCCTCGTGGGGACGCGGATTCCGCGCGCCCAACATCATCGAGCGGCTCTTCAACGGCGCGACGCCGGAAGGCTCCGGCTATCAGCTGCTGAACATGGGCCTGCAGTCCGAGACCAGCGACAATTTCGACCTCGGCCTCAAGTACTCGCGCGCGAACGCATTCATGGAAGCCGTGGCCTTCCGCAATGAGATCCATGGCGGCATCATTCAGGCCTATCTCTCTCCGCAAGAGATCGCGCAGCTCGATGCAGAGACGCGTGCGGCAATTACGGCCAGTCACGCACAGTTCGTGGTGCAGCAGCGCAATACCGCTCGCCTGCGCTACGACGGCGTCGAGCTCGCACTCGGCTGGCGCGAGAGCCACGGCCTGGTTCTCGGCGGCAATTACACCTGGATCGACGGTGTGCGCATCGACGCGGCGAATCCGCCGAGCGGCGACAGCTATTCGAACAAGGCCGTGGCCTATGCGCGCTATGAGCCGGCGCACGGACGCTTTTGGGCGGAGTATCACGTTCGCCACAACGGCAAAGTGAACGCGAACCTCGAGTCGAACGCACCGGTGCCGCCGGTCGGCCGCACGCTGCCTTCGTTCACTGTGCATGGTATCGGCGCGGGCGCACAGCTCTTCCGCATGGGCGGCTTCGCCAATGAGGTCACTGTCTGGATCGAGAACGCGACGGACGAGCTGTACGCCGAATTCTCGAATGCGACGTTTTTCCGGCCGGAGCCGGGACGCACCGCGAAGATCAGCTATCGCGTCACGTTCTGACGCCGAGGCAGTGAGGTGCTCGCATGCGGCAGCCGGACGTCGTCCTGATTCATCCGCCGAGCGTTTTCGATTTTCGGGAGCGGGCCATCTTCTATGGACCGGTGAGCGACGTGATTCCGTCGTCGCCGGTCTTCGAGATGTACCCGATCGGATTTCTGACGCTGGCGGCGTATCTGCGGCGACACGGCTACCGCGTGCGCATCGTCAATCTCGCGCTGCTCATGATGCGCAGCCGCCGCTTCGATCCAGAGCGCTTCCTCCGCCGGCTGCGCCCGAAGCTCTTCGGCATCGATCTGCACTGGCTGCCGCACGCGCACGGAGGTCCCGCGCTGGCAGCGCTGCTCAAACGAATTCATCCCGACGTGCCGATCGTCTTCGGCGGAATCTCCGCGACGTACTTTCATCGCGAGCTCATTGAAGATCCCGCGGTCGATTTCGTGTTGCGCGGCGCCGTCACGGAACCGTCGCTGCTGACTCTCGTGCGAGAGATCGAAGAAGCACGGCGCTTCGAAATTGTGCCTGGCCTCACGTGGAAAGACGCGGCAGGGATTCGCATCAATCCCGACGCACCCGCGACCTCGATCAACGAATACGGCCTCGACCTCGGCATGATGGTCTCCTCGGTCATCCGCCATCTCGATTTCTGGAGCAGCGTGCCGTTTCACTCCTGGTGGCGCCATCCGATCACTGCAGTGTTCTCCGTGAAAGGCTGCCGGCGCGGTTGCGTCACCTGCGGCGCATCGGCGCCCGCGTTCCGCCGCTTCATGCCCGGCTGCTTTCCTCTCATTCGCGGACCGGCGGCGATCGCCGCGCAGGTGCGGCAACTCGCCGAGATCACGCGCGCACCGATCTTCTTCGTCGGCGACTTGCGCGACGGCGGTGACGGCTACGCGCGCGAAGTTCTCGCCGCGCTCGCACAGACGCCGGTCGCGAATCGCCTCGTCTTCGAATTCTTCGATCCGCCCGACGCCGCGCTGATCGACGCCATCGATGCCTCGGTCCGCCATTGGGGCGCGGAGCTCTCCCCCGAAAGCCACGACGAAACCATCCGCGCCCACCTCGGCAAGGCAAGCTTCACCAACGCGCGCATGGACGAAGCCATCGAGCGCATTCTCCAATCGCGCTGCGAAACGCTCGATCTCTTCTTCATGATCGGACTACCGGGGCAAACGTCTCGCGGCGTCATGGAAATGGTCGATGCGATCGAGCAACTGTTCGTGCGCTTCGACCGGCGCCTCTCGGCGTTCATCACGCCCATGGGACCGTTTCTCGATCCCGGCAGCAGCGGCTTCGAGCACGCCGAAGCGCTCGGCTATCGCCTCTTCGCGCACACACTCGCCGAACACAAGGCGTTGCTCGAAGAGAACGATTGGGAGTCGATGCTGAACTACGAGACGCGATGGATGACGCGCGCCGAAATCGTCGATGCGACGTACGACGCCGCCGAGCGCCTCAATGAGCTCAAGCTCCAGCACGGCCGGATTAACGCAAAGACCGCCGCAGCCGTGCGCCATCGTCTGGCCCGTGCACGCTCCATCCGCACGCGCATGGCGAACGGATCCATCGACGCCGCGCTGTCGCACGAAATTCGCGACGCCTCCGAAGGAACCGTCAACGACAAAGCCGAGCTCTTCGCACCCGCCGCGCTTCTCACCAACTTTCGCATCGGCGGCATCCTGCGGGTGGTGGCGCGGGAGTGGATGGGCGTTGGTTCGTCCGCTTAGACTTCGGCTCGACTCCACATCGCGTAGGAAGGCGGGACGAAATGAATGGCGCAGCAATGAGCATACGTCGAGTCTTTCCGCCCACGAGTAGAACGCACCAAAGGCGGGTATCATCCTCACCATGGCGGGCCCGGAACTGGTCATCGGGTTGGTCGGTCCGATCGGTACCGAGCTAAAGATCGTCGCGGAGTCGCTTCAGCGCGCACTAGCGGACGTTGACTACCACGCGCGCCAGATCCGGCTCAGCCAGCTGCTTCACCACTTCGACAGATTCGCGACTCTCGCGTCGATTCGCGATCGTGAGAAGTACTACGACCAGCACATGAATGCGGGCAACGAGCTACGCGTAGAAGTCGGGCACGATGCGCTGGCCGTCATGGCCGTTGCGCAGATCCGCGTGCGCCGTGAAGAGTCACACAGCACCGTCGATCAGCGAACGAAAGACTCACCCGACAGCAACGGACACCCAGATCCTGCGGATATTCCGGCACCGCGGACTGCCTATATCGTGAACTCGCTCAAGAACCCCAAAGAGGTTGAGACGCTCCGGAACATCTACGGTGACGGATTTCTGCTCTTGGCAGCTTACGCGTCGCGCGAAACCCGCCGTGACACGCTCGCCGGGGAAATTGCGAAATCACAGAACAAAGAGATCGATCAGTGCCTGCACGTCGCTGAGCGTCTGATCGATCGAGACGAGGAAGAACACGTCAAGTCCGGACAAGCCGTCCGAAAGACGTTCTATCAGGCGGATGCATTCATCGACACGACCGACAAGACTCGAATCGACGGCGCCACCAGACGCTTCGTTTCGATTGTGTTCGGGCATCCCTTCGAAACACCGAGCCATGACGAACTGGGCGTTGCGTATGCATTCACGTCTGCGCTCCGATCGGCGGATCTTTCGCGTCAAGTTGGTGCTGCAATCTGTTCGGATGACGGCCAGGTGTTTGCTGTAGGAACGAACGAAGTACCGAAGGCCCGAGGCGGTCTGTATTGGTCTTCTGATGACGCGGACTATCGCGATTTTCGTTTCGTCGACCGCGATGAGCCAAACGACGAAATGCGACGAGTCATCCTGTCAGACTTGTTGAAACAGCTTCACGAATCAGAGCTCATACCGGAATCGTTCGCCCAAGACGCCTTTATTGACAAGGCGGCTGACGCGTTGCGGGACAGCCGCCTGTGGGACATCACGGAATACGGGCGCGCGGTTCACGCCGAAATGGCCGCGATTACCGACGCCGCTCGCCGCGGCGTATCTCTGCAGGGTTCGACCCTTTATTGCACGACATTTCCTTGTCATAACTGCGCAAAACATATTGTCGCCGCCGGCATTAACCGAGTGGTGTACATCGAACCGTATCCGAAGAGTCAGGTCCGAAGATTATTTTCCGACTCCGTCGCGGTCGATCGACGCCCTAAGCCTCATCAGGTGGAGTTCAATTCGTTCGTCGGGATCGCTCCAAGCCGTTTTCATGATTTCTTCAAGCTCACGCGACGCAGGGATGACGATCGCCACCTGGTGACGTGGGACACGATCAAGAAAACCGCACTTCCGCGAACGGCCGGCCAACCGGAAGCGTACCTTCCGCGAGAGCTCGACCGTATTCATACATTTCACGAAAATTTGGCCACGAAGAAAATCCAAATGACTTCAAAAGGCGGCCCAGCATGAGCAACTCCGAGAAACTGCAAAAGGTCCTCAATACAGCCGGAGAGAAGATGCAACAGATGCCGTCATGGATGAGGCGTCTCGACTACAAGGCCGACCGACCGACGGCCCAAAGAACAGTGCAGCCCGAGTCCCCGGCGCCCAAGAAATAGATCTTGATAAGAAGTGCCGGCTTGCGTGGCACGCCCGCGGTGGTCATGTCCGGTCGTGACGTCGGAGGCGGTTCCGGGCCGGGCGCTTACAGCCCCTCCTGCGCTTTCGCGCAGTTGACGCACGGTTCTCTCCATGGAATCACCCAAATCGTCGCGACCTTTCGAGATCGTCATGATTGTCTGACTTTCGTTCACCATTCTGCTCGCCACACTCATCGTTCGGCGCACCCTTCGCCTTTCTCAGCGCACCGCGATGGGTGACGCGGCGCACGACCTTCACACAACGCGCGCCGGTACGCTCGCAGCGAAAGGAGCAGACCATGCTCAAAGTCTCGAAGTACGTCTCCTCATTCGCGATCGGCCTCACTGTCGGTGCGGCCGTTGCCCTGATGCTCGCGCCGATGCCCGGCAAGAAGATGCAGCGCAAAGTTGCGAACATGACCGATCGCGTGATGGACAAGATGGACGATCTGAAAGTGGCCGTTCATCGCGTGGCCAGCTAGTCGTCGATGTGATCGTCCGCACATCGGCTCGTGACCGCGTCCACTCCTCGCCCGGTCAGCGGCCGCTAATCTGATTCGCAGACGATGTCCGACGCAATCGCACTCGAATACGGATCGTTCACCGGCGCCGCGGAGGTTGCCGAGCGCCGCACGGCGTCCCTCCTCCTGATCGGCGTCAACCACCACACGGCGCCGGTAGCGATCCGCGAGCGGCTCAGCGTCGGCGAGACGAAACAGACCGAGGTGACGGAGTCGCTGATGCGCTTGCGGGGAGTGGAGGGGACGTGCGTCCTCTCGACCTGCAACCGCGTCGAGATCATCGTCAGCGGCGCGGCAGAAGCGGACGACGTCATCGATTGGATGGCGCGGTACGCGCGCTGCTCGCGCGACCTCATCGAACCGCATCTCTACATCCGGCGCGGCGGCGAAGCAGTCTCGCACCTCTTCCGCGTCGCCGCGGGACTCGACTCGATGGTGATCGGCGAACCGCAGATCGCCGGGCAGGTGAAGAAGGCGTTCGGCGCCGCTGCGCTCGATCGCACGCTGCAGCATTTCTTCGAGCGGACGATGCATGTCGCGAAGAAGGTGCGCAGCGAGACGGCCATCGGCGCGAATGCGGTGTCGGTGCCTTATGCGGCGATCGAGCTGGCCAAGAAAATCTTCGGCGATCTCTCCGGCCTCCACGTCCTCCTCCTCGGCGCCGGCGACGTCGGAGAGTTGACCGCCGAGCATCTCGCCGCGCAACACGTGCGACAGATCTTTGTCGCCAACAAGACGTGGGAGCGCGCGGTCGAGCTTTCGCAGCGCTTCGGCGGAAAAGCCGTGCCCTTCGCGGCATTCGAAGAACAGCTGACGCAGTGCGACATCGTGATCGCGTCGACCGGCGCGCCGCACTTTGTGATCGACGCGGCGCACGTGCAGCGCGCGCTTCATGCACGCGGCCGTCGCGGGCTCTTTTTGATCGACCTGGCGGTGCCGCGCAACATCGATCCGGCCATCGCCGGAATCGACGGCGCCTATCTGTACAACGTCGACGATCTGCAGCAGGTCGCGAAGGGTAATCTCGAGCGGCGCCGTTGTGAGGCGGCGCGCGCCGAGCGGATCATCGCCGCCGAAGTGCGTTCCTTCAACGAACGCCTGGCCATCGATGACGCCGTCCCGACGATCGTCGAGCTGCGCTCGCGCGTCGATGAGATCCGCAGCGCGGAGCTTCAAAAATGTTTGCGCCGGATGGGGCCGATCACGCTCGAGCAGCGCGCCGCGGTCGAACAGTTCGCGACGCAATTGACGAACAAGATCCTGCATCAGCCGATCGTGGAGCTGCGCCGCAGCGACTCGCTGCGCGGCGTGATCCGCAGGATCTTCGGTCTGCAGCCATGAAGGGACTCTCGCAATGAAGCGCATCCGGCTCGGCACGCGCGGCTCACCGCTCGCACTCTGGCAGGCGAATGAAACCGCACGCCTGCTGCGCGCGCAGGGATTCTCCGTCGAACTGATTCCGATCCGCACGACCGGCGACATCCGCCGCGACGTGCCGCTCGCAGCCATCGGCGGCAAGGGACTCTTCGTCAAGGAACTGGAGACCGCTCTCGATCGCGACGAAATCGATCTCGCCGTGCATAGTCTGAAAGACGTGCCGTCCATCGTGCCGGAGCGATTCACGCTGGCCGGCTTTCTCGAACGTGCCGATCCGCGCGACGCGTGGCTGCAGCCGGATGGACTGGCCGTGGACGCGTTGCCGCACGGTGCGTTGATTGCGACGAGTGCGCCGCGCCGCCGCGCGCAGCTGCTGGCCCGCCGTCCCGATCTGCGGATCGAGCCGATTCGCGGCAATGTCGAAACGCGATTGGCGAAATTACAGAATCGCGCGTGCGATGGCCTCGTCGTGGCCAGCGCCGGGCTCACGCGGCTCGGTCTCACCGAACGCGTGACCGCCACGTTCAGCGTCGACGAAATGATTCCCGCTGCCGGACAGGGCATCGTGGCGCTGGAGTCGCTGCAGTCGAACGCGCTCGCGCGCAGCGCGGCACAAGCGATCACGCACACGCAAAGTGCGATCGCAGCACGGTGCGAACGCGGCGTGTTGCAGCACTTCGGCACGCAGCTCGACTGCCTGTCGTGCATCGCCGTTCATGCGTCGTTCGAAGGGGAGACGATCGTCGTCCGCGCGTTCGTTTCCGATCTCGACGCCGCAACCATCATTCGCGTCACGCAACGCGGCACTGACGCGGAAGCGCTGGCGTGCTCGGTCGCGGACGAGCTTCGCGAGCGCGGCGCCATTTCGTTACTCGAGGTGTGTGCAGCATGATCGGAAAAGTCTTTCTCGTCGGCGCCGGACCAGGCGATCCAGGGCTGCTCACCATTCGCGCGGCGGAGCTGATCGCCACCGCGGACGTCGTCGCTCTCGATGCGCTCGTCTCGGAAGGCATCGTCTCGCGCATCCCGCTGCACGTCGAAATCCTCCACACCGGCAAACGCGCCGGCGCGCATGCGATGCCGCAGGAGGAGATCAACGCACTGCTCATCGCGGAGGCGCGCAAAGGAAAGCGCGTCGTCCGGCTCAAAGGCGGCGATCCGTTCGTGTTCGGACGCGGCGGCGAAGAAGCGATCGCGCTCGCTGCAGCGGGTATTCCGGTGGAAGTGGTTCCCGGAATCTCGTCCGCCATCGCCGGGCCGGCCTTCGCCGGAATTCCGGTCACGCATCGATCGTGCGCCACGTCGCTCACGATCGTCACCGCGCACGAAGCCGAAACGTCGACGGGCATCGCGTGGACCGCGCTGGCCGCCTCGAATGGCACCCTCGTCTTCCTCATGGGCCTCGGCAATCTCTCGCTCGTCACGCGCAAGCTGCGCGAGCACGGAATGCGCGCGGATACGTCCATCGCGGTGATCTCGAAAGCGACGACGCCCGATCAGGAAACGGTGACCGGAACGCTGGAGACGATCGAACAGGCTGTCGCGAGCGCACGACTGCAAGCGCCGGCGCTGATCGTCGTCGGCGACGTCGTCAATCTCCGCGACACCATCGCGCTGCAACGAAGCGCGTAGAAATCGCGCTGATCTAAACGGACGCCGCGACGAGAGCGACGGTCACGATTCCGAAGACGATTTCACGCCAGCCGATCGTCTTCGCGCGCGGCGGCACGTGCGTCAGACCCCACACCGCGCGAATGAGCAACACGACCATCGCTGCGATGGCGAGCGGTCTCGCATACACGCCAACCGCACCGAGCGCCGCGACGTGTGCGGTCCATACGCACCATGCGGGCAAACGGCCCAGGAGCGCGCGCACGTAGAGAATGGCGGGCACGAAGCGCGCGATCATGATTCCGGCCAGGCCGTACGCGAGTGCGCGACCGGCTCCGCCGGCAAGCGCAATTGCGGCCGCGATGCTGGCCATCGCCACGGCGCCGCTCACCTCCGCGAGCAACTCGCGTCCTCGGCTCTTCGCATCCAGCCACGCTTGCAGCGCTGCAAACGGCATCGCCAGAAGGAACGGAACGAGAATGTTCGCGCCGCTCATCGCCACCGCGATCGAAAGCGAAAGCAGCGCCGCGATCGCATACGACGCGGCGAGCGCGCGACACCAGAACGTTCGCGGATACCGCCTGCCGCGAACGGCATCCCGGAACGCGAGCTTGAGCGGATGACGCGCGAGAAATCCGGACAGCGCTGCCGCGGCCACGAACGCTCCGCTCCACGACGGCGCCACCAGCAGTCCGACGAGCATCGGCTCGAAGAGAAATCCCCATCCGCCATGTTCGGCCGGCAGTGCCAGCGGCCGCAGCGCAACGGTGCGAGGCGGGAACGGAAGCGTGGTCATCGATCCTCGGCTGTGGAAGCGGCGTCGTGGCTCACGAAGAACGACGCCGCTTCCTCATTTCGCATGCAGTTCAGTAAACCTTGTTGGCCGTAGCAAGCTGCGGCGGAGTGACGCTTCGCGGCGCGACCGAGTTTTCTTCGACCTTCACGCCGCGATCGAACGAGCGGCCGGTGAAAATCCCGAAGACGAACCACGCCAGCGCAATCGCGCCCACCGTGAACAGCGAGTCGCCGACCATGCGCGTCCAGCGCACGTTCTGAATCCACGGCGCCTGCAGAAATTCAGCGGAGCGCGCGTACCAGACGCCGTGATCGATCGCCGCGACGGTCTGTGCGATGCCGATCGGCAGCATGCTCACGACCGACATCAGCGTCAGGCCGATGTTGATCGTCCAGAACGCAAACTTGACCGGCCCTTCCTTCCAGATCAGTCCCGGTTTCGCCGCGCGCAGCGAAAAGAGCATCAGGCCGATGGCCAGCATGCCGTAAACGCCGAACAGCGCGGTGTGTCCGTGCACGGGCGTGAGATTCATCCCCTGCATGTAATAGAGCGCGATCGGCGGATTGATGAGGAATCCGAACAATCCCGCGCCGACGAGGTTCCAGAAGGCGACGGCGACGAAAAAGTAGATCGGCCACTTGTACGTCGTCAGCCATGGCGCTGCGCCGGTGCCGCGCGCGAGGCGGATGTGATCCCACGCTTCGAAGCCGACCAGGCAGAGCGGAACGATTTCCAGTGCACTGAAGACGGCGCCGAGGGCGAGGACGGAGTTCGGCATGCCGGTGAAGTAGAGATGGTGGAACGTGCCGACGATGCCGCCGCCGAGGAAAATGATCGTTGAGAAGAGCGTCGCGTTCGTGGCGGTGCGCATTGTGAGAACGCCGAGGCGCGTGAAGAGGAACGCGATGACGGCCGTGGCGAATACTTCGAAGAAACCTTCCACCCACAGATGCACCACCCACCAGCGCCAGTATTCAGCGGTCACGATGTGTGCGCGCTGGCCGTACATCAGGCCTGCCGAGTAGAACAGCGGGATGGCGATGGACGACGTGAGGAACAGCGTCAGCAGCGAACGGTCGGCGGTGCGCGCTTTCAATGCGGGCCAGATTGCGCGCGTCATCAGCGCGAGCCAGAAGACCAGACCGCCGAACAAGAGGATCTGCCAGAAGCGTCCGAGGTCGACGTACTCATAACCTTGCGCACCGAACCAGAACCACAGAGTGCCGAGCTTCTGTTTGATGCCCAGCCATTCGCCGGTCAATGAGCCGCCGACCACGAGGATCAGCGCGACGAACAGAATGTTTACGCCGAGACGCTGCCCTTTCGGTTCGCGTCCGCCGATGGCCGGCGCGATGTACAGACCGGTCGCGAGCCACGCAGTCGCAATCCAGAAGATCCCGATCTGCAGATGCCAGGTGCGAACGATGGAGTACGGAAGATAGCGGTCCAGCGGAAATCCGAACAGACCGTTGCCTTCGACGCCGTAATGCGCGGTGATGGCGCCGGCCGCGATCTGCACGAGGAACAGCGCGGCCACGACGAGGAAGTACTTCATTGTGGCGCGCTGTGAAGGCGTGGCCGTCCAGCGCAACAGCGGATCGGTCTCCGGGAACGTCACATGCTCGATGGCTTTGCGCGCGCCGAAATACCAGATCATCGCGCCGACGCCCGCGATGAGCATGATGACGCTGGCGATGCTCCACAGAATGGCGGCGGACGTCGGCCTGTTCCCCACCAGCTCTTCGTGCGGCCAGTTCTGCGTGTACGTGACGTTCGTTCCCGGACGTTCCGTCGTGGCCACCCACGCGGTCCAGAAGAAGAACGCCGTCATCTGCCGCAGCTTCGCGGGATCCTCGAGACTGCGCGCGGGAATCGCGTACTCCTTCCGCCCGTCGCGGAACACACCCGCGTAATAGCTCGCCAGTGCGTCGAATGCGCGCGCGCGTTCGGGCGAAATCGTCAGCACTCCCGAGCTCGCGTTCCAGGTATTGCGCCGCATGTCCGTTTGCAGACGCGCGCGTAATGCGGCCTGTCGATCCGCGCCGGCGGTGCTGAAGCCTTGCGCGTTCAGAATGAATGTGACTTCGCGATGCAGGTAGTCCGCGGTCCAATCGGGCGCAACGTACGCGCCGTGGCCGAAGATCGAACCGATCTCCTGGCCGCCGATCGACTGCCACACGTTCTGTCCGTCGCGGATCGTCGTCTCATCGAAAAGCACGCGTCCTTCGGTCGTCACGACCTGCCGCGGAATGGGCGGCGCGCTGGTGATTCCTTTGTAGCCGACGATGCCGAGTACGAGGAACGAGATGCCGACGACGAGCCCAAGGACGATCCAGAGTCTGCGGTATTCCATGCGACGCTCCTTCAATCGTGAAAGTAGCGGTGGGCGAAGGGCGCGTACATGACGGACGTCATACGGAGCAAGATCGCGACGAGGCCGGACCCGCAGCTGGCGTCTCTGTGACGCAACCAGCGATCTTAGAAATCGCTCGCCTTACACTGGTGGACGTGGCTTACGACTTCCTCTCGCTTTCACCCGACGACTTTCAGTTGCTCGTTCGCGATCTCCTGCAGGCCGAGCTCGGAGTTCGCCTGGAAACGTTTACGCAAGGTGCGGATCAGGGGATCGATCTGCGGCATGTGGACGCACGTGGCCGCAACCTGATCGTGCAGTGCAAGCGGTACACGAACTTCAGTTCGCTGG
Source organism: Thermoanaerobaculia bacterium (assembly GCA_035688915.1). GTDB lineage: Bacteria > Acidobacteriota > Thermoanaerobaculia > Gp7-AA8 > Gp7-AA8 > DASSMK01. The sequence goes on from DASSMK010000362.1 coordinate 19,639, forward strand.
CCCGAAACCTACGCGAGCAAGAATTGGCGAAGGTACAGCGGCTTCGCCCTCACCGCTACGTTCTCGCGACGGCCGTGCCACTCAACCCACAGCGAAAACAAGCTTTACTTGCGCTTCTGCAGCCGTTCTGTAGAAGCGAAGGAGACATTCTCGGTGCCGGCGATCTAAACAACTTGATCGCGCGTCATCCCGAGGTCGAACGGCGAAACTTCAAACTATGGCTTTCGTCAGCATTACTGCTCGACCGTGTTCTTCATGGCGGAATTTTCGGCGAAGATGAGGCAGCCCTCGCACGCGCTCGAGAGCGGCTTAGGCGATACGTGCGGAACCCGAGTCTCGATCGCGCGATGGCAGTGCTCGAAGCAGAGCGTTACTGCATCATTGCCGGCCAGCCCGGGATCGGTAAGAGCACACTCGCCGATGTCATCGTTTTGGACTACGTGGAGCGCCAGGGATACGAAGCAGTGCAGATTTCGAGCTCGCTGGACGAGATTCGGACGCGCCGCAACCGCGCCCACCACCTGATCTTCTACTTCGACGACTTTCTCGGGAAGAATGCCGTCGAGCAGCTGACGCGCAACGAGGATCGCCGGCTGGTCGACTTCATCGAGGACGTTCGCCGTACGCCAAACTGGCGCCTCGTGATGGCAACACGCGAATACATCTACAACCAGGCGATCATCAAGTTCGAGGCTCTGTCACACGCGGCGGAACACCTCAAGAAATGTATTATCAGCCTGGCTGACTACACGCACCTGATCCGCGGAAAGATCCTCTACAACCACCTTTATTATTCCGAGTTGCCGCGCTCGTACATCGACGCACTCGTGAATCAACGCCGCTACCTCGCGATCGTGCAGCATCGCAACTACAACCCGCGGATCGTGCAGCACATGACGATGGAGTTGTTTTACAAGGACGTGGCGCCAGACAATTATCCGGATGAGTTCATTCAAAATCTCGAGAATCCTCATCGAATCTGGCATCACGCTTTTCATCGTCACCTTTCCAGAGAAGCTCAGGATTTGCTGGTGACGTTGGCTTCGTTTCCGTTCGAGGCTTTGCTCTCAGATCTCGAACCTGTTTTTGGGGCGTATCATCGGCGACGGTCGGAGAGGCTACTCTCGCCAATTTCGGCCCGCGCGTTTGAGGACGCGTTACGTGAGCTCGACGGAGACTTCATCGCCACAACGCACGTCGCAGGCGTATGGCTGATCGAGTTCAGCAACCCATCGATCCGCGATTTCCTGAATGCAACGCTCTCCTCGACGCCTGCAATGGTTGACGATCTCACCGCGACCGCGAGCTACTTTGAACAACTCAGCCAAATCTGGTCCGCACGACTCCAATTCACGGAGCCCGATCGCTTCATCAGCAGCGACGTGGCGTTCGTGGACAAGCTTCGCGCGCTCATCTCGAGTCAGAGTCCGCGCGTGCGCCGCGTCTATGGTGGCCGACAGCCCGTCCGACAGATCGTGCGGGTCCACGGCTCGCGATCGGAACGGCTCCTGTCAATCTTCGAAATCGCGGAGGAACTACAGACGCCCGCCATGCGATCGCTCGTTGAGGAGATGATCGGCGAGGAGGGCGACGAGATTCTGGATCTGACCGGTTTCGGAAAAGATGGCCTGGTGGACGTCTTACTTCGTCTCAAAAAACGTCCCTCCTGGGCGCAGGCCTCATCACGTCTGTTCCCGCTGATTCGCGACTTTCTCCAAGACCAGCTCGAGGACGTGGACGATTACAAGGCGCTCGCCAGCTTCGTGTCGGCGTTTCCGTCGGCAATCGACGACAGCGGATGGGAGAGCATCGAAGGACGGTTACGTTCGTCGTTCGATGACTGGAGCAGCGATGCTCGGTACGACGTCGATAGAATTTGGGGGCTGTACGCCGATCTCGACGAAATCGCGAGCAGACTAAATGTCAATGTGGACGACCTGCTGGTCAGACTTCAGGATCGAGCTGGCGAGCTGGAAGCAGACGCCGGGCTAATGGAGCGCAAGCCATACGCACCCAGTAGCTCCGCCAGCAGCAATGAAGTCGAGGAAATCCACGCCCTCTTCGCATCGCTGAGGCGGTAGCGCGTTCGTGCAATTCCTCGGTCGCACCTCCGCCGAGATCTCGACCTACGCGGCCTTGCACGTGTTCCCTGACCTTTCAATACGCAATTCTTCGTGAAGGAACGCCGCTCACGATTGGCTCTACCCGAATGCGCGCATCCACCGCGCAAACGCCGTGCTCGAGCACTTTCAGCGGATTGAGATCGATCTCGCGAATCTCCGGGCAGATGTCGAGCAGCGCGGAGAGGCGCAGGATCGATTCGCGCAATGCGTCGCTGTCCGATGCCGGCTGGCCGCGATATCCGCGCAGGAGTTTCGTGCAACGGACCTCGTCGAGCATTTCGCTCGCATCGCGATCGGTCAGCGGCTGGACGCGGAACGCCACGTCGCCGAGAAGCTCGACCAGCGTTCCTCCCGCGCCGCATGCGATCACATGACCGAACGATGGCTGGTCCGTCGCGCCGAGCATCATCTCCACGCCGCCGCTCACCATCGGTTGAATGATCGCGCCCGTCATTGCATCGCCGAGTGTGGCGGCGAGGTGTTCGAACGTCGTGACGACCGCGTGTTCGTGCGCCAAATTAAGCCGCACGCCGCCGACGTCGCTCTTGTGCAGCAGGTTCGGTCCGTACGCTTTGAGCGCGACAGGGAACCCGAGCCGCGCCGCCGCTTCCATCGCTTCGTCGGACGAACGAGCCAGCACCGTGGGTGGTGCACCGATGCCTGCCGCCGACAGAACATCGCTCACTTCCAATGGATCGAGCCAGCGTCCGCCCTGCTCGCACGAAGCATCGATGATCGACCGCAGTCGCTCAGCATCAAGTTCGTAATCGATGGACGCGCCGGCGGGTTTGTCGCGCCATTCCGCGTACTTCGCGGCAAGAGCCAGCGCGTTGACGGCGCGCTCCGGAAACGCAAACGCGGGAACGGGCGCGAGCGGCGCGGGGACGCCCGCGGAGCTCATGAACGTCGCCAGAATGGTCTTGTCCGGCGAGGCCGCCGCGGCGCCGCGAATCGCAGCCGCAACGTCGGGCGCGTCGACCGGAAGAACCGGAATGTAGATCACGACCACCGCATCGATGGCCGGATCGGCGAGCAGCAGCTCGAGGCTGCGCCGGTACTGTTCCGGCGAAGCGGAAGCGATCATGTCGATCGGATTACCCACGCTCGCCGCGGCGGGCAGGAACGAGCGCAGCGAGGCCACGGTGTCATCGCCGAGTTGCGCGAGCGCGAGTCCATTCGCCTCGCACGTATCGGCCGCGAGAATGCCCGGGCCGCCGGCATTCGTCAGGATCGCCACGCGCCGTCCCTTCGGGAGCGGTTGATTGGCGAGCAGCGCCGCCACGTCGAACATCTCTTCGAGCGTTCCGGTGCGGATGATCCCCGCCTGCCGGAACAGATCGTCGACGATCGCATCGCTCGTCGCCAGTGCGCCGGTGTGCGAGCTCGCAGCCTTCGCTCCCGCCTGCGAGCGTCCGGCTTTCACCGCCACGATCGGTTTCGTGCGCCCGACGCGCCGCGCGATCTCGCCGAATTTGCGCGGATTTCCGAAGCTCTCCAGGTACAGCAGAATCACATCCGTATTCGGATCTTCGGCCCAGTATTGAATGAGGTCGTTGCCCGAAACGTCGGCCTTGTTGCCGACGGAGACGAACGTCGAAAAGCCGATGTTCAGCGACTTCGCGTAATCGAGAACGGCGAGGCCGAGGGCGCCGCTCTGGCTGGACATGGCGACGTTGCCGGCGGGCGGGAAGATCGCGGAGAACGTGCCGTGCATGCGCACTTTCGGGTCGGTGTTGATGACGCCCATGCAATTCGGGCCGACCATGCGGATTCCGGCGCGGCGGATCTTGTCGAGCAGCGCGGCTTCGCGCCTCTTTCCCTCTTCGCCGACTTCGCCGAATCCCGCGGTGATCACGACCACGGCGGCCACGCCGATGGCGATGCAGTCATCGAGCGCGCTCTCCACGAGATCCGCGGGCACCGCGATGATGGCCAGTTCCACCGGCTCGGGGATGTCGCGCAACGATGCGTACGCGCGCACGCTGTCGATCTCCGCAGCGTGCGGATTGACGACAAACAAACTGCCGGCGTAACCGGACGCGCGCAGGTTGTGCACGATCTCGCGGCCCAACTGTCCGGGGCGGCGGCTCGCGCCGATCACCGCGATGGAACGCGGCGCGAAGACCGCGCGCATCGATGCGTACGCCGCTTTCTGCGATCGCCACGCGGCCTGCTCGGCCGAGGCGACAGTTGCGGTGATGGGAAACTCGAGGTGCACGATGCCTTCATCGCTGCGCCGGACGATGTCGAATCCGGTGCCGAGAAAAACGTCGAGCATCTGCTGGTTGTCGGCGAGCACTTCCGCAACGAACCGTTCGATGCCGTGATCGCGAGCGGCGGCGACGAGCGTCTCCAGCAGCTTCGTTCCGGCGCCGCATCCCTGCGCGGCATCGGAGATCGCGAACGCCACTTCCGCGACAGTGCGCGACGTGCGCGAAGTGAAGTAATGCGCGACGCCGGCGATCTCGCCGCCCAGTTCCGCGACCGCGCCGAACTCGCGGTCGTAGTCGACCGTCGAAGGCGACGCCGCCGCGGCCACTTCCGGTTTGCAGATCGCGAAGAAACGCGCATGCAGGCTTTCGGGCGAGAGATGAGCGTAGAAAGCGATCAATCGCTGGCAATCGTCGGGACGCACCGGGCGGATGTGCACCGTGCGGCCCGTGCGCAGGACGACGTCGGATTCGAATCGGGTGGGGTATTCAGCGATGGTCACTTTGTCCTCCGAAATACAGATCAGTGCGAGACGACGACGTTGCGGCCGGTGAGCTCGCGCAGGAAACGGGCGAGCTGGTCGTCGCCGAAATCGTCCCAGCCGCCACAGGAGTCGTGCTCGCGCTGCTGCACGTCGCACGAACTCTCGGCGTTGAGCACGTCCTGCCGCGCCAGCTGCCAGCGGTCGGCGATGCTTTCGAGCTCCTCGCGCGACATGCCGGGATTCTTCCGCGCGATCCAGTCGTAACGTTCTTTCAACTCGGCTTCCGAGGAACGGCGGAAGCCTTTGCAGAAGATGCCGGTCTGCGCGGCGAGCTTGCAGATCGACATATCACCCGCGCGACGCGTGAGCTCATCGCGAAGTGCGGCGATGAGAGCCGGACGAGAAATGGTTTCGGGTGAGCTCTGTGCGTTGTTCATGCTGCCTCCGCCGTCTGCAAGCAGCATCGGCGTTGCGGCCGAACGGCGCGAGGGACGTGCTCACATCGACGTGTGACGTTCGACACATGGACGCGCTGCCGCACGGCCGTTCACTGGCGGCATGCTCAAGCCGGTCGAGCTGGAGATCGAGCTGTTTTGCCGCGGGCTGCGCATCGACACATCAACCATCGACGGCGCACGTCCCATCGGCCGCACCCGCGCCGGCCTCGGCTCCGGCCTGGAGATCATCCTCACCGGCGGACGCAAGAAAATCTGGATGAACGTGCCGGTGGCGGAGGCATTCGCGCAACGTTCACCGTTCGTGCTGCGCGGCGACCGCGTCATCGATGAGCGCGACGGGCTGTCGTATCCAATCGAGATTCCTCCGGAGCCGGCGTGGTATTCGCGCTTCACTTCGGCCGACGTACCCATGTCCCGCATCGGCGTGCTGCAGGGAAACTACCTCGGCATCTACGTCGGCAGCCGCTGCGCGTTCTGGGCCGCCGACGATTCCGACGCGTGCCGTTTCTGCACGACCGGCTGCAACATCGGAACAACGGAAGAAGCGCGCAAGCGCGTCGAAGACGTCATCGAAGTCGCTCGCGCGGCGCGCGACGAATCGCATTGCGTGTTCACGCACTTCAACACGGGCTATCACTTCGAGGAGCGCAGCGACCTCGAACGGACGCACGGCCTGCGCCTCTGCGAGCCGTACGTGCGCGCGGTGCGGCGGCACGTCGGCGGCTTCATCGGCGTGCAGGCGATGCCGGTGCCGCGATCGTTTTTCTATGAATACGATGAGCTGATCGAGGCGGGCACCGATCACTTCTCGTTCTGCTACGAGTTCGAGAATCCGCAAGTGTTCGCCGAAATCTGCCCGGGCAAGGCGCGCACGGTCGGGCAGTTCGCGTTCTTCGACGCCATGGAGTACACCGCGAACAAGCTCGGGCGCGGCCGCGTATCGGGCGAGATCATCGCCGGGATCGAACCGGTCGAAGACACGAAGCGCGCGATCGATCGCATCGTCGACGCCGGCGCGTTCCCGACCGTTTGCATTTTCCGGCCGACGATCGGCAGCGCGATGGAGCACGTGCCGCCGCCCGATCCGGAAGCGATGAAGGATGTGTTCGCGCACCTTCACGAGCGCTGCCGCCGCGCAAAGCTGCCGGTGGGCGTTTTGCCGATCGAGGTGTCGCTGGTCGTGCAGGCGGAGGAGACGGCGGATCTCGTCGAACCGAATCTGCGAAGCGCGTGGTACGGCTTCAGGAATCGCGCGATGCGCTCGCTGGCCGCGCCATACGTGGCGTGGAAGCGCCGTCCGGCGGTGTGAGCCGCTCGTTGGCCGTGCGAACGGCACCGTGTGATGCGCGACACAAGCGCGTGTGTCCCCAGTCATTCACCGGTGCATGCCTGCGAGCCGACACTGCGTACGGAGGTGCACCATGTCTCTCGGTTTTCCCGGCGAGGTGCTGAGCATCGAAGGCACATCCGCAGTCGTTGACTGCTGGGGAATGCAACGCGTGGTGAGCATCGACTCGCTCGACGTCGCCATTCTCCCCGGCGACTTCGTCATCGCGGACGCGGGTTGCGTCGTGCGCCGCATCCCTCCCGATGACGTCGATCGGACGCTGGAGCTTTACGCGGCCGTTCTCGCGGAAGCGTGATTGGAGATCGTCATGAGCGACTGGGATCCGCATCCGATCGTGCAGTGGGAACTGACGCGCCTTTGCGATCAACATTGCCGCGGTTGCCCCAGCGGCGCCAACGAGCGGCTCAATCCCAACGAGCTGAGGACGTACGAGGCCTACAAGACGATCGATCAGATCGCCGCTCTGCGGCCGCGCGAAGTGATCATCACCGGCGGCGATCCGCTCGAACGCCAGGACGTCCATCAGATCATCGACTACGCGCGAAGACGCGGACTCGATCCTTCGCTCGTGCTCACGGCGACGCAGGAGCTGACGCCCGATGCCATCACGCATCTGCAACGCAACGGACTGACGCGCGCAATCTTCAGCATCGACGGATCGAACGGCACCATTCACGACGCCGTGCACGCCGTGCCCGGCACGTTCGTGCATACGCTGCGCGCGATGCGTTTCGCGGCGTCCGCCGGTCTGCGCGTCGAGGTGAACACGCTCGTCATTCGCAAGAACGCCGGCGATCTGGAGAACATCGCCGCGCTCATTCGCCAGTTCGACATCGTCCGCTGGAACGTGCATTTTCTCGTTCCCATCGGCGCGTCGCGCGAGCTGGAGATGATCACGGCCGCAGAGGTAGAACGAGTGTTCGAAACGCTCGATGACATCCGCGAGCGCGAGCTGTTCGCGCTGCGCGTGGTCGAAGCACCGCACTACCGCCGCTTCCGCGTGCAACGGATGCTGCGCTCGCGACTCGCCAACGACGGCGTGCAATGGGCCGACTTCGCGGGCTACGTCCCCGAAGATCAGAGCGCGCTGGAAATTCTCGAATCGGCGCTCGATGGTGCGCGCAGCTTCGTCTACGTGTCGCACGCGGGAGACGTACGCGCCAGCGAGTTCGCCCCCCACAGCGCCGGCAATCTCCGCTACCGCGACCTCGGCCTCATCTACCGCGGCAGCGATCTCTTCGTGGCACTGCGCGATCCGGAAAATCTTCACGGCAAGTGCGGCGAGTGCGAGTACCGCATTCTCTGCGGCGGCTCGCGTGCGCGGGCGTACGCGATGACCGGCGATCTGTTCGGCAGCGATCCGCTGTGCGCTTACCAGCCGGAGGCACGCGACGCCGTGGCCATGTTCGCGCCGGCGAAAGGAACCGCCGCATGAGCAATCCATGGATCATCGACGAAGCGGACTTTTATGAGCTGGAGACGCATGCGGAACAGATGAACTTTCTGCTGCGCTACGCGATCCTCGCGCCTTCGGGACACAACTCGCAGCCGTGGTCGTTTCGCATCACGCGCGACGGCGTGCAGGTGTTCGCCGATACGTCGCGACGTTTGATGATCGTGGATCGCGACGATCGCGAGCTCCTGATGAGCATCGGTGCGGCGATCACGAATTTCCGCGTCGCCGCCGCGCATTTCGGATTCGATACGACCGTTGGTTACGAGGACGGATCGATCGAGAGTCTGCCGCTGGCGACGATCTTCGTGTGCGAAACGTGTGCGCCGAACAACGAGCTCGCCGCGCTCTTTCCGGCCATCGCCAGGCGCCATACGAATCGCGAACCGTACGACGAACAGCAGCTCGATCCGGCGGCTCTCCAGGCGATCTGCGACGTCATCGACGCGCATCCATCCACTCTCCGTTTGATCCAGCCGCGCGACAAGGCACGCGTCGCGGAATGCGTGGCCACTGCCGATCACATCCTGATGGCGCGCCCTGCTTATCGCGCGGAACTGGCGGAGTGGATCGGCAATCCGGCGGAGCGCAAAGACGGCGTCTCGCCCGAAGCGCTCGCGGTGCCGCGGATTCTTTCGAACGTCGCGCCATGGGTGATCCGCAACTTCGGCGCCGGCGATCTGCAAGCGCGTCGCGACGTCGAGCTGACGCTCAGCGCAAGCATGCTGATCGTCGTGACCTCGGACGCAGATCAAGTCTCGCTCGTGAAAGCGGGAGAGACCTTCGAGCAGCTTCTCCTGACGATCACGCAACACGGCCTGCAGTACTCGTTGCTCAGCGCACCCGTGAGCGTAGACGGGCCGCGTGCGCAGCTGCGCGAGATGATCGGCAACGCGCGCGAACCGCAGCTCCTGCTGCGCGTCGGCTCCGCCGCGACGACCGCGCACGCCACGCCGCGGCGGCCGATCGAGAGAGTGATCGTTTAGGAGCAGTGTAGGGCCGACAACTCTGTCGGCCCCTGCGCGCATCGCGGCCTTACTTCTTCGCCGCGAGGTACTCGTACATCTCGCGTCGCGCGTGGTTGTCGTGCTGCACCGCGGCCACGTCCTCGAGCTGACTGAAGCGTGCCTCGCTGTGCAGAAAGTCGCCGACCGGCGTCGAGATCGCGCGTGAATCGAGCTGCAGCGGATTTCCTTCGCGCCGCGGATCGTGACGGTAGAGCAGCCACTGACCCGATGAGACGAGCGCTTTCTGGTGTTGCATCGCGGTGGAGATCTCGAAGCCGTGGGCGATGCAGTGGCTGTAGGCGACGATCAGCGACGGCCCGTCGAACGCCTCCGCCTCGAGGAACGCTTTGAGCGTCTGTTCGTCGCGCGCGCCGAGAGCGACGCTCGCCACGTAGACGTTGCCGTACGTCATCGCCATCAGGCCGAGGTCTTTCTTCGCGGCGGGCTTGCCACCGGCGGCGAACTTCGCGGTCGCGGAGCGCGGCGTGGCCTTCGACATCTGCCCGCCCGTATTCGAGTAGACCTCCGTATCGAGCACGAGGATGTTCACGTTGCGGCCGCTGGAGAGCACGTGATCGAGGCCGCCGAAACCGATGTCGTACGCCCAGCCGTCGCCACCGACGATCCACACACTCTTCTTCACGAGCGTGTCCGCGAGCGCCAGCAACTGCTGTTCGTCGATCGCGTCGAGCTTGTGCATCCGCGTCATCAACTCCATCCGGCGCAAACGTACTTTCAGCAGCTCCACGCGTTGCCTCTGCTCGAAGATCTCCGCCTCGTTCTTCTGCGGACAATCGAGGATCGCCTGCGCCAGGTTGTCGCCGAGCTGCGGCGCGAGCCGGCGCAAAAGCTCCATCGCGAAATCGCGCTGTTTGTCGAGCGAGACGCGAAAGCCGAGACCGAATTCGGCGTTGTCCTCGAACAGCGAGTTGCACCACGCCGGACCGCGGCCATCCGCATTCGTGGACCACGGCGTCGTCGGCAGATTGCCGCCGAAGATCGACGAGCAGCCTGTGGCATTGGCGACGATCATTCGATCGCCGAAGAGCTGCGAGGCCAGCTTGAGATACGGCGTCTCGCCGCAACCGGAGCAGGCGCCGGAGAACTCGAACAGCGGTTGCTGCAGTTGCTGATGGCGGATCAGGCCCGGCGTGATCTTCGTGCGGTCGAACTCGGGCAGGCCGAGGAAGAAGTCCCAGTTTGTACGTTCGGCGTCGAGCAGCGCAGGCTGCGGCGCCATCATCAAAGCCTTGTGCGATGGATCGTGTTTGCTGCGCGCGGGGCAGACATCGACACAGATCTCGCAGCCGGTGCAATCTTCCGGCGCCACTTGGATCGTGTACGCCATCCCCTTCCAGTCTTTATGAATCGGCTGCAGAGACTTGAACGTTGCCGGCGCGTTCGCGACGAGACTTTCGTCGTACGCCTTGATGCGAATGGCCGCGTGCGGGCAAACCATCGCGCACTTGCCGCACTGGATGCATGCGGCGGTTTCCCACACCGGGATCTCCAGCGCGAGATTGCGTTTCTCGAAGCGCGCGGTGCCGGTGGGGAACGTTCCGTCGCAAGGCATCGCGCTGACCGGCAGCGTTTCGCCGCGATTCGCGAGGAGCGATCCGAGAAGCGATGGCTGCGGCAGCATCCGCGTTTCCTCGGGCAACTGCAGCTCCGCGAGATTCACCTCGCGCAAACCTGCCAGTGCCGCGTCGATGGCGCGGAGGTTCTTCTGGACGACCTCCTCGCCTTTGCGCGCGTAGCTCTTTCGCGCCGCGGTGCAGATGGCGTCGAGTGCGTTGTCGAACGGCATGACGTTCGAGCAGGCGAAGAAACAGACCTGCATGATCGTGTTGATGCGATTGCCAAGGCCGCATTCGCGCGCCACGCGCGAGGCGTCGATCAGAAAGACGCGCGCGTTTTTCGCGGCCAGTCCGGCGCGAAGTGATTCCGGGATCTCGCTGCCATTGAAGAGGAACGTGCCGCCGGGCGCGAGATGCTCGAGCACGTCGACGCGCGCCACGAGCGAAGGGTGATGACAAGCGACGAACGTGGCCTGCTCGACGAGATACGGCGCGCGGATTTCTCGCGGACCGAAGCGGAGATGCGAGACCGTCATCGCGCCGGACTTCTTCGAGTCGTACACGAAGTAGCCCTGCGCAAAACGGCCTGAATCGCCGAGGATCTTGCAGCTGTTCTTGTTCGCGCCGACGGTGCCGTCGGAGCCGAGGCCGTAGAAAAGGGCGCGGACGACGTCGTCGCGTTCGATGTCGTACGCGGCGTTGTATTCGATGCTCGTGTGCGTCACGTCGTCATGAATACCGATGGTGAAGTGATTCTGCGGCCGCGGTTTCGCGAGCTCGTCGAAGACGCCCTTGGCCATCGCAGGCGTGAATTCCTTCGACGAAAGTCCGTAGCGGCCGCCGATCACGACCGGCACTTCGCGTCCGGCCTCGCGCAGAGCGGTGACGACGTCGAGGTAGAGCGGCTCGCCGACGCTTCCCGGTTCCTTCGTCCGATCGAGCACCGCGATCGCGCGGACCGTCTTCGGCACCACGTTCGCGAAACGCAGCGCATCGAACGGACGATAGAGGCGCACTTTCACGATGCCCACGCGTTCGTTCAATGCGGCGGCGGTTTCCTCAACCGTCTCGCACGCCGATCCCATGGCCACAATGACGCGTTCCGCATCGGCGGCGCCGCTGTACTCGTACGGCGCATAAGAGCGGCCGGCTTTCTGCGCGAAACGCTCCATCGTCTCCACGACGATCGCGGCGCAATCGCGATAGAACGGATTCGCGCGTTCGCGCGCCTGGAAGAAGACGTCCGGATTCTGCGCGGTGCCGCGGAGCACGGGATGATCGGGAGTCAGCGCGCGCGAGCGGTGGTCGAACACGAGCTCGGGGTCGATCATTGAGCGCAGCTGGTCGTCATCGAGCAGCGTGATCTTCGCGATCTCGTGCGAGGTGCGGAAGCCGTCGAAGAAGTGGAGGAACGGCACGCGCGATTCGAGCGTGGCCGCCTGCGCGATCAGCGCGAAATCGTGCGCTTCCTGCACGCTGGCGGAGCAGAGCATCGCCCAGCCGGTCGCGCGCGCGGCCATGACGTCGCTGTGGTCGCCGAAGATCGACAACGCGTGCGTGGCCACGGCGCGTGCGGCGATGTGAAACACCGTCGGCGTGAGCTCGCCGGCGATTTTGTACATGTTGGGGATCATCAGCAGCAGGCCCTGCGAGGCCGTGAACGTCGTGGCCAGAGAACCGGTCTGCAGCGCACCATGCACCGCGCCGGCCGCGCCGGCTTCGCTCTGCATCTCGATGACCGACGGAACGGTGCCCCACAGGTTCGGGCGCTTTTCGGCGGCCCACGCATCCGCCCACTCGCCCATCGACGAGGCGGGGGTAATCGGATAGATCGCGATTACTTCATTGAGCGCATAGGCGACGCGGGCGACGGCTTCGTTTCCATCGAGAAGGGCTTGCATGCGTGCAACCTACGCCGCGCGCGAACGTCGGAGCATGACGCACGTCAGCGCGCCGAGTGACGGTCGTCACCTTCCGGAGATGGCGCGAATGTCGTCGTAAGCAGCGTTGACTTCACTGCTCAGAATGCGCAGGACGCAGAACCAGACGGCGGGCGAGTCATCGAGCGTGCGCAGGAACTCCTCGCGCTCGATGAACGCGACTTCGCACGGCTCCGCGGCGGTGGCGGTGCAATCGTGAGGACGCTGCGTGACGACGCAGCTGAGGCCGAGGATCTGGCCGGGCTGCGTCTCGCGAAGAGGCTTGGCGTTGCCGTTCTTGCCCGCGAAGAGCAACTGCACGGTGCCGGAGTGCAGGACGTACACGCCGCGCGGCGGGTCGCCTTCGGAGAACAGCGTTTCACCCGTTCGGAACCGGAGCAGCGTCTCGTGCCCGGCGAGAGTGCTGTCGATGATCGATGCGCTCATGGCTCCCAAGATAGGAGCCGGTGAAGAACGGTTGCGGTGATGACTGCTACATCGCTCGGTGAGCCGCGTCTCACATCGAGCGTCAGAACGACGTCAGATCGACACCATGTCGGTCATGCGGTCTTTGGCCAGGAGGAAGAGACTCGAGCCTTTGACGCTGATCAGTTTTTTCCGTTTGAAGTCGCTGAGGAGACGAGTGACGGTCTCGCGCGTGGTGCCGATCATCTGTGCGATCTCTTCGTGCGTCAGCAGGACCTGCATGCGCGTTCCCTGTGGTGTCGATTCGCCTTCCGCGCTCCAGCCGAGGAGAAGCTTGGCGAGTTTTTCGGAGGTGGTGTGGGCGAGACCGAGCGAACGCACTTCGCGCTGCGCCGCTTCGTACTTTTCGCTGAGTTGCTGCGCCGTGTGCATGCACGCTTCGGGATACGCGTTCAGGAAGCGAAGGAAGTCTTCGCGGCGGATGAAGCTGACCTGCGAAGGCTCGAGCGTCTCTGCCGACACCTCATACCGCTTGCCGAGGATGGCGGCGCTGGCGCCGAGGATCTCGCCATGATTCGCGATTTTCACGATCAGCGTCCGTCCCTCGGTCGACGTCGTCGTGAGCTTCACGCGGCCGCCGCAGAGGATGTACACCCCGCGCGGCTGCTCGCCTTCCACGAACAACAACGCCCCTTTCGGATACGCGGCATTGAACTTGATCGAGTCGAGCGCCTCCACCGGCTCCGGCTGCATGTTGCAGAAGGCATGGGAAGCGCGCACCGGGCATTGTCCACAGCGTTCCGAGATGGCGAGGTTGTACGGTGAAGGCATGTCGTTGCTCCTTTGTTGATGAGCAAGATCGCACCATCCGTCGTGATGCGCCCCACCCCGCGGGGTGGGAGGCGATACATGAACGGGTGAGGGTTGTCACAATTGGGGGGTGTGCTGGGAGGACGGGGGCGGTGGATCAGAGCGACACGACGGACAGTCCGCGACTAACAGCATCCGTTGAACGCCGCTCCGCCCCGTTGGCTGGAGCGGCGTTCCCGTGCACCGGCCGGACACGCCAAGAGGACCACGTTGGCATCAGTAGACTTTCTTGTTGCGGATCTCCTGGGATTGCTTTTTGACGATCGAGATTTCCTCAGGATCGAGGTACTGATACGAGCGGTCCAGAATCGTCTTGTACTGCGCCTCGAGCGCTTTGGCGACGTCGTTGTAGAGCACGTCCTCGTTCTCGAGGAGGTCGTGCAGCGGTACACCAGGCTGTGGGTAGAGCTTGGTTTCTTCGATGTGCACTGTCAAGGGGGGAATGTCGATGCTCTTGGTCCACATCTTCTCGCGGGAGAGACTTTCCGCGAGGACCAGATTCACCCGGCCGCTAAAGACGATATCTCCTTTCGCGCTGTAGCCGGCATTGCTTCCGACCATGGCGCCCAGGAGCGCTGCTCCGAACCCCTGTTCCCACTTGATTCTCGACGCATCGCCCCGGATCTGTAATTCGGGCATCAGAATCAGGTCGCTGCCTTTCTTGTCAGGGAACGTAATGTCGTCGTATGTGCGGAACGGGCCGCGAACCGTATAGCCGCGCGCCGTCAGGATCTCGAAGAAATCCTGCGACATGTTCTGGCCGAACTGCTGAAAGAGCGGGATGGGTTCAGGGTAGCTCGCGTTGACGACCCCAAACGTGATGTTCGCTGCCGCCGGCTTGACCTCTTTGGACGGCGTGTAGTCGAAGCTCGGCGTGTACCGCTGCACGCCGGTGGTAGCGCAACTGCTCAACAACGCAAGGGCAAACCCTGCAATCCACGAATAGCGCTTCATACGTCTCTCCTTTTTCATCGTTGTGACAACGGACCCAATGACGTGTCGAGGAGGAAGACACGCGCAAACGTGTTTTGTGGCGGAACGCCTGCCACGATGCAATGCCGTGATTATGGGAAACCCCACCTCCGCAACGCCGCCGTGTCTCTCATTGCAGGAGCTTTCAGTGATGCATCGTCGGGTGTCGTGGTTCGTCGTGCTGGCGTGCGCTGCGGTAAGCCTGTACGGCGCAGCGCCAAAACTGCGGAAGACCGTCGTCATTCCCATTAGCCTGCCGGCAAACTATCAGCCAGCATCGCTGCCATCACATCCGATCGATGAGGAACTGCGCATCGGGATCGTGCCTCCGGCCTTTGACGCAGCGAAGAACGCGACGTGGAATTCGGCAGCGCACTACGAAGGGAAGAGCATCTGGGCGATGACCATTACGGAGATCGACCGGATCATCCTGAATTTCGCTGAGCCCATCGCAAACACCCTCCCTCAGGTGCTACGTCGCGCCTTCCCGAAAACAGAGATCCTGTCGGGTAGCACTTGCGCGACGTGCGATCTCATTCTCAGAGTGGAAGTTCATTCCGGCGTCTTCGAAGCTTTTCAGGCGCGTGGACGCGTGACTGTGACAGCCGTCATCACGGCGGTCGCGAGCGACGGCACGATCCTCACCATGTTCTCTGCAGAAGGCAGCAGTCGGATTACGAAATCCATGTACTGGTCCGACAACACGATGGCACGAGCCGTCGGCGTTCCCGCGCTCCAGCAAGTACTGGAGCAGATCGGCGCGACTCTGACGCGCGACCCGGTGCTCAGCACCTACCTCAAGCGCAAGGAAGCGGAGCATGCGCGGCCGTCGGAGCTGGAGACCAGTGTCACGTTTGACGACGCCAACAGTCTTCTGCCCAACGGTCGCCTCGACGCAGGGGAAGAGGCAACCCTTCATATCACGGTGCACAACCGCGGCACCGGGCCAGCATTTCGCGTGCGCGCGCAGGTCGCCAGTACCACATTACGCGTGCCGGCAGAAACCAGCATTGGTGATGTTGCGGCGGGCGCAACACGAACCGTCGATATCCCTGTCACAGCAGGTCTCGACGTCTCAACGGGACAGCAGCAGGTACGCATCGAGACGATCGAGCAGCGCGGTTACGGCGGCCGACCCGTCCTGTTCGGCTTCCCGACCGCAGCACTCATACCGCCGACGCTGGAGATCGCCGACGTCCGACTCGACGATCAGGCGCCGCACGGTGATGGCGATGGACGACCTGCGAACGGCGAAACAGTGGATGCGGTCATCTTGGTGCGTAACAGCGGTCCCGGCGAAGCGACAGGCGCCACCCTCACACTCACGGGACCACCGGGTGTCACTCTGACGCCCGCAATGATTAGCGTGGCCCGGATGCCCGCAAAAACGGTCACTGAGGTGCGCACGCACGTGCGAATCCCCATCACCTTCCCGGGGCCACGACTCGCACTGCACCTGCGCGCAACAGAAACCCGCGGCGCCACGGTCGCCACCGCCGAGAGAGCATCAGCTTGGGACGTTGAGGACAAGCGACCAAACCTCGACATCGCGTACCGCCTGTACGATGGCGACTCGCCAACATCCCGCGGCAATCGTGACGGCATCGCGAACAACGGCGAAACCGTCGAACTCGCGCTCGTGCCCGTCAACCACGGCAAC
Source organism: Thermoanaerobaculia bacterium (assembly GCA_035688915.1). Classification (GTDB taxonomy): domain Bacteria; phylum Acidobacteriota; class Thermoanaerobaculia; order Gp7-AA8; family Gp7-AA8; genus DASSMK01. The sequence continues at coordinate 36,147 of DASSMK010000362.1, forward strand.
CTCGCCGCGCGCGACGTTCAGATACGGATCGCCGTGCCCGGACTCGACCCGCTGCCATCGACGTTCGATGTCGGGAACCTACCGGCCCAGGCGGAGGCACCAGAACACCGATTGCGACTCACGCTACCGCGCGTGCTCGCATTGTCAGGTCCGTTACCCGTGAAAATCACCAGCACACAAGCTGACTTTCCCCCAACCGAACAAATTCTCGCGCTGCCCTTTCGAGCGCAACAACCACGTTTAGTCACTGCGCTCACGAGCCTCTCGCCGCTCGTGGAGGGAACACGGGCGCGCTTCGCCATCGACATGCGTAATGACGGGGCGCTGAACGCCGAAGACGTCGAGGTCGACATTGCGTGCGACAACTCCGCCGTCGAACTGCTCGACAACGATGGCGCCCCCGTCCACACGCTGCACCTGAAGATCGGTGCCATACCGGCTCAAGCGACCACCGGCCGCGTAATGGTGCACGCACACCTACGCCGGAATCCGGCCAACATCGTGGGACTGCTCAAGGCCACCGTCACCCAACGTGACTACACCGCGACAGCCGCACAACTCCCCCTGACTATCGCTACAGAAGCAGCACGCGTCATCGCCGCACCACCACCGCCGCCGCAGACTGCCGCTCCCCCATCGCTCGCCGCGCCCGCAACCATTTCCTTCCAGCGCTTTCGTGACGGTAGTCGGATTCCCGATGAAACCGTCGCTTTCCCGTTCGAAGTCCAGTCCACCGCGCCATTGGAAGTCGTGCGCCTCGAACAAAATCATCGCGCGATCGAACTGCCACTCACCACGCCCGCGCGGACCGATACAGGGTACGTGTGGAGCTTCGAACCACAGGTCCATCTCGATTACGGCCCGAACGAATTTGAGGTCATCGTAATCACGATGGAAGGGACCAGGAACACACGCTCCATCACACTGGATCGGGAAAAACCGCGCGGCGCGGTATGGCTCGCCGTCGTGGGCGTCTCGCAGTATCAGGACGCGGCCGTGCCGAACCTCCAATTCGCAACCGAGGACGCGAGCGCCATCAGCGCGTACTACCACGGCATTGGCGTCCCCTCGGACCACATCACTGAACTTCTCAACGAGCAGGCGACGCTTCCGAACATCAAGCGACGACTAGGCACTGACCTTGTGCGCAACGCTACGAATCCCGATGACCTGGTCATCCTCTACTTCGCCGGGCACGGAGAGATGGAAGGTGACCGGAGCAGTGCCGACGCTGACGGGTACAGCAAATACCTCCTCCCACACGACACGAACGCCGCCGACCTCTTCGGCTCCGCTTTGAGCATGGAGGAGCTCTCGCGCATCCTCCAACGACTCCGTCCAGAACGCGTCGTGCTCCTCATCGACACCTGCTTCAGCGGTGCCGCCGGCGGACGCACTCCCTACGAACCCAACGCGCCAGCACGCGGGGTCATCTCTGAAGAATACCTAGCACGCATCGCGAACGCCGGCAAAGGACGCATCATCATCACCGCAAGCGGCAGCCACGAAGTCGCCCAAGAATCCACCGCTATCCGCCACGGCGTCTTCACCTACTACCTGCTCGAAGGCTTGCGCGGCGCAGCCGACCAGGATCACGACGGCAAGATCGATGTGGATGAACTCTACAAATACGTCTCACAAAAAGTGAGCACGGCAACGCACGGCCGACAAAATCCGATGCGTAAAGCACCCAACACCACTGGCAGTGTGATCATCGGGGGACGACTCCAGTGAACGTGGGATCACGGGAATGCCGACGACCTGCGGCTCGAGAAGAACCGCGGGCTGCGCAAAATTAGGAGGCATTGGATGCAGTTCGCCACTCCTGCAATAGAGAGGCACTTGTTCCAAAACGTCAATCGGAGGGTTCCGTGAGATACGCCTGCATCCTTGCCGCATTATTGGCCGCGTCTCCCGCACTAGGCACTGATCGTCATGACACCAGGCGCCTGTCACGGCCGGCTGTCACTTCCCAGGAACACGAGGGCTCATCACCATTTCCTCCGCCGCCCGAGGACGACACAAGATTCGTGGTGGATCGCGGCAACGGCCTGGATAGCGATTGTACGTACTACAGCGGCGGACCACTGCTCATCAACATAACCGTTCCGCGAGTCGTCGGCGACGTCGCCAAACTGAAGGCGGCGCACTACATCTCTCCAATGGCGCACCTGCGGCTGCCGGCATTCGATGTCGACATGTTTGGCGACCCGGCCGATTCCGCCGCGCCACCCGAGGTCGATCGCGTCACCTTCAATGGCCACGATCTCGGAACACTCACCGGCGACAACGACATCTGGAAGCTCAACGAGTTCACGATACCGATCGAATGGATAAATTTCCCTTCGGCAGGTGCCGATGGTGTCGCGCCAATCCCCGGGGACAACGAACTGCGCATCGACATCGATACGTACAGTGGTGGCGACGATAACTGGTGCACCTCCGTCGACTGGGCGGAACTCGACTTCGACGCGATCGCACCGATCTTCCTCGTGCATGGCATCCTGTCCAATGGCAGCGCCGCGTGGCCAAACTTCCATACCGCATTTACCGAAGCCGGCATCCCGTTCAGCGACAGTATCAATCTTCCGGGGCGCGGCACGATCGAAGGCAATGCTGTCGTCCTGGCACAACGCCTCACGGCGCTTGCCACCAGCTTGGGTGCAAGAAAGTGCCACATCATTGCGCACAGCAAAGGTGGCCTCGATAGCAGGGCATACCTGAACGGCACTTATAACGCGGACAGACTTCGGGTGTTGTCCTTATACACGGTGTCAACGCCGCATCACGGAACGGTCATCGCGGACATGGGCATCGCTGTCGAAGAACAACTCCCTACACTCTCACTCACGCGTCTTTTCCTCACGAGGCTCTTACCGTTCGTGGCGGACCTTTCCACGTCATCCATGGCGGCGTTCAACGCCCGCTACCCCACGGTTCCAACGGGTGTCCTCGCGTACGCCGTTGGCGCGGACGCAGACGGCAATAGTGACAAACAGATCGATACGGGCGAGGCCATCGATCTCCCGGCCGGCCTCTCCAAGCCGGCCATCGCCACCTACTTCTACCAGACGCTAGCGACGGAGGCCACAATGCGCGTCACCAGCAACCGTCCGACGATCTGGGGAGACACGTCCGGCATTGTCATCGACGTGATGCCCACCAGCGGCTTCGCAAAAAACGATGTGCTCGTGTCCACGGCCAGCGCGACCGCTCCCTTCGGCACGTACCTGGGCGACCGGGTCGGCAATCACACAACTGTAAAGTCAACCGATCTTGCGCGCACCATCCTGCAGCAGATCATCGCGGATTATCCGAACCGATAATGTCTATGCGAGTACAAATCTCTCTTTACGCACTCCTTCTCGCAACCGCGCTCAGCGCCGCCGGCCAATCCATCACTCGGCCAACCGCCGCTTACGCGACTACAGACGACACGTTTCAACTCACGGCCAGCTCGACCTCAGCGACGCGCTCGCTACTGATCGACCGCTGCGCGCTCCTCTCACTCAACGTCACGGCCCCTTCGCGAACCCTAACTGTCAGCCTCACGTCGCCCGGAGGCGCGCACTTCACGATCGGCGAGCAGAACACGGCGGCCGGATTTCAAAGCGACATCGCCGATCTCTCCGACGGGTCGACGATCGGCGTCGCATACACCGCGAATTTGACAAATCCAAGCCCCGGGACCTGGTCGCTCACGGTGACCGAGCATAGCCCGCTCAGCGCACCAATCGATGTTGTCATCATGGCATCGTTCAACAACGCAACACGGCTCGTCGTCGTCAGCGGCGACAACGCACCAGTCGGCACGCCGGTCAGACTCGCTGCGGCCGCGTTTGACGGAAGCACGAAGCTCTCAGGGCTCACCATCGGCGGCGTAGTACGCAGCACCACCGACGCATCGTTCACGCCAGTCGGCGTGACGTTCCACGACGACGGCACTGCTGGCGACGAACACGCAGGCGACCGGCTGTACGAGGCGTTCGCGCCCACGACACTGCCCGCCGGCACGTACGTCATCCACGTCACAGCGAGGGGGACGAGTTCGACCGGCGCCTTCCGGCGCACGGCCGCCGCACAGTTCCGCATCATGGTGCGTGACGCGCAAATTACGAGTTTCGCGGACTTCGGAGTCGATGACGACTTCGACTTCTACTACGACCACATCATCATTACTACGCAGGCATCGATCACAACCGCCGGCAAGTACCAAGTCAGCGTGCGCCTGCGCGCAGCGAACGGACGTGAACTGCAGCACACGATCGACGTACAGCTGCCGGTGGGAAGCGCGAATTCAGACGTATCGTTCACCGCGGCGGAAATCCAACGCGATTTGGCCGTTGCGGGCCCTTACAGCGTTGCTGAAATTCGATACTCACACGTCCTCGCGAGCGGCGACACCGTTCCCGCCGACATCAGGTACAACCTCGGCGCGACCGCCGCGTACACGCTCGATCTCCTCGCACACTCCACTCTTCGACTAGCAGGAAACGGGACCGCTTTCGGGATCGATCAGGACGCGAACGGCCGCTTCGACCTGCTGCAGATCGTTCATTGTGAAATGCACGAACGCAGCGCTGCTCACCCTCGGCGACGGGATATCTCAGCTCCCATCACCGCCGGGTGAGCGGAGATTGTGCGCCAGTCCGAGCCGCCGCAGCGCGGCGATGAACCACTTTGCCCGATCGCAGTGATACCGGCGGATTCCGTGCGGAAAATTGGCGGGAATCGCGCTCATCGAACAAGCGCGGATGGAATCCGGCTGCGGGTGATCGCGCGCCGCTGGCAAACGCGATCACCCGTCTTTCGCCCGTCGCCCGTCAGCGCGTCATCGCGAAACCTTCATCATCACGAGCAACGCAACGCCGGCAAGCATCGCCGCGAGAGCTGCGAGCGACGCGGCATCGAGTGTCGGAATCACGGAAGCCTCCGCTGCGCCGATGATGATCTGATAGGCGCGGCTGCCCGAGCACGTGCCGGCGCTCGTCGCCGTGATCGTGAAATTCGAGGTCGCGTTCGCCGTGGGAGTTCCGGTGATCGCACCCGACGCCGGATTCAGCGTCAGTCCCGCAGGGAGCGTTCCGGAGGTCACAGTGAACGTGAAGGGGCCGGGCGCGCCGCTGGCCGTCACCTGCTGGTTGTAAGGCAGCCCGACCTGGCCGCCGCCGAGCGCAGTTGGATTGACGGTGATGACAGGGCATGCCGCAGCGCAGCGTGTGACCGCGTTCGTGTCGAGTGTCACGGCACCATTCCGCGCCAGCGCCCGACCGTTCAGGTTGGCGCCCGTCGTGAGGGTGATGCTCGTCAGCGCGAGCACGTTGCCTGTGAAGGAACTGCCGGTGCCGAACGTTGCGGAACTTCCCACCTGCCAGAACACGTTCGGCGGACAGGTCGTGCCGCCGCTGTTCGCGAGGACGATCGAGGAGCCGCTGGCGGTCGTGAGCGTGCTGCCGATCTTGAAGAGAAAAAACGCAGCCGGGTTGCCCTGCATATCGAGCGTCAGCGTCCCTGTGAGAGCGGCGGATGAAGAAAAGCAATAGACGCCCGGCGTGAGTGTCAGCCCGCCGAGGTTCTGGCCGGTGAGATCGGTGTTGCAGGCGATGCCCGCCGCGGCGTTGTACGCGGCGGTGAGGTCGGTCTGAGCCTGCGCGGCCGTCGCATCGCCCGCGTGGATCGCTCCGCCGACGACGCTGCCCGGCGGAAATCCGGTCACGGAACTGCCTGGTGAAACACCGACGTCGCCGGTCACGACGGAAGGTCCCGTATTGGTGATGGTCGAACCGGACAGCACGCCGAAGTTCTGAGCGGTGTTGAGCGAGACCTGTGCGGAAGCGTTTGAAGCCTGAAAGAGCATCGCCAGGCCGGCGACGCAGAAGACAGCATTGGAGATATATCGCATTGGTGTTTCACCCTTTCCATCGTGCGGCGCGTGTGTACGGATGTGACACGTTTTCAAGCCGGCAAGGAGCGCCGGAACGCGAACTGCGGCTTCCACCATCGCACATTTCGGCGATGAGGTTTGGCCGCGGCTACTTATCAGGGTACTTGCACGGCAGGATAATCCGAAACGTGGTGCCGTGTGCGGGACTGGTCGCGAGCTCCAGACTTCCCTCCAGAAGCTCGCAGAGGCGTTTCACAATGGACAGACCGACGCCCTCACCACGCTCTCCATTCGCCGGCGGCTCGTCCGACGCGGAACCGGCCGTCGCCGCGGCAGGCATGTCGCTCTGACCGCTGATGCTCGTATCTCTCGCCTCATCGGCAATTGCTGTTGCGGCGTGCAGCTCCTGCGCAAAAGGAGCGGCATCGGTCTCATCGATGCCCATGCCGGTGTCCTCGACCGAGAAGGTCCAGCGCTCCGTGTCGCGACTCTCGTCGAGCCCCCAGCTGACGGAAATCCCGCCACGAGCCGTGTACTTCACCGCATTGAGGAGCAGGTTCTGGAGCATGCGCAACACCTTCGGTTTGTCGCCCTCGACGGGCAGCGTACCGGGGCCGTCCATCTTCAAAAACAGGCCGCGATCCGTCGCAGCCGCCTGAGATGCCGTGCAGAAATCGCGCAGCAGCACCGCCGCGTCGAATGGCGCCACAGTGCGCCGTTCGTGGCCAGCCTCCAGACGGGCCAGGCTCAATAGATCGTTGAGCATCTCATTCAGTGAGGAAACGCCTTTGCTGAGCATCTCCGCGACTTCGGTGCGCACGAGCTCGGGGAGCGATGCGCCGGTGGCGTTCAGCGTCGCAGCGCCTTTGACGACCGTAACGCTTCCGCGAAGATCGTGCGCCGCGGTTCGCCACGCCTCCGCGCGCGACTGCTCCATGGTGTGCAACGCCGCCAGTGCGCGCTCCAGTGCATTCACGTGCCCGGCGGATTCGCTCTGCTGGAGCCGACCATACTGCGTGGCGCTGGCGGTGACGCCATCGGCACACAGCTGCGCCCAGATGCGCCGCGCATTCGGCATCACTATCGCCTCGAGCGAGGGATGCTCGGCCGCGTAGCGTTCCAGTTCCGCCGCCACGCACATCTGCAGATATCCCCACTCGCGAAGCACTTCGGCCAGCGAATAGCCCTGCTGCCACCGTTGCACGCCATGATCGGCGACCTTGTCGGCTTCCACCTGCTCGGCCGCGGCGTCCGCCACTTCGGGCCACACTTGAAGACGATTCGACAGCGAGTCGAGCACTGCCGGGATGTGGTCGACGAATTGTGCGCGAGACAGAGACGCGGCAATGTTGCGGCCCGGCACGACGTCGCCGTAGGCATGCCACGCGTCCAGAATCATTTCGCGCCGTGCCAGCAGCTCCGCGGCGAGCGCGCTCAATTGTTCTCCCGCGGGATTCGCGGGAAAGACGATGTGAATGCCGGCAACCTCGTTCGAATGCGGAAGCACGTCATTCATAGGCGGGGAGCAAGCGTAAGCCGTGCCACGACCCTCTTCCCAATCTGCACGGCTGTTGCGGTTGTTCCCTCACGCCACTGTCGCCTCATCATCATCGAACGCTTCCTCCAGCAGCGCGCCGCGACCGCGCGCGCTGTGCTCGAGGTACTCCTCCTGCGAAAAGTCATCGACCTGAATGGCCGCCGTTCGCAGTTCCTCGGAGCGCAGGAGCACTGCGTGTTCATCCGCCGTGATCACGCTCTTGGAAAGTGCCGAGTCATACAGCGCGCGGCCTTTTGCTTTTGGCAGTGACTTCGATTTCACCGCAGCGCGCACGCGGCGGTCGATGGTTTCCGCTTCTTTGATCACGCGGAAGGCGTGCTCGAGGAGGCCGAGTTGTTCGATCTCATTCGGCGGGACGTAAATGCCTTCGGTGTGGCGCTGGCGCTGTTCGCTGTCGGTGAGGATCAGCGACGCGATTTTGTGCGTGTGTTTGTCGTTTGCTTCGCCGGCCAGTGCGTTCAGGTTCGACCACATGCGCAGCGGTCCGGCGAAGAACCATGACAGACCCGGCACCGGCAGGTTGCCGAAGATGCCGTCGAATGCGCGTTGGATCTCCGCCAGCGCGTGATTCATTGTGAAATGGACGAACGGCAGGTCTTCCTTGCGGCGGCCGTCCGCTTCATAGCGCCGCAGAATGGCCGTGCCGATGTACATCCAGGACAGCACGTCTGCGTAACGGCCGGTGAGCTTCTCTTTCAGCTTCAGTGAACCGCCGAGAGCGCCCATGGCGATGTCGCTCATGATGGCGAACGTCGCGGACGCCCACGCCAGCTTGCGGTAGTAGCGCGCGGTGCCGCCGCTCACCGGACTTCCGGCGAGCGAGCCGCGCGTCAGCGACAGCACGATGGCGCGCGACAGATTGCGCACCACGTGACCGATGTGTCCCCAGAACGCCGCGTCGAATGCGCGCAGATCGCGTGCGGCGATCGCATTCACTTCCGCCAGCGCATACGGATGCGCGCGCAGTGCCCCTTGTCCAAAGATGATCAGCGTGCGCGTGAGGATGTTTGCCCCTTCCACGGTGATGCCGATCGGCGTGGCGATGTGAAAGTGGGCGAGCAGATTGCGCGGACCGCGCGAGATGCCGGAGCCACCCGCCACGTCCATCGCATCGTTCACGATCTTCCGGCCGATCTCCGTCGCGTTGTACTTGGCCATCGCCGTCACGACGGCCGGCTTGATGCCTTTGTCGATCGCGCCGAGCGTGTAGCGGCGCATCGCTTCGAGCAGATAGTTGAAGCCCGCAATGCGCGCCACCGGCTCTTCGATCCCTTCGAACTTGCCGATCGGCAAACCGAACTGCTTGCGCACCGAGGCGTAGGCGCTGATGACGCGCGTGGCGAGCTTCGCGCCTCCTGTGCTTTGCGCCGGCAGCGACACACCGCGTCCTGCTGCGAGCGATTCGGTGAGCATGCGCCAGCCCTTGCCGCAGCCTTCCGCGCCGCCGACCACTGCATCGATCGGCACCACCACATCTTTGCCCTGCGTCGGGCAGTTGTAGAACGGAACGCCGAGCGGATCGTGGCGCCGCCCAAGCACCACGCCGGGCGTGCTCGTGGGAATGAGCGCGCAGGTGATGCCGAGGTCCGTACCGCGGCCGAGAAGATTGTCGGGATCGTTCAGTTTGAAGGCGACGCCGAGGAGCGTGGCGATCGCGGCGAGCGTGATGTAGCGCTTGTTCCAGTTCAGGCGGATGTACAGCTTGCCATCGCTGCCTTTGAAGAGCGTTCCGTTCGATGCGATCGAGCCCGCGTCGGATCCCGCGCCGGGCTCCGTCAACGCGAATGCCGGCACTTCATCGCCTGCAGCGAGGCGCGGCAACAGATGGCGTTTTTGCGCGTCGGTGCCGTAGTGCATGAGCAGTTCGGCGGGGCCGAGGGAGTTCGGCACCATCACCGTGATGCATGCGGGAATGGAGCGCGTCGCCAGCTTCATGATCACTTCGCTGTGCGCGAGCGCGGAGAATCCGAGTCCGCCGTACTCCTTCGGAATGATCATGCCGAGGAAGCGCTCGCGGCGGATGATGTCCCACGCGGCTTGCGGCAGCTCGCGGCTCTCCCAGATTTCCCAATCATCGAGCACCGCGCACAGCTCATCGACAGGACCGTCCACGAACGCTCGCTCCTCTTCGGTAAGCGACGGATACGGCTCGCTCATCAGCTTGCGAAAGTCAGGCTTGCCGGAGAAGAGCTCCGCTTCCGCCCACACCGATCCGGATTCGATCGCGGTGCGCTCCGTCTCCGAAATGGCGGGCATGATCGGTGTCAGGATCTTCATCGCGACGGACGAGATCAGCGCGCGGCGGATCGGCGTGATGAGGAAAACCAGCATCACCGCGGCGAACGCGCCGACAAGCCACCACGGCGCGCCGAAGCCGATCAGGATGGCCGCGCCGGCCAGCGCCCAGAGCAGAAGCGGCGCGCCGGCGAATCCGAGCGCGAGCAGCAGGAGCAGCGACCCGATGATCCAGAGCGGCGTCGCGTGCTGCAGAAAGAACCCATGCACTTCGTTCATGAAGAGCGGAACCGCCGAAGCGTTCGGGGAAATTCAGCGGGAGGCGATCGGCGCCGATTCCGACACCACCACCCCCGCCCGCACCAGCTCCTCCACAATCCTCCGACCCCGCTCCTCGGCCACGAGCGGCCGCCACGCGCGCACGAGATCGTCGCGTGTGCGCGGCGCGGCGGCGAGCGGTTCGAGCAGTCGCACCGCTTCGATTCCGCCCAGCCAGACGAAGGGGCGCGCCAATGTTGGGACGGTGATGCCGCGGCGCGATTCGATGACATCGCCGACGACGCACGCGACGTCCGCGACGGTCACGCCGGGCGCGATGGCCAGCGCGACGCCGGCGTCTAAATCGGCCGGTATGCTCGGCAGAACGGCAGCGCGTGCGCGCCAGAAAGGCAGCTCGCGGAAACGGCTTTCGGCATAGAACGCGCGCGTCCAGCGGGTGTGCTCGGCCACGGCGGCGCGTTGCGATTCGTCATAGAAGCGGAGCGCGAGCGGCGCGCGATCGGGATGGCGGACGATCGTGTTCACGACGATGCTCGCGTGCAGCGCCGACTGCATGGCCGAACGCACGCCGCTCGACGACAGAGGATCGAGCGAATGCGCGGCGTCACCGGCGAGCAGGACGCGCGTATCGATGACCGGCGAAGCTTCGTACGTCGTCGCGTCGGAGCAATGGAGACTCACCGCATTCCGCAGATCGCGAAACAGCTGCGAGCTGCGCAGCAAGTCGATGAACTGCGACGCGCCCGCGCCGGCGCTGGCGTCGACGCATGCAATGGCGGAGAAGCTGCCGTCGGGCATCGGCGAGCCCCACAGCCACGCGTTTTCCAGCGCTTCGACGCGCGCTTCGCGCGGCAAACCTTCGCCGCGGAAAATGCCGCGCATGGCGATGGCGGGCGGCGAAGTGCGCTCGCGAGCAGCGCGTGACCACGACGCGCGTCCGCTGGCGTCGATCACGAACGAAGCTTCGGCGAGCGCGTCTTCCGTGGCAGTGGCTCGAACGACGCGCGCACCGGCATCCGCGGCCGCGGCGAGCAGCGCTGCATCGAACGACGCGCGCATCACGGCGAGCTGCGGAATGCGGTGGCGGCGATCGACGACCTCTTCGCCACTCCAGCGCACCAGCGACCGATCGATGCGTAGCCCCGCAGGCGCCTCGATCGGCAGCACGTCGAAGAGCGGCCAGATGCCGGGATTCAGCGACTCGCCGTCGTCACGCCGCGCGGCGGCGCGCTCGAACAGCGTCACGTTGTGGCCGTAGCGCGCGAGGCGCAGCGCGGCCGTCGCACCGGCGGGACCGCCGCCGACGATCGCGACGCGAGCGGAGCTCATGTCACGGCGAACCATTCCGGCCGCGCATCGAGCAGTCGCGCGTAAGCGCCGATCGCGTAGTGCAGCCAGCCGCGGACGTAATCGCAGGCGGTGCGGCCGCGCGCCAGCACTTCATGATGGCAACCGCCGCCGCAGAGATACCGCGCCCAGCATCGATCGCATGGCTGCTGCCGATGCACGTGGCGCTCGTCGAGCCACGCGTTTTGCTTCGCGCGATCGATGGCCGCGACGGTGCCCATCGCGCCGGCATCGTCGTTGACGAAGCGATGGCAGGCGGCGAGCGCGCCATCGGCGGAGACGCCGAGGTAACCAGCGCCGGCGCCGCAGGGATAGGGACGGTGCGTTCCTTTGTGCAGCTCGCGCAGCGCGTTCACGATGTTCGCGAACGGATAGCGCTCTCCGTTCATCAGCCGCCGCTCGAACGTCTCGCCGCACGCGATCATCTGCTCGAGCATCGTCTCCAGCGCGGCATCATCGAGCTCGCCCGATGCGGTGGGCGACGCGAGCATCGGCGAAAAGCCGACGCTATGGAAGCCGAGCGCGATCAGCTCGTCGAGCGTCGTTTGCAGATCGAGATTGCGCGGCGTGACGGTGACGCGCGCGGAGACTTGCGACGCGCGCTGCTTCGCCAGCAGCGGCGCGGCGTTTTTCATCAAGCGCTCGTACGTACCGGCGCCGCCTTTGAACGGCCGCAGTGCGTCGTGCGTCGCGCCGATTCCATCGATGCTGAGCGTGACGGCGAATGCATAGCGTTCGAAGAATTCGCCGTCGTCTTCGGTGAGCAGCGTGCCGTTCGTCGTGATCGAGAACGTCACCCGCGCCCCGCGCTCCTCCGCCAGCTCGCACGCACGGACCGTCGCCGCGCGAATGACGGCGCGATTGACGAGCGGCTCGCCGCCGAGAAACGACAGGTTGACGCGTTCGCCCGCCGCGACGTCATCGAATAGCAGCGTCACCGCGCGCATCGCCACGTCCAGCGGCATGTTCTTCGCCGCGCCGCCGAAGTCACCCTGCTGCGCGTAGCAGTAGGTGCAGCCGAGGTTGCACTTTTGCGCGACGGCCAGCGAGAGCGCGCGCAGCGGCGGCGAGGAGACCGGGACGTCGTCGATGAGCGGCGGAACGTCGACGCCCAGGTCGCGCAGGCGCTGCTCGATCGCGTTTTCGTCGCCCGACGAAAGCAGCGCATCGAGCGCCGCGAACGTCTCGGCGTCGATGGAGAAGACGCGGCTGCCGTTCGGCAGAAAGAGACTCGATTCGCCCGCCAGATGCGCGGACGGCGACCGCGGCGCCGGCGAGATCACCCCTGATCCTTTCCGCCGACGATGAACTGCAGCACGGTCTGCCACTCCTGAAAGAGCTGGTCATACGTGATCCACGTCGGATCCGTCGGCGTGCGCGGCCGCGGATCCGGCAGGTAAACGCGCTCGTCGACGGGCGTGTCGAGGCTGCGGTCGTGATCCATCCAGTTGAAGCCCGCGCTGAGACCTTTGCTCGACGTGCCGACGTCGACGTAATCGGGACGCGACGACGCCCAGTAGTAGCAGGCGCATTCGCGGTAGTCGTTTTGCCACGGCGAGCAGAGGCTCTGCGTCAGATCGCCGGGATCGACGAGTGCGCGCGCGATGACCGGCGAGTCCGGCTCGAAGAAGCGGCGGATCTCCAGCTCCACAGTTTGGGTGTCGGGCCAGTCGGGGCGACGCTGGATGTCGGAGGGTTGCGCGGTGAATTCGCACGTCACGGTCGATCCGGCCTTGTGCAGCACGCGCGAGAGGGAGTTCGACCACTCCATGAACCACGCGGCATCAGGATTGGCCGGCACCGCCAGCTCGACCGTCGGTCCGTTGGCGACACGCGGTCCGCGCAAGATGGTAGTCATGTCGTTGCCGTCCACCTTCAGGATGCGGCAGCCCTGCAACGATGCGTAGCGCGCGTCTTCCACGCCGACGACGTAGCTGTCGGCTTCGTGCATGACGATGCCGACGAAGATGCGCCGCCAGACGTTGCGAAAATCGAACTCCAGCCCTGGATAGCAGTTGGCGATGGCGCTGTCGGGCAGCGTGCTCGGAGGATTGCCTTCGGCGCGATGCAGCAGCTGTTTGGCGGTCTGATTTTTCGGCGTGAGCTTCATCGCGACTTCTCCTCTTCCTGCGGCAAGACGAGGCGGTTCGCGGCCAGGCGGATCTTCTCGCGCTGCCGGCGCGTGAGACAGAGATGGCGGCCGTCGGCGTTGCGCATCATGCCCGGCATCTTGCGGCGGCCGAGGTCGGTGAGATCGCCGATCTCGTCGAACTTCCGGAGCACGCTGACGAACCACGGCGGGACGCCGCTCTTGATGGAGGTGAAGATGTTCTGGTGCAGCGTGCGCACGGCCAGGTTGTCGACGATGGTCGGCGCCATGATCGGCTCGAACGCGCGCGCGGCGTCGTTCGCATCTTGCCGCACCATCGTGCTGCCGATGTCCACCTGGCCGCGGAAGGCGTTGCCGTTCATGATCGTGGTGCTCATCAGCCGGATCGTTTCGAACGCCCTGCGAATGATTTCTTCGGTGGCCTGCTGTAGCTCTTCGATCGTGTAGTCGTCGGGCGCGATCTCGGCGCCGAGGAGGGCCTGTTCGAGCTCGTCGTAAACGGTGCGGATGGGAAGGCTGTCGGGCGCGAACGCGGGCGGCCCGGCGCCGATGCGCGCGAACGTGGCGAGCTCGCGCTTGCCCACGGTGAGCGCGACTTCGATCGTGCCGTCGCATTCGTCATCGAGGTAGCCCATGCTCACCCAGGAGTTCTCGGCCTTGCCGGACTGCCCGGCGTAGATCTGCGGCGGAATGGTCAGCTCCGGCGGCTGCGGCTTGGCGGCCGGCAACACTTCGTCGTAGCCGAACCACTTTCCCCTGGCCGTGTCGTACACGACGTCGTGGATGTTCGGATCGGGCACGAGATAGCCGTTGCTGGTGGTGACGTACGAGCCGTTGGCGTTGCGTGAGAACGGCGACGATCCGTACACGTATCCGTGTGCGGGAGTGAAGCGTGCGCGGATGTGTGGGAACTCGGCGGTCGGATCGATGAACTGGATGTGGCCGAACGGGATGAATTTGCCGGTCAGGAAGTTCTCGGCCACGCCGCGCAGCTCGCGCCGCGTGTGATCGGAGAACCAGCCGCTGTCCGCTTCGATGCGGTCGTGCGGATCGCCGGTGCGGCGGAACGCTTTGATGTTCGCGACGCGCACGCGCCAGCGCAGCTCTGAGCCGCCGAGATCGGCTGCGGTGAGATGCTGCCATTCGTCCTCATCGCTCGTGCGCCCCCACAGTTCGAGGAACGGCGCGAGCGGGCGGATGCGCCCTTCGCCGTCTTTGAACGTGACCGGACGCACTTCGCGTGCGGCGATGCGGCCGGTGGCTTCGTCGACGACGAGCGTCGGCGCCGGCACGATCTGCCGGTAAGCGAGCGGCTCGGCTTCGGGAACGACCAGGTCGTAGTTGTTGATCGGCTCCGGCGAATTGCCGAGGCGCGAAATCGCAAGCGGCGGGAGGAGGCGAATCTCTTTCAGATCTTTCGCCTTCACGACAGCACCTCCGCTTCCTTTTCCGACGTCGCGTTTTCCCGCGCGATCAGGCGATCCATCACTTCGATCAGCTCGACGTCGGCCTGCCGCAGCGCCGCCGCGTAGCTCTTGCGCCGCGCGTCCGGCTCCAGGACGAAGAGGATGTCCAGGATCTTGCGCGACGCGTAAAGCATGTCCCGATGCCAGCGCCAGCGATCGTCTTCGCCCTGCGGAATGGCGAGCGTGTACGGCATCTGGAACGGCGGGCCGGCAGACGCTTTTTCGGGCGGCGTCCCTTCGCGCACCGGCAGCTGCACGAGGACGCCCGCCAGCGAACGGATTTTGTACATCTCGCTGAAGATCAGCGTGAGCACGTCGCCGCGCGCGGTCGGTTGCTTCGTCGATCGCAGCGCGCCGGAAAGGTGCAGCGCATGATTCAGTGCGCTGAGGAGCAGCCGGTAGCGGATGTTGAGCAGGTGCGCCCAGTAGAACGTGAGCGGCGCGGTGATGACGTTGCGGTCGCAGTCATCGTCCGAGATTTTTTCGGGATGGTTGCGCAGCGAATCTTCGACCACCGGATTCTTGACGACGGGACGTGCGGGATCGAAGCGCTTGTCCTTCTTCAGGATCTCGCTCCATTCGACATAAATGCGCAGGAAGCGCTCGAAGTGCGAGCGCTCGCGCATGATCATCGTGGTCGCTTCGCCCTGCTCGGCGATCGCGTGAAGCGCGTCGACGGCAGTGGCGCGCGAGTCGACGGTGCGGATGATCAGATCGGGCGTGCGCGGCTGGTCGCGCTGCAGCTCGCTGCCACGCGCGCCGTGCGCATAGCCGCGGCCCCACTCGCTCCACGAAGCCTGCTGCGCGACTGTCTCCGGCCGGAAGTACTCGTCGGGCACGAGCTCCGGATCGGCAATCGTGGCGATCATCAGATCGAACAGCTCGTGCACGGCGTGCAGCGGCTTCCCTTTGTTCGCTTCTTCCGCGCGACGCTTCACTTCCGTCGCCAGCGGACCGGTCCAGTCGGCCGGCATTTCGGCGTAGATGTACTTGGCCAGTGAATCGAGCGTGAGCCGCTCCAGCGTGAACGTGAACGGATAGAAGCCGGCGTCGAACGGAAAGTCTTCGCGATCGAGATTGAGCGGGCCGGAGAGAAGGCGGAGCACGTTCTCGACGGTGATGAGGTGGCCCATCTCTTCCTTGGCGATGCCGAGGATCGTTTCCTGCCAGCGCTCCACGGTGGCGGCATGTTCGGGCGGAACGTGCGGGCCGCCCATGGAGTAAGCCGCGTAGAGGTACTGCACCATCAACGCGTGCTCGATCCCGGCGTCGACGTGCAGCAGAAAGATCGCGTACTGATGCCCGTTGAATTCGGGCGAGATCATCTGCTGCGGTGCGCTGAGCCGCGCGGGCGCGGTTTCGAAAGGCATCGCCGTCAGCGACGTTTTCGCCAGCATCTGCAGCGCCGGCGTGGTGTCGTTGCGGAGAATCGACTGGAGGTGGCGTTCCTGTCTCGATCGCATGTCGTTTCGCTCCTCGTCTACGAACCGCTGTCACTCGACACAGCCGCCATGGACGCGGGCGGCGGAGGCGGCGGACAGTCGATGGACGACATGCACGGCAGGTAGAGCGACAGCAGGAAGTTGACGACGTCCTGCTGCTGCGCGGCGCTCAAGCCGTGGAACGCGTCCGCGGCGGGCTGCGCTTCGCCGCCGTGCATGAGGATGGCGTCGGAGAGCGTGAGCGCGCGGCCGTCGTGCAGCCACGGCCCGGTGTCGCGCACGCCCCACAACGGACGCGTGAGGAAGATCCGCGAAGTGATGCAGAGTCCCGCCACGTCGGTGGGCTGATTTTCGGGATTGCCGATCAGATCGACGTCGGCGAGATTCGGTCCCATGTCATGCGTGCGCAGATCGCTGAAGAGCGGCACCTGGATCACGCCGCCCGTGCGCGGCAATCGCGGCAGAACGTGCTCCGGCACACCGGGCGGCACGTTCGTCAGATCGATGCAGAAGCCCTTCGTCCCCTCGCGCGGGCAGGGCAGCCCGGCGGAGAGCGACGCCGCGGCGGCGCGCGTCTGCATCGTCGCGCCGAGCCGCGAAAGGTAGGGCGCCTGCGGCGCGGAATTCGGCGAGATGAGACTGTTGCGGAACGGGTGCGCCTGACAATCCGACGGCTCCATCTTCGCGGGCCCCGGATCGTCGATGAAGAGCTGCGCGGAGTAGAGCGGCATCGACGGCACATGACACGACGCGCAGGTCTGCGCCGCCGTCAGCTTCGCGGGCGCACCGCTCATGAAAAACGTG
>DASSMK010000363.1:0-8454 GCA_035688915.1 Thermoanaerobaculia bacterium
AAGCGTGCGCCTTAAGCCACTCGGCCATCTCTCCTCGCTAACGCTCGGAAATTGAGAATTAAGAATTGAGAATTGAGAATTTTTCATGCAGCGCGAAGCGCCAATTCTCAATTCTCAATTCTTCATTCTCAATTCCGCGGCGCGAGCCGCGGCCATGGCGGAGAGGGAGGGATTCGAACCCTCGATACCCGTGAAGGTATAACGGTTTTCGAGACCGCCGCATTCAACCGCTCTGCCACCTCTCCGTTTTGTCGCGCCGCCGCAGTGAGCGAAAGAAATCCTGCAGCATCTGCCGCGACCGTTCTTCTTCGACTCCGCCGGTGACGTCGAGTCGATGATTCAGCCGCGCATCCTGCACCAGATTGCCGAGAGAGCCACAGAAGCCTGCCTTGGGATCGAATGCAGCGAAGACCAGCCGTTCGACGCGCGCGTTGACGAGCGCGCCGGCGCACATGGCGCACGGCTCGAGGGTCACGAACATCGCCGTTCCTTCGAGCCGCCAGTCGCCGATGCGTTGCGCGGCTTCGCGAATCGCGTACAGCTCGGCGTGGCCGAGAGGGTCGCCGGATTCGCGGCGATTGCGGCCGCGGCCGATGATCTCCCCGTTGCGATCGACGATCACGGCACCGACCGGAATCTCTCCGTCAGCTGCCGCTTCCAGGGCAAGCGCAAAGGCCTCATTCATCCACTGCGCTTCCATCATGCTGTCAAAGAATACGACGGCGGGCCGAAGCCCGCCGCGTTCACTGAAGTTCGGGTTGGTGCACCCAGGAGGACTCGAACCTCCAACCTTCTGATCCGTAGTCAGATGCTCTATCCAATTGAGCTATGGGTGCGAGCACGGACAGCTAACCACCGTCGAATGGGGTTCATTCCGGCGGCGGCGCATTCTACACGAACGCTTTCGGCGGTCAAGGCAGGAGCCCGTTGACCCGGCGCGGCCTACATGCTGTAGACTTGTTTTCCCTGAAGCGCAGCTACTTCATTTTCACGGCCTCTACGGTTGGCTACTGCCTATCCACCCTTCCCCAGCCAACCGTGGAGGCGCGTGATTTTTAGATGAAGAAAGAAGACTTCTTCGCGCGCACCATGCACACTCCCGACGATCCGGCGCGAGCCGAGCTGCGCGACGCCTTGCGCTCCCTCTCCAAGGCGCTCATCCCGCTGCACCGCGCGCTCATCGAAGCCTCTCGCGCCGATTACACCGCGATGTTCGAGCCGATCACCGGCCCGCATCACCTGCTGCGCCTGATCAACGACGATCCGTTCTTCGCCTGGCTCAAGCCGATGACGTCGCTCATCGTCGACATCGATGAGATGGCGCGCACCGACTTTGCGGCCGAGGATGCGAAGGCGATCGCGGCGCGGGTGGAGCGGATGTTCGGAACGAGCGCCGACGCGGCGTTCACCGAGCGCTATCTGCCGATCCTGCAGCGCGAGATCGACGTCGCCGTCGGCCACGCCGCCGTGCGGAAGCAGCTCGCCCGCCTCACGAAGTAGCGCGCTCTCGCGCCGCTTTCACCCCGTTTCAAAAAAGATTGAAACGATCCGGCCTCGCCGTGCACTACCTCACGAGAGGTAGGGAAAACAGACAGTGAGGCACTCCTTTATAGAGATTCCGCAATCCGTCGCATGGATATCTGACGCGGCGTCCTGGAGACGACCCCTTTTGGAGTTCTTCCCATTCGACGCAGAGTACGTGGAGCGCCTGCGCGCAGGAGACGCGGCGGTGGAAGCGCATTTCGACGAGTACTTTCGGAAGCTTCTCCTCATCAAGCTCCGCCGCGCCGGCGCATCGCCCTCGCTGATCGCCGACGCCACGCAGGAAACGTTGTATCGCGTGCTGGACATCGTCCGCACGCCCGGCGGCATCCACGAGCCCGAACGCCTCGGCGCATTCGTGAACAGCGTCTGCAACAACTACCTTCACGAGCATCACCGCAAACACTCGCGCTTTGACGCGCTGAGCGACAAGGTTATCGAGACGGCGCCGTCGAAAGACGATCCGGAACACGACTTCGCCACCAAAGAAACATGCGCGGCCGTTCGCGCGGTACTCGACCGCATGCCCGAGAAAGACGCGCAGCTGTTGCGCGCCGTCTTCGTCGACGAACGCGACAAAGACGACGTCTGCGCGGAGCTCGGCATCGACCGCGACTACCTGCGCGTGCTGCTGCACCGTGCACTGAAGCAGTTCAAGAAGCGTTACCGGCCGGACGATCCGCCGCCGTCGCCGACCTCGCCGTCGTCGTCGCCACCACGTCCATCGTCGCCGCCGCCCGCCCGTGACGCCTGCTGCCGCGAAGTGAGGAAATGACCATGGATCACCACACTGCCCTCGAAACCAACGCCGCCGAGCGCTATCACCTCGGTGAACTGAGCGACGCGGAACGCGATGCATTCGAAGAGCACTACTTCGAATGCCCGGCGTGCGCGGACGACGTGGCGACGGCCGCGCAATTCGTCGACGGTCTGCGCAAAGTGACCGCTGACGAGAAAGACGAGAAGAAGGTCATTCCGTTCCCTCGCCGCAAATTCACGCTGCCGCTTTCCGCTGCCGCCGCTGCGCTGCTTGCCTTCGTCGGTTATCAGAACGCCATCGTCATTCCGCGCATGGGCGCGGCGCTGCAGCTGGCGCGCGAGCCACACGTCGTGCGCGCACAACGTCTCACCGAGCAGACTCGGGGGAATGCCGCGGTCGTCAATGCCACCGCCGCGCAGCCGCTGCTGCTCGACATCGACATTCCACCCGACTCGCCGTCATCGCGCTACATCTGCACGATCGTCAACCGCCGCGGCGAAATCAGCAAAGCGATGTTCGTCTCCGCCGCCGAAGCGCGCGACACCGTGCAGATCACGATTCCCGCGGGCGCACTCGATCCAGGTGATTACACCCTCCGCGTCGCCACCGCCGAAGGCGTGGCCGTCGCGAGCTACCCATTCGCCATCCGCTGAGTCCCTCCAACTTTTTGCAGAGAGAAAGAGGCAGTCATGAGTTACGAGCCGAAGGACCACATCTTCCTTTACAACGGTTACGCCCTCGGCGCCGGGGGCCGCGTCGAGGTCAACGACAAGCCGCTTTTCCTCAACACACCCGCTTCCGTGCTGTCGATCACGGGCGGAGGAGAAGCGCGCAGCCGCTCCGAAAACGTGCGTTTCGGCAAGAAGCCGTTCTTCCGCACGCGCCGGCCGCACTTTTTCATGCACATCGGCATGGTCGAAACCGAAGCGATCGGCGGCGAAGTCGGGGACAACTACGTCACCACCACGCGCTCCGTTGTCCGCGGCCTGAACGTGAACAACGTCCTCACGGCCGATCTCGTCGTCGGGCAGACGAAGTCCATTCATCGCAAGAGCGGCCGTTATGAAAACGGCGACGAGCCGAGCGTCATCGTCGAGGAGCCGAGCACCATCGAAGGGCTGAAGATTCACGGCCGCCCGGTGAAGCTAACGAAGGATCGCATCCTTCCGAACCTGCATACCTTCCGCGATTTGAACAACGCGGTGTCGGGCCTGGAATCGTCGGCGCTGAACGGCTATGAGGCCACCTCCTGGCGCAAAGCATTTCGCAAACAGAACCTGATGGATCCCGACGACACACAGCCGCCGTACGTGCGCGACCTGGCCAACGCAAGCCTCATGGCGCGCAACGTGGTGCGCTGCTCGATCTTCGATTCCGTGAAGGCCGACGGCTGCGACAACCACGGGTATTCCGTCGAAGTTCCGGAATTCGGGCGTATCTTCTTCGGAGAGCTTTTCGTGAATGAAGGCATGAAGCGGTTGTCGATGATCCGCATCGATCTCGGCTGCACCTTCTGTGGCTCGGCCAACGTCGGTCAGAACGGCACGAACGGAGAAACGTTCCCTTGAAGCTACGCGCACTCGCTCTGCTGCTGGTCGTCGTTGCATGCGATGACCGGCAGCCGGCCGAGGCGCCAGAAGCACTGCTGCAGCGGGGGCGCATCGCCGTCGAGCGCGGGATGTACGAAGAGGCCGCGGCCGCCGCATCCGACGGCATGCGCCGCTACTCGAGCGACGCGCGCTGGAACGAATCGTTCGCCGTTCTCTCCGCGTACGTCGTTGCGCAGCGCGGCGATTCGCGCAGTGCGTTGTCCCTGCTCGCCGCGACGCCGCGCAGTGTTTCCGCCGAAGCGGGCGTCCGGCGGCTGATCGCGCTCGGCTTCGCCCACTTCAGCGCCGGCGATTCCGCGGCGGCGGAAGCGAGCTACGCGCAAGCGGATGCGCTTGCGGCGCGCACGATGCCTTCGCTGCGTCCCGAAGTGGCGATGCAAAGAACGGCGGCGGCGTTCAAGCAAGACGATTACGACCGCGCCGAGCGGTTCGCCCACGCTGCGATGAGTGGAGCGCACGAACGCCAGCAGTGGTACATCCTCGCGAACGCCACGGCCATGCTGGCCACGATCGAGATGAATCGCCGCGAGTGGGAACGCGCGCTCGCGCATTTTGAAGCGGCGTCGCGGCTGGCGCGCAGCATCGACGCGCGCGACGTAGTCCGCAAGATCGGCGGCAATGTCGGCTGGTGCTATCTCAACCTCGGCGACGCCGACGCGGCGCTCGATCGGTTTCTGACGGCCGAGGATTGGGCGGAGCGGCACGGGATCACGCGGGTGCAGTCAACGTGGCTGAGCAACATCGCCAACGTGTATCTGCTGCGCGAAGAACCAACGCAGGCGTTGCCGTATGCGCAGCGCGCGGTCATGGCAGCGCGTACGGTGAACGATCCGGGCCGCGTCGCCTCCGCGCTGACGAATCTCGCCACGGTGTACATCGAGCGCGGCGATTTTGCGCGTGCGGCGGAGGTGAATCGCGAAGCGATCAAGCTCGGCGCGAAGCCGTGGCCGGCCGCGCTAAACGACGCGCGCATCACGTCGATCATCGGCCGGCCGGACGAAGCGCTGGCGAAGCTGGAGCGCGTCATCGACGACTCCTGCGATCCGCCGTTGCGCTGGCAGGCGGAAGTGGCGACGGCGCATTTGTACGCGCGGTCCGGACGCACGGACGATGCGGTGCGGATGTATGCGGCGGCGCTGGAGACGGGCGATCTCGCGCGCGGCGAGCTGTACGCAACGGAGTTCTATCGCTTCGCCTTCGAGACGAACCTGCGCCGCTTCTATGACGAATACATCGAGCTGCTGCTCGCGAACGGCCGTGTCGAACCAGCGTTGAATGTGGCGGAGCGCAGCCGCGCGCGCACGTTGCGCGAAGGCATCGGTCTGCTGCGGCGCGGCGAAATGGACGACGAAGCGACGTCTGCATCGCAGCTCGCGCGGCGCACGCACGCCACGATCCTCAGCTACTGGCTCGCATCGGAGCGCTCGCTGTTGTGGGTCGCGACGGCGAACGGCGTGACGGTGCATCGTCTGCCGAAACAGGCTGAGATCGAACGCGCCGTCGATGAGTACGCGCGCGAGCTGCTGCAATCGCGGCGCGGCCGCGAAAGCGCGCGCGGGCGTGCGTTGTACGACATGCTCGTCGCACCGGCCGGCGGCGCCACGCGCGATCGTGTGGTGGTGATTCCGCACGAGCGTTTGACGGCCTTGAATTTCGAAACGCTCATCACGCCGCGGTCGCGCTACTGGATCGAAGACGCGACGATCAGCTACGCGTCGTCGCTGCAATTGATCGAGGCTGTGCACACACGTGCAAACCACGACGCGCTGCTCATCATCGGTGCGGTGCCGGATGCCGGTCCGGATTTTCCTGCGCTCCAGCGTGCCGGTGATGAGATGCAGCGCGTCAGCGAGCACTTTGCGCATCCCATCGTGCTCTCCGGCACGAACGCCACTCCTGCCGCATACCTGAACAGCAAGCCGGCGCAATTCGGCTTCGTCCACTTCGTCGCGCATGGCACGGCCAGCGAGCTCTCGCCGCTCGATTCCGCAGTGATCCTCGCGCAGGGACGGCTGTCCGCGGCCGACGTGATCACCTCACCACTCGACGCGGAACTGGTCACCGTGTCCAGTTGCAACAGCGCGGGCAAACGCGCGTACGCCGGCGAAGGATTGGTCGGTCTGTCGTGGGCGTTTCTGCGCGCCGGAGCGAAGCGCGTCAATGCAGCACTGTGGGACGTTGACGATCGCGCCACGCCGAAGCTGATGGATGCGATGTACGCGTCACTCGCGCGCGGCGCCGACCCCGCTACCGCACTGCGTGAAGCCAAGCTCTCACTGCTGCGCAGCGGAACGGTCTACGCACAGCCGTATTACTGGGCGCCGTTCATTCTTTACGGGAACGTTTGAAACGCGCGGGACTGCTCCGTCACTACTCCACAAGTGAGTAGAACAGGAGGCGTCCCATGCAATCGATTCAACGTTCCAGGAGCTGGCGGCCAGCGGTGGCGCTCGTATTGTGCGAGTTGCTGCTCTTCACTGGCTGCGGCACGACATTCCTTCCCGCCAACGCGAAGCAGACGTGCATCGACACCACCGGCGGTGCTCCGGCCTTCGCCACATGGTTCGAGTCGGGCACCGTCACGAAGAACGGCGTCGTGAAGCCGGCGGACAGCGTCAATTTTCCCGACAGTCCGAACTGCAGCTTCTATCAATGGTCCGAGCAGATGTATCTCTGGCTCACGTCGCCTTCGCCGTCGAGGTACGGTGGCGGTGGCCGCATCTTCAACTCGCCCGCCTTCTTCGACGTCTCGGCGCCCGATGCCAGCGGCAACCGCACGTTCATTCCTCACCAGAACGGCGTCATTCGAGACTTCTCGATTCGCGCCGCGCAGGTCGGACCGAACCATCTGCAGCTCCTCTTCGACAGCAAAGGGCAGATGCGCGAGATCGAACTGCCGCCGCTCAGCGCGGCCGGCCGCCCGCTCGTGCTGGACGGCCGCGGTGAAACGCGCGAAGTGAGCCGCATCGCCATGTCCGGACAGCTGACCGGACAGCTGCAACCGCAGGAGCAGCAGCCGGCACAGGCATCGCGGAAGGTGGTTTTCTTCGACATGAGTGGTGCGGTCATCGAAGGCGTGCGGCCGATCATCCGCAGCGAAGCGCGCCGCGATCGCGTCGTGCAGAAATTCATGGTGGAGAAGGTGCCGGTGTTCCTGGACATCTTGGGAGCGCTCGTGGAGACCGAACAGGGACAGGCGGGCGGCAACGCCGTGCTGCAGGCGCGCAACGGATCGCTCGTCTACTACACGACGGTCGTCAACGACGTGGACGCGTACTTTTTGACGGGCACCAAGAACGGCGGCATCACGCCCACGCCGACGCAGTTTCCGACCACGCAGGCGGAGCTGGATGAGATCGTCAATTTCGCCGCGCTGCACAGCGTAACGTTCCCCGATCCGGAAGCGCTGGCCATCGAAGCGAAGCTCTCCTGGGTGGAGAACGTTTCGCTGCCGAATCCGGGCACGTACATCACCATGAACGCGCGAATCCCGACATACGACACGACCGATCCCGATCATTGGGTGCAGAACGGGACCAGAGTCGCCAATCTCGCGCTGGTCGGCGTGCACGTCGTCGGCAGCGCGGCCGGACATGCGGAGATGATCTGGGCGACGTTCGAGCACGAGAACAACATGCCGAATGGCGACTACACGTACATCAACACGAGCAACGCCACGGTCACGATCCCGCAGGTGAATGGCGGCAACTGGCTCTTCTCCCAGAATGGCTCGGCCGGACCGTTCAACCAGGAGCACATGTCATTCAACGCACCGCAGATCGACGCGAACACCGCCGGTGGTTTCACGATCAGCCCGAGCGACACGGTGCGCTGGAAAGCGTGGGGCGCTGCGTCAGACGTGCAGCCGAATTTCCTCAGCACGGCCGCATCGAACACCGAGATCCTGTCGATCAACAACCTGGTGCGCTCGATGCTCAAGAGCGGCGATCCGCGCGCGAACATGGTGATGACCGGCGCGACGTGGACGATCGGCGGCGACGCTCCCACCGGTGCGTTCCCGGGCGGCAATGAAGTGGGCACGAGCCGGCTCTCGAACGGCACGATGGAAACGTACCAGCAGGGCGTGGACACGACGTCGGCGCAAGGCACGAACTGCTTCAGCTGCCACGTGACCAACGACACGAGCGTCAGCCACGTCTTCGGCCCACTGCAGCCGTTGTTCGGAACAATGTGAGGGCGTCGCGGGCATGGTCTCGCGACGCCTCGCGACGCGCTCGCGCAAACCGCGCCTCACTGATCACAAGCCTGAAGAAGGCCTGGCCAACCAGCGCACCAGGCCGTGCCCGAACGCCTTTTCGCGACGCGCGACGCGCTCGCGCAAATGGCGCCTCACTGATCACAATCCTGAAGAAGGCCCGGCCAACCAGCGCACCGGGCCGTGCCCGGTGGTGTCCCCGGAGTGATTCGAACACTCGACCCACAGCTTAGAAGGCTGTTGCTCTGTCCAACTGAGCTACGGGGACGTTGCGCTGACCCGCGGGCGGATTGGTCGGGGCGAGAGGATTCGAACCTCCGACCCCC
>DASSMK010000364.1:0-15291 GCA_035688915.1 Thermoanaerobaculia bacterium
AGAGCATGAGCAGCTGCGGCGAGTTGTACGCGCCGCCCGCCAGGATGACTTCCTTCGAGCAGAAGACCTGACGCAGCTGGCCCGATTGGCTGCTCGGCGTGGGCGTGGCGCGATAGAGCTTTTCGCCTTTCAGATACTCGACGCCGATGGCGCGATTTTCCGTTCCTTCGGCGAACAGCACGCGCGTCGCCAGCGCATGCATCTCGATCGTGAGATTCTTCGGCAACCGTTTCGCAACGTCGAGCACGCGCTCGCGTGCGCCGTTGCGCGCATGGTTTTTCGTCGCCAGCGGCGGATAGCGGATGCCGGTCGAATCGCCCTGCACGAGGCGCCAGTCGTTCGGATCGCCGTCGCCGAGGATCGTCCACTTGATGCGCTCCCAGAACGGAGTGCCGAGCGTTTTTTCGCACGCGGCGATGGTCCTGACGAGAAACTTGTCGATGTCCTCGTCTTCGACCGCAGCTTTCGGAATGGCCACTTCCGTCTGCAGCCAGCCGCGGAAGCCGTGCCGCGTCGGATTGATGCGCGTGAGGTTGTAGATCCAGCGCCAGATCGGCCGGTGATGGCAGTTTTCCAGGCGCTGAAAATACTTGCGCATGTTCTTCGGCGACCACGAGCTGTCGCCGGTCTGATCTTCGATGTACTCCCAGTCTTTGTTGTGCGGATAGACGGTGATCTGCGCGTTGTGCGCCGTGCAGCCGCCGAGAGTGGCGGCGCGCGGATAGAAGATGCCGTCGCGCGGCGGCGCCTGCCATTTCGGATCGGCCATCGCCAGCGAGTTCTCCTTGTAATGCTTGACGAAGAACTCCCAGCTCATCGCCTCGTTCTCCGAAGCAATCGCGTGGAACACCGGCACGTCGTAATCCTCGGGCAACCGGTTCACATCCGGATACGGCGCGTCGCCGCCTTTCAGCTCGCGCGGATCGCCGCCCGCTTCGAGCAGCAGCACCTTGAAGCCGTACTCCGCGAGGCGGGCGGCGCATGTGCCGCCACCCGCGCCGGAGCCGACCACGATGTAGTCGTATTGCGGTTTCTCATCAGCCATTAGAAGGTCCTCAGGAACGCGATCAGCGCTTTCTTGTCCGCATCGCTCAAGCCCGGCTCACCTTCGGATGCCGGCAAAAAGTCGGTGCCGAAGTAGTGGCCGCGATTGACGACAAAGTCGGGGCACTTGCAGACCGCGAGCAGCGGCGCCTTCGCGTTCGCGAAGTGCTTGTTCAACTCTTCGTCGCTGGCGTTCGGGTTGACGGTGAGGAGATCGAGGCCGAGGTGAACGACGGAGTCGATGACCTTATCGGTCTCGGTGAGATTCATGTTGGAGAGCAGATTCACCGGCGTGCCGGAGGGAATCGGCCCGATATTCAAGCCGGGCTGCGGCGGCCGGTTGGGATTGCCGTGATTCATCATCTGCGGCGGCAACTTGTCGGAGATAGCCTTCGGCAGATAGCCCGGCATCACGTTGAGCCAGCTGCGCTGGGTGGTCTTGTCGATCCAGCCCGGCGCCATCTTGCCGGACGCGGTTTTGAACATCGTGTTGCCGGCGCGCTTCTCCGGCCAGAGCAGCTGGGTGATGCCGTCTTCGAACGACGCCACGCGATGCTCGACTCCCGGATCGTCGTAGAACTTCACGGAGCGATCGAGGTTGTAGTACTTGCCCTTGCCGTTGTCGTGATACGTCGCGTCGTCGTGATTCGAGCCGAGCGTGTTGTTCTGCAGATACGGCGCGGTCGACCAGAGACTGACGAGCGACGCGGGACGCGTGTAGCCGCGGCCTCCGGCCGGCATCGCGTAATTGCTTTCGGCGCCGGTGTACGGATCGATGACCTTCATCGTTCCGACGGACGGCAGCTGTTTGTACGACTCCGACGAGAAGTTGTCCCAGATGTCGTTGCGGATCGCGTTCGTCGCCAGCGGGCTGCAGAGATTCGTCTCCAGCAGCGACGACGGCACGCGGAACTCGGTGGAGAGGAAGTTGTCGGTCAAAAAGTCCGGCGCGTTCACGATCTGCGCGATCGCGGCTTTGTACTGCGGCGTCTTCGTGTACTGCCAGTAGTCGTTCCAGTGCTTGAGGTAATCGGGTCCGGCCGTGCCGGCCTGGAAGAAGCGCGAGAGCACTTCCGGCGGCTGCTTGCTGGAGTGGCAGCGTGCGCAGCGGTCGGCGAAGACCTGTTTGCCGCGCGGGATGAGACCGACATCTTTGGCGATGTGCGCCTGACCGCCGGGCGCTTTGATCAGGTCGTCAGGAGGCGAGGCGGCGAGGAAGAAGAGCGCGACGTACGGCGTCTGCGCTTCGTTCGCTTTCCAGTACGTGGAGTTCTCGCGCATGGCGGTGATCTCGATCGGCGAGATGCGCGTGAGCTTCGTCGCGCCGCCGCCGATGAGCGGGAAGAAGTGCAGCAGCCATTCTTCCGAATCGAGCCCGATGTTGACGTAGACGCGATTGAGGGCGCCGAGGGCGCCGACGGCGTCGGAGCCGTCCTTGAGGACGTGCGTGGTGCGCACGACGTTTGGCTTGTCGTAAATCTGCGTGAGCAGTGAGTCCGCGCGCAGCGGCTTGCCGTCGCCCGCGTAATCGTTGAACTGCGCGTTGTTCTTGCTGCCGCCGCCGAGCTCCTCATACCCCCACGCTTTGCCGATGCCCAGGCGCGCGTGGAGGTTGTAGATCGCGTTCATCGTGCGCGGGTTGTTGATCTGATCGGAGGAGACGAGCGACGTATCGAGCGCGCCCGGCCGCGACGTGTTGAAGAGCTGCCAGACGAAGCTCTGCGTGTCCTGATCGAACATGAAGACGCGCGAGATCCAGAACCATTGCGCGCCCGGATTGCTGTTCAGCTCCGCCCACTGCGGATGCTCCGGATCCTTCGGCGGGCGCGTCGGATTCGGCCCGACGTGGCAGAAGCCGCACGACATGCCCACGCGGTACGGTTTGATGAGCTTCGGATTGTTGTAGTAGCTCGGATCGGTGTAGTACTTCTCGGCGTTCCAGTTCTTCTCCGCGGCCGCATCGAACTGCGGATTCGGGAAGAGGCGCAGGCCGACCACGCCGGTGGCGTAGCCGTAGTACGAGCCGGCGGGGAAGTTCGGGCGATCGCCGCGCGCACCGGTCTTCACGCCGGGATATTTCTGTTCGTTTTCGAACGGATCGGGCGTGGCGCAACGCGGGTCGGTGTTGTCGCGCGCGTCGAGATAAAGACCGAAGCGATCCGGCCGCCCCGCGGGCTTGCCGTCGGCGCCCGTGTTGATCTTGTAGCAGGGCTCGTTGACGATGCCGTACCACTTCCAGCGCTGATCGCGATTCCACTTCAGGCGCGGATGGTTGGAGACGGTCTTGAGGAGATCGAGGTTGCCGACGCTGCGGGTGGTGAGCTCGTTCCACAGCCGGTCATTGCCGGCCGTCCAGACCACCCAGTTGTTGCGGCCGATGACGGCGGCGCGAACGGCGTCGGCAGGCGTGGCGGTGGGCTGCAGATACTCCTTCAGCGTGTCGTAGACGGCGTTCGGATTCTTCGTCACGCCGTAATCCATGTCGGCGTAGTAATCCTCATCCGCGGCGGCAAGGCTCTCCGGAGTGCGACCCGCGGCGGCCGCTTCGTCTTTGATCTTGCCGATCATGGACTTCTGGTCCTTCAGGTCTTTCACCGCCGTGGTCAAGGTTTTGTCGACGAAGACGAAGACTTTCACTGCCCAGATGACCGCCACGACCAGAACGACGGCGATCAGCCACAGCCACCATTTGCGCATGAGGCTCTCCCTTCAAAAGTTCGGCACGGATGGATCGGAACACTAAAGGAGTGCCGTCACGGCAGCGTTTCCCTACCTCCAGCTGCGGTTCGCGAGAGCGGCGAGGCGGGGAGTGCCCAGTACGCTGTGCAGATCAGCGAAACTTGCCGAGCTGGTAATCGCGCACGGCCTGCACGATTTCTTCTCGCGTGTTCATGACGAACGGCCCATGCGCGACGACCGGCTCGCCGATCGGATCGGCGTGGCCGTAGAGCAGCAGCGCGTCGCTGACCCCTTCGAGGGCGATCGTGTCGCCGTCGTCGTTCAGATCGACGAGATGAAACGCGCGCGCGATTTCGCCGCCGATGCGCACTTCACCGCGGACGACGTAGAGGAAGACGCTGCGGCCGCGCGGCGCGGGGAGCGTGGTCTGCGCGCCGGCGGGAAGCGAGACGGTGCTCATCGCCACACCGGTGAGCGAGGGGATCGGACCGCGCGTGCCGTTCCAGTCGCCGGAGATGGCGTTCACCGTCGCGCCGCCGATGCTGACGGAGGGGATTTGCGCCTGCTGCAAGCCGGTGTAGCCGGGCTCTGTCATCTTCAGGCGCGAGGGGAGATTCACCCAGAGCTGCAGAATCTCCAGCGGTCCGCCGCGTTCGAGAAATTCTTTCGGCGAGATCTCTTCGTGCTCGAGCCCGCGCCCGGCGGTCATCCACTGCACGCCGCCCGCTTCGATCACGCTCTCGTGGCCGCCCGTGTCGCGATGCGCGAGCGAGCCTTCCACGATGAACGTAACGGTCTCGAAGCCGCGATGCGGATGCGGGCCGAACGGCAGGCCGTGGTTGCGCGGCGGATAGACCTGCGGCCCGTGGTGATTGAGGAAGAGAAATGGATCGAGCTGGTCGAGCTCTTCGTTCGGCAGTGGCCGCCACGTGTGCAGCTCGCCGATGTCGTCGCGGGTGGCGCGGTACTGCTTGCGGATCGAGCGCGTCATGTCAGGCATTCTCGTTGATAAGCTCCGCGACCGAAGAGGTGAACCGCATGCCGAATCCCGGCCAACGACCGACCGAAGAGATGCTGATCAACGTGCCGCGCCTGGTGACGGCGTATTACGCCGAGCACCCCGACCCGGCGCAGCGCGATCAGCGCGTGGCGTTCGGCACATCCGGGCATCGCGGCTCGTCGCTGAAGACCGCCTTCAACGAGCTACACATCCTCGCGACCACACAAGCCATCTGCGACTACCGCCGCGCCAACCACATCGACGGTCCCCTCTTCCTTGGCATCGACACGCATGCGCTCTCCGAGCCGGCGTTCGTCTCCGCGATGGAAGTGCTCGCGGCGAACGAAGTGGAGGTGATGATCGACGCGGAGCGCGGCTACACGCCGACGCCGGTGATCTCGCACGCCATCCTCACGTACAACCGCGAGCGGCAGAGCGGCCGCGCGGACGGCATCGTCATCACGCCATCGCACAATCCTCCCGAGGACGGCGGCTTCAAATACAACCCGCCGGAAGGGGGACCGTCCGGCACCGCCGCCACGAAGGCGATCGAGAACGCGGCCAATGAGTTGATGAGCGACGCGTCGAAGATCCGCCGCGTGTCGTTCGCGAAAGCGCTCGCTGCGCAGACGACGCATCGTCACGATTTCATCGAGGCGTACGTGAGCGATCTGGCGACTGTGGTCGATCTCGAAGCGATTCACCGCGCGGGCATTCACATCGGCGTCGATCCGTTGGGTGGCGCCGGCGTGGCGTACTGGCCGCGCATCCGCGAGCGCTATCGCCTCAATCTCGATGTGGTGAATCCGTCCGTCGATCCGACCTTTCGCTTCATGACGCTGGACTGGGACGGCAAGATCCGGATGGACTGCTCGTCGCCGTACGCGATGGCCGGTTTGATCGCGCTGTCCGATCGCTTCGACATCGCGTTCGGCAACGACACGGACAACGACCGCCACGGCATCGTCACGCGCAGCGCAGGCCTGCTCAATCCGAATCACTACCTGGCCGTGGCGATCAATTACCTCTTTGCCAATAGGCCCGACTGGCGCGCCGATGCGGCGGTGGGGAAGACGGCCGTCAGCTCGAGTCTCATCGATCGCGTGGCCGCGAGCCTGAATCGCAAGCTGTACGAAGTGCCGGTGGGCTTCAAGTTTTTCGTCGATGGACTGCTGGCGGGAACGCTCGGTTTTGGCGGCGAAGAAAGCGCAGGCGCGTCGTTCCTCCGCCGCGACGGCACCGTTTGGACGACGGACAAAGACGGCATCATCATGGGCCTCCTCGCCGCGGAAATGACCGCGCGCACGGGCAAAGATCCCGGCGAGCTTTATCGCGACCTGGCGGCGCAACACGGCGCGCCGTTCTACGCCCGCACCGACGCCCCCGCCACCCCCGAAGAAAAAGCCCTCCTCGGCAAGCTCGCGCCCGAACAGGTCCAAGCCAAGGAGTTGGCAGGCGACGCCATCACCGCCATCCTCACCAACGCCCCCGGCGACGGCAATCCCCTGGGCGGCCTGAAAGTGACGACGCAAAACGGCTGGTTCGCCGCCCGCCCCTCCGGCACCGAGAACATCTACAAGATCTACGCGGAAAGCTTCGTCAGCGAAGCGCACCTGCGGGCCATTCAGGGGGAAGCGCAGGCGCTGGTGAGCGCGGCGTTGGGGTAGGCCGGTATGGCTTATTGAGGCGTCACGGTTGTGACATGTTGCGTCGCATTATTGGTGATTGTGATGAAAGCCCAATAGCGGACGTCAATCAGCGGCCGCACTTCGACATGGATGGCCGCGTCGTTGCCCACTGTGGGAAACGCGCTGCGAAAGGCGCCGATCTCCGCGTAGCCTGGAATGAATTGCCCCGTCGCGGCCGGCACATTCACAATCGTCTCGGCAATCACTTCATTGGATGCACTCAGCAACCGAACCCGCATCGGTACAGCAGTAGCCTCGCCGTGATACAGACGAAGCGTCTGGCGAAAGCGCGTATCAAGAGGCACGTTCAATAACACGGTCGTGCCGCTGCGCAGTTCGCTCTCGCGTACAAGTGGAATCTCCGTGCCCCAGGTTTCCGCCTGGCGCGAAAGATCCTGAGCCCGAAGCGCGAGAGAAATGTCGGATGCGTGTTTACGATCGACGTACAAGAAAGCACCGCCGCGAAAGCCGTCGGCCGACAGCAGTGGCTTAATGAAGCCGCTCGCGCCCGGATCGAGCGTAGTAACGCCTCCGCACACGCCACCGCAAAAAATCGGAGTGAAGAACGCGATTTCGTTGCCGTTGTTGCGAATTGCGAGCTCAGTCGTCCAGAGAGAATCAAACGCGCCGGCGGTCGGAGGGTACAAAACCGGAACGAGAATTCGTTCCAGCGCAGGCTGCTCCTGCGCGAGTGCCCACGGCGTGGCGGCCAGAGCCATCAAAATAGTGGCTGTCAAAAGAAAACGTCGCATTGTCGTCTGTCTCCTTTATGTCGTGTGCCACAGCCGAAACCACCCCGCAGGGTAGACGGTAGTTCCGCCGATGACAAGCGCGGCTGGCAATACGCACAAACAGCGCATCAGCGTGGCATAGTCCGGAGTCGCTCATGAGGTGGCGCCCTTGACTTCCATATGTGCGTCAGCGATAATTTCTGTCACGACCGCGACACGTCCGCTTGCGGTTGTTCAATCTCCAAACAAAGGCACCTCTATGAAAAACCTCTTGCGTTCGCGCGCAGGTGCGCCGCGTCGCCATGCGATCGGCGCGCTCGCCGCCATCTTGATTTGCATCGTTATTGCGTCCAAAGCCGGTGCGGCCGGCCGGCCTGGCTGGACGAAACTTCAACTCAATCGCGGAGCGGCAGCAAGCCTCCCCTCCGCCGCGCTATTGCACGAAATGGGTGCCGTACGACTGCGTGATTACGATACTTACACCGTCATCCAAGTTCCCGAGACGGCAGCCGCGGCCGTGTCGCGTAGAGCAGCTGCAGAAGGGTTCGTACCGATTGCGCATCCAGAATGGGATTTGGTGCGCACACCGGCCGATGAAACCATCGACACGAGAACAGCTCACGTACCGAGCGCGGCCACGATGCCGTACGCGGGTGGCGAAGGGTTGTTCCTCGTTCAATTTAACGCGCCACTTGATGCCTCAGCGAAGGCATTGCTACATCAGCACAACGTCCGGAGCGTCGGTTACATACCGTACAACACGGCCCTCGTATATGGACGAGCAACTGACGTTGCCGACCTCGACATCGAGCCGTCCGTGCAATGGACATCGATTTATCACGCCGCATATCGCGCGCGGCTCCGCTCGTCTGATGCATTGCCGAACGAGGCGGATGACTATGTCGTCCAGCTCGTCAAGAATACGACCGGTGCGAATTCGGTCGAACGTTATCTGGCGGCCATCAGCAGTGAGCGACTGAAAATCACCGAATACGGTGAGTATCGAAACATTACAGTGCGAACAAGGGCGGACGGTCTCGTCGAGCTCGGAGGCGATCCAGTCGTCGTCAGTGTGACTCGTGCAGGCACGGTCTCGTTTTCAGGCGAACGAGAAGCGATCGCGTTGAGTCATTACCCTTCAGCAAGACTGACAGGGGAGGTTTACCAGGATCTCACTCGACCGTACAAAAGCGCGAATGACTACCGGCAGTGGTTGTCGGCTCGCGGTGTGCTCGATACCAGCGCTTATCGCATCGCGATTGCAGACGGCGGAATGGATGTTCCGCCGGCCAGCACGTTTTATAACTATGGACGCGATCCACATCCCGACCTTTTACGAGCCGATATCGTCCGAAAGTCTTACATCACCTACACGAACGGCACGCCTGTGCCCAACGATTACGCAATCGATAAAGAAGGTCACGGGACCGCCGTTGCAGGTGTAGCGGTGGGTGATCCGGTCGCGTCGCCTCCGTCCGGGAGTTTCCCGATGACGAGCCAACTCGACGATGGAAACTTCTTCCGGGGCATGGGCGTGGCTCCGAAGACCGGCATTTATGTGCAGAAGATCATTCAGTCGCCCTACCTCACCTCTGGCAGCGAAAGAAGCTGGGCGAATGATGCGTATCTCGCCGGCGCTGTCGTGCAAACACATAGCCACAATACCTACAACGCGAATCAGGGCTATTACACGCAAGAAGCACAAGAGTACGATTTCGCGGTTCGTGATACCTCCGACACAACAACCGGCGACACGCCGATGACGATCACGGTATCCGCGGGGAATATTGGCGGCGGTTCTTCGGGCGATTCGACGACTGCGGTTCTGTCGCCAGCGACGGCGAAGAACGTCATTTCTGTTGGCGCTAGTGAAAGTTGGCAGTCTACGACTTACGCGGCCTGTGATACGACCGCATCACGCCAGCCGAACGACTTCATCGCAGCTGGCTTCAAAAATGTGGCCGGCGTGAGCCGTCGCGGCACGGCGGACGGACGAATCAAACCCGAAATCCTGGCTCCGGCGACACTCGTACATACGACACGCTCGCAATACAAGCCTGGCAGCAGCCTGCTCGCACAAATGTGCATCAACACATCAGACGGTTACTACATCACCGATACGGGTACGAGTTTCGCGGCACCGCACGCGGCCGGCGCTGCGATTCTTGTGCACAAGAAACGGAACGCCACGCGTCTCAGCCCTTCCATGGTGAAGGCGATCCTGGTCGGAAACGCTCTTTCGATGAAATCGGGCACCGATCGCGCGACTGGCCTTGCGGTCGCGGCACGTCCTAATGCCGTGCAGGGTTTTGGACGCTTGTATCTCGATGACTTTCTTTATGCGACCGCAAGTACTCAGACCTTTGTCAATTCTCCTGGCGAAGCGTATCTGTTTGACAGTGCTGGTGACGGTTACAACGTCCCCATCTATGTAAAGGACACGACGCAGCCCGTCGTTGTGGTGGTCGCATGGACGGATGAACCTGCGCAGGTCTCGATCGGCTCATCGCCGACTCTCGTCGACGACATTGACCTGACTGTCACGACGGCACGTTTTGCGTGCAGCGGCTACACAGGGAATCAGATCAACGCGTCTACCGAGATGTCTAGTCTTCAGACGCCGTCCACCTGTGGCGCCTTCACGTTCGATCGGAAGAACAACGTTGAAATGGTGGTCGTGCCCGCCGGCACTTTCAACGCCGCAGACAGCAATTCGCTCATCGTGAATCTCAGCCTCATTACTTTCGGATCGGGGATGGGCAGCGGTCACGCCGTGCCTTGGTCTCTGTACGTCCGCAATGCCAGTCTGACTCCGTAGGTGCGAACGGCGCCGCGCGAGGCGAACGACGAGCTCAGGCGCAGCGGATTCGCACATGGCCGGCGCAGTCGGTGCCGGTCGCGAGTCCGCCTGCGCCATCTCTCCCCGCGAGGGCACGCTTTTCGCTCTCTGAATAACTTCGGAGGATGCGAAAGATGATGACCTCTAAGTCACTCGCAGCAGGCGCTTTAGCGCTCCTGCTTCTGTCTGCTTGCGGGTCCGTCGGCGATGTGCTCGGCGGCGGCTCGAACAATGGCAGCAACAATCAGTCGCGGTATGAAATCCGCGGAACGGTCGACTACGTCGACGCAAACAATCGCTCGGTCTCGCTCACCAACGTCAGCGGCTACACCAACATGCTGTCCAACAGCGGCAGCGCGGTGCGCGTTTACTACGACGACAACACCACGGTCGCGTACAACGGCACGAGCTATCGTCCGCAGGACCTCGAACGAGGCGATGAAGTGACAGTTCGCGTCGACGAATCGGGCAACCAGCTCTTCGCCGAATCGATGACCGTCACGTACGACGCCACGCGCAGCGGCTCGACCACACCGACGAGCAACGGCACGTACGGCTCCTACGCCACGACGCTGCACGGCACGGTGCGTTCGGTCGACACGTCGCGCCGCACCATCGAGCTCGACCGCGGCTACGGCTCCGGCAGCGCGATCGTGGAGTACGCGTCGAACACGCCCGTGTACTTCAGCGGCCGCAACTACAACATCGCCGACCTCGAACGCGGCGACGAAGTGGACATCCGCGTGCAGGACTACGGCAACGGACGCTATGTGGCCGATGACCTGACCGTCACGCGCAGCATCAGCGGTACGTCCGGCTCCTCGACGTCGAGCTCGTACTCGACAATCCGCGGCACCGTGCGCTACATCAACACGTCGAACCGGACCATCGAGCTGGAGTCGACGAACTGGATCTCCGGCTTCAACAGCGGCGCCGGCACCGGCAGCACGATGATCGTGCAGTACGACACGAACACGCAGGTCAGCGTCTCCGGCCGTCTCTACCCGCTCACGAATCTCGAGCGCGGCGATGTCATCGACGTCCAGGTCCGCAACCTCGGCGGTTCCAGTTATCTCGCGAACAGCGTCACGCTGGTGCGCGACATCAACTCGCGGTAATCAGTTCTGCAGCGATTCTTTCTCGCGGCGGGCGCCCCACGCGCCCGTCGCTTTTTTTGCCGGACATAATTGGCGGTAGGGATCCGCACCGCTGCGTCATCCCTAAGATGAACGCGACGCGGTTTTTTGGCCCGCTCTCGCGAAGGAGGTTCGCGTGGCGAGGCACTTTACGTTTCAGCTGGCATTGCTCTTCAACGAAACCGTCACCGATGGCGTCGGGAACTGGCAGTACGCCGGCGCCAATGCGGTCGACCAAAAGACCGGACAGACCGCGCAGCTCACGGCCACCAAACGGACGAATCTTTTCGGCGGCAACGGATTCCCCGCGTCGATCCTGACGGCCACCGTGATCTTCCCGGCGGCCGAGGGCGCAGTGCCGCCGAGCATGACCCTGCAAGGGCTGCACGATCTGGCGACGAACAATGAAACCGGCAGCGTCATCTCCGCATCCGCGGAGCACGTCGCGCAGATCGGCGGATTGTTTTCGTTCGACGCGGCTGCAGGCGTGCTGACGATCCTTCCGCCGGGCGAGCATTACGCGCGCGTGCCGCACGACGCGGCGGCATCGTCGCGCGAGCATCTGCTTCCGTAAGAGCCGCTGCGCGCGGACTACTCGTCGTCTTCGAGCGAGTTGTACGCGCGCAGCAATTCCGTCCGGAACAGCAACTGCTCGTCCCACTCTTCGTCGGAGCCCGCGAGGCGGTATTGCACGATGAGCTTCGATGCGGCGCGGCGTGCGTCGGCATGCGTCGGAAACGTGATCACCGCGGCGCGGCCCGGCTCGCGGAGAAACCGTGCGATGACTTTCCGTCCGTCGACGCGCACGAGGCGCTTCAAAAACATCGGCGAACGGCGCGTGCTCATCGCAGCAGCCGTCCGCCGTCCACCGGCAGCGTCACGCCGGTGATGTAGTCATTCGTCGCGAGAAAGACCACCGCCCGCGCCACATCTTCCGCGCTGCCGGTTCGCTTCAACAGCGTCGGCGCCACCGCTTCGCGCATCTGCTCTTCGGTGAATTCGTCCGGCGGCAACACAGGACCGGGCGCGACCGCATTCACCAGTACCGCCGGCGCAAGCGCTTTCGCCAATCCGCGCGTCAGACCCACGATCGCCGACTTGCTCATGCTGTACGGCAAATACGCGGGGAACGGCACGATGGCAGCGATGTCGGCGATGTTGACGATGCGTCCCCAGCCGCGCTCGCGCATGCGCATGCCGATCGCTTGCGAGAGGAAAAACGGCGCGCGCACATTCAGCGCGAACGTTTCGTCGAAGTTCTCCCACGTCACGGCATCGAATGGCTCTTTGATGAAATTCGCCGCGGAGTTGATCAATACATCGACGTCCGGCAATTGCGCCAGCAACCGTTCAACGCCGTCGCGCGTGGTGAGATCCGCCTGGATGTCGGATGACGGTGATCGCGACGTGACGAGCACGCGCGCGCCTTCCGCTTCGAGCGCATCGGCGATGGCGCGTCCCACGCGTCGCACGCCGCCGGTGACGAGGGCAGTCTTTCCCGTCAGCTTCATACGTCCGTCCTTTCGCGCACGGAGAGCCAGCTGCCGAACCAGCCGGCGAGCATGCCGCCGAGGATGAGGGCGCCGATTTTTTGCCAGGGGAGGAAGCCGGCGAAGAGGAAGCCCCACAGCATCGCGCTCGATGGCGCCAGCGTGCGGCGCGCCGCTTCGAAGAGGCCGAACAGCAGGCCCACCGCGAGCACGCCGCCGATCGTTCCCTGCAGGAATCCTTCGATCAGAAACGGGCCGCGGATGATCCGCTCCGTCGCGCCGACCAATCGCATGATCTCGATCTCTTCGCGATACAGCATCATCGTCAGGCGGATGACGTTCGCGATCGTGAACGCCGCTGCGATGGCCAGGATCCCGCCCGCGATCACGCCCACAAGATTGATCAGACTGACGAGGCGCCGCAGCCGCGAGATCCACTCCCAGTCGTACTGCACTTCATCAACGCCCGGCAGTGCGCGCAGTTGCGACATGCGCACATCGAACGCGCGCGTTTGTGCAATGGCCGGCGGCACTTCCGCTTCGAACGAGGCGGGGAAAGGATTCTCATCGAGCTGCCCGACCACGTCGTTGAGATTCGTGAAGTAGCTCTTGAAGCGCGCCAGCGCCGCATCGCGCGAGACGAAGCGACGCCGCGCCAAATCGCGATCGCGCGCCAGAAACGCATCGACCGCCGCGACCTGCTCCTGCGGCGCGGCCGGATCGAGATAGATCACCACGCGCGATTTACCCTGCCACTCTTCGATGGCGCGCTCGAGGTTCTCGGAAACGAGCAAAAAAAATCCGAGGATGAGGAGGGACATGGAGATCATGGCCACGGCCACGAAGGAGGTGCGCTTCGAGACCCAGATGCGCCGGATGGCCTCGCGCAAGAAATACGAGAAGGCGTTGGAGGGAACTTCCGGCTCGTTGCGGCCGGGGAGAAATTCGCGGCGGGGCATCGGCGGGGAGTTTAGCGGGTGCGCGTCAGGAGGCGGACGTCATCCACCGATCCCAAACACACCCTCCCGCACCACCGGCCGATCGACACGCGACGCGCGCTCCTCGCTGATCTGGCCTTGCGCGAGCGTGATGGCGCGCCGTCCGCTCGTGCGGATCAATTCGCGATCGTGCGTGGCCAGCAGCACCGTCGAGCCGCGCAGGTTCGCTTCGGAGAAGATCTGCACGATCTCCTGCGAAAGGTCGGGATCGAGATTGCCGGTCGGCTCGTCGGCGATGAGCACGAGCGGATCGTTGATGAGCGCGCGCGCGATCGCGACGCGCTGCTGCTCGCCGCCGGAGAGCTGCGGCGGATACGCATTCAATTTGTGATGCAGGCTGACCATGCGCAGCGCCTGATAGGCCTTCTTCTTGTGCTCTTTCGGCGGAACGTTCAGCACCGTGAGGATGAACGACAGGTTCTCGAAGACCGTCATCCGCTCGATGAGCTTGAAGTCCTGGAAGACCATGCCGATCTCGCGACGGAAGTAGGGGAGCTGCGACTTCCGCATCGCGTTCAGATTGCGGCCGTTCACCACGATTTGACCTTCGCTCGGCGTCATCTGCCGGAGGATCATCTTCAGCAGCGTCGATTTGCCGGCGCCGCTCGGGCCGGTGAGGAAAACGAACTCGCCCTTTTCGATGTGGAACGTGACGTCGTGCAGCGCCGTGGAGTAGCGATCGAAACGCTTCGTCACGTGATAGAAGTGGATCATGGGATCGAGCCTTCATCATAACAGGGGAGTTGCACATGCATCCGTGGCATGACGTAGACCTCGGCGCCGAAGCGCCAGCCATCGTTCCGGTGCTGATCGAAGTGCCGAAGGGCTCGAAGAACAAGTACGAGCTCGACAAAAAGACGGGCCTCTTGCGCGTGGACCGCGTGCTCTTCAGCTCCGTCCACTATCCCGCGAATTACGGCTTCATCCCCCGCACCTATTGCGAAGATCACGATCCGCTCGACGCCCTCGTCCTCGGCCAGGCCGACGTAGTGCCTCTGTCGATGATGATGGCGCGCCCGATCGGCGTGATGAAGATGCGCGATCAAGGCGAAGAGGACGACAAGGTGATCGCGGTGCACGTGAACGATCCGGAGTACGCGCACTACACGTCGATCGATGAACTGCCGCCGCATCGTCTCGCAGAGGTGCGCCGTTTCTTCGAGGACTACAAAATCCTCGAGCACAAGATCGTCATCGTGGAGCACTTCCTTGGACCCGAAGAAGCGCGCCAGGTGATCGTGGACGCGATCGAGCTCTATCGCTCGCGCGAAACGGAGCTGCGCGGAGGGGCGCGGTGACACGCCTGCTGCTGGTCTGCACCGGCGGCGCGATCGGCAGCGGCGCGCGCTACCTCACCGCACTCTGGGCCGCGCGCGCCTTCGGCCCCGCCTTTCCGTTCGGCACTCTGATCGTGAACGTGCTCGGCTCGTTCCTGATCACACTGATCATCGAGAGCGCCCGCTTCACGCCCGACGTCCGACTGTTCCTGACCACCGGCGTTCTCGGCGGCTTCACGACCTACTCCGCGTTCAATCACGACGCAACGGAGTACCTGCACAGCGGCGCATACACAACCGCATTCACCTACATCGCCGCGACCCTGTTGGGCTGCCTCACCGCCGGCTTCGCGGCTGTGGCGGTGGCGCGGTCGTGGAGTTGAGGAAGACGACGACGGGAGGCCTCCGG
>DASSMK010000365.1:0-9820 GCA_035688915.1 Thermoanaerobaculia bacterium
GACAAATGGCCGTCGGAAAGCCCTGCGCCGGCCTGCGATGGGGAGTCGCCAAGTGGTAAGGCAGCGGCCTTTGGAGCCGCCATTCGGAGGTTCGAATCCTCCCTCCCCAGCCACCCTCCCACCCCGTCCCGGCAGAAAAAACGCATCCACAGGTAGGGACTTGCCGCTTTGTGCAACTCCTTCAGGCAAGGGCGCGCGGTGCCTGATTGCCACCTTTGCGTTCCTTAGTGACAAATATCCTTCATTCGTGCTACCTTGACGGCCGTAATTCTGACGCCATGAATCAAACGATCGACCAACACTTCGACGACGAGGCATTGTTCGAGTACGCCGAGGGGACTTCGCCGATTGCGGCGGAGATCGAGACACACCTTTCGGGCTGCGCCGAATGCGCGCGCGAGCTCGGAGAGCACCGGGAACTGGTGCAGGTGCTGGCCTCGGCCGATACGTGGGATGAAGCGACGGAATCGGCAGCAGCGCCGCGTCAGTTTGTGATCGACGTGACGGCCTTCGCCGAAAAAAGCAAAGAAGAAGATGCGCGCGCCTCGCAGCTTTGCGACGAGATCCTGACGGGACCGATCGCCTGGTGGCCGACGCGCCTTCGGAAAACGCGCGATGCCTGGACGGCCGGTATGGTGCGCCAGCTCCTCGAGCGGACGCGCGCCATGCTCGAAAACACGCCTGCCCATGCGCTGCAGATCTCCACGATGGCCATCGAAATCGCCAACGAGCTCGATGTCATCGCCTATCCGTGCGATTACGTGGTGAAGCTGCGCGCGCAGGCGTTGCGCGATCACGCCACGGTGCTGTCGTTCATGGGCCGGCATCTGGAAGCGCTCGCCTCTGCGGAACAGTCGCAGCGGCTGTTCGCGCAGGTGCCGTTGCCGGAGTACGACCTGGCGCGCGTGGCCATCTGCCGCGCGCTGATTCTGCGCAATATCGATCGCATCGAAGAGGCCATCACGCTCACGCGCGAGGCGGCGGCGACGTTCCTTCGCTTCGGCGATCGCGGTCGCTATCTGAACGCGCGCGTGACGGAGGCGGCCATCGTGCTCGAGCGTCCCGATCCGCGCGGTGCGCTGTCGATCTGGCTGTCGGTGATCGACGATCCGGCGCTGGAGAGCCTGACGCGCAGCCGCGTCGTGCACAACGTTGCCCTCTGCTACTCGGATCTCGGTGAGCCGGAGAAAGCGCTGGAGCTGCTGCGCCGGAGCATCGAAGAATTCGCGATGCTGGACATGGAGACGGAGCGGACGCGCAGCCGCTGGAACCTCGGGCAGACGCTCGTGGTGGCCGGCCGGCTGAAGGATGCCATTCCGGTTCTGCGTCAGGCGTGGCAGGAGTTCGAGCAGATGGACATGATCGCGGATGCCGGGCTCGTGGCGCTCGAGCTGGCGGAAGCGATGCTGCTCACCGGCGACGCGTCGGAAGTGCCGGCGATCTGCCGCGACATCGTCACCCGTTTCAGCCGCGCCGGGATGACCTCGCGTGCGATCACCGCATTATCGTTCCTCCGCGAGGCCGTAGCTCTCGGTCAGGCGAAACCGAGCCTGGTTCGCCATGTGTACGAATTCCTGCGAGAGCTCCCGGCCGAGCGGCCCCGCCTATTTGCAACTCTTCCGGCAGGCAACCCCGCCCGAGACTAGCCCAGCGCCCTCCGGCGCGCCTCCGCCAGGCAATCTCCAGCGGGCGACCGCTGCACGTTCGATTACGAACAGACTGCGCCACAAGGAGGAATCACATCCGTTTTCAACCACGCAGCCGGACCTCGTCCAGAGCCCGGCTGTCCATTCACGCCGTCCCGTCAGTCCATACATTTGAGAAGGAAAAGGAGAACATCATGCGTACCTCGATCAAGACCCTCGCCGCCGCCCTCGTCCTGACCACCATCACCCTGGCTTTCCCGACCCCCGCCCAGGCCGCCCCCGCCCGCCCATCCCGCCCCACGGCCACCCAGTCCGCGAACCGCGGCGGCGCGGAAGAGCCCGGCCTGATCGACATCGTGAAGCGCTACGTGCGCAAGTTCTTCACGGCAACGACGAATACGGATAGCCCGGACAGCCGGCCGACGGTGCCGCTGCCGTAAGGGGGGTTTGCGCGTTGACGCGTTGATGCGCGTAGAGCGCGTTGAGCGCTGCGGAAGCAGGCGCAGGGATTTTGGGACTGCGCCTGCTTTTTGTGGGGGTGGGGCTGTCGGCAGCGGCGACTAAGTTGCAGCAATCCAGTTTCGTCGCTTAAGAATATTGAGCCAGTCGTTGTCTTCGCGCACACCGTTCGGGAACAACGTGAAATACCCCGGCCCCATAAATACCGTATCGAGAGGTTCGCCGAGGAAAGCCGCTACTGTTCGCGCGAATTCCATCGGGAGGATCTACACGAGAATTACCGCGCCATCTTGCCGCAACATAAACGCACTGCCGCCGGGATCAGCACCGATGACGAAATGCTGCCGGCTATCGACGATTCCCCGCCTCGTCGCATTCGCCCCGATAAGGGAAGGAAATTGAGATTGGCGCGGAACCGAAAAGTACAAAGTAGTCGAACTGCGCTCCATCGGTCGCAGGAATTCCAGGTAATCGTCGCCGACGAACGG
Source organism: Thermoanaerobaculia bacterium (assembly GCA_035688915.1). Lineage (GTDB taxonomy): Bacteria > Acidobacteriota > Thermoanaerobaculia > Gp7-AA8 > Gp7-AA8 > DASSMK01. Next base: position 2,594 of record DASSMK010000365.1, read on the forward strand.
AGCAGTCTGACCGACGCGATCCACGAAAAGCGACGGAGCTCCCGCAGCGACGAACAGGAGCATTACCTGCTCGTTCGTTCATATCGACGCTCAATTCATCGAGCTTCTCACGCCAGCTCACTTCAGATCGTTGATTGGAACTCGAATGGGAGTGTCAGCCAAGATGAGAACTCGCCGATGCAGTTGAGTTGACCGGATGCATGCTATCTCGCTGCTCAACGCGCGCGCGGTCGCACGGGGGAAGCGGCGGCGGTGCGCGTGGGGACGCGTGGCGCCGCCGCTGGGGGAATGTGCCGCTCAATGAAGTGCAGTTGATTCGAACGACGAACCGCGCAGCGTCCGGTGGCGCGCGAAAGCGCGAGGGCGGCGCGCGCGGCCGCGATGAACCGCGTCCGGCTAAGACCGTGTTCAGCTGCACGGCCGCGCTACGAGCGCCTCGCAGCGCTTGACGTGCAGCCCACGATGGACGAGCGCGCCGTAAGGCGCGCGGAACCTTGCAACCCGCGGCCGTGTCAGACCGCAACACAGTCTTAGCTGGCGCCACTGGCGAGCCCGGATGCACTCACAAAGAAATCGATTCACAACATGTCGTGCTCTGCGAGGTATTGGAAGAACTCCTCGTGAAGGGCTCCGGCCGTAAGAGGCTGCTGCGTGTCGGCATCAATCAACTGAAGCGTGCCCGTTTCGCTCACGTCACTCCCACCATCGAGCGTCACGAGAGTTGAATGCAGAATTCCGCGAAAGCATTCGTTCAATACTGCGCGCAAATCTTCCGCATCAATACCGCCACACTGAAGATTGAGTCGCTCCAGTACCGAGTGCGAGTCTGCCCAGGTGGCCGTCGAGGGATCTTTGATCGCAGCCACTAAATCGTCGCGCCACATCACTAAGTGATGTGCCAAGTCTTTGAAGAAAGCTTCTTTGAGCGTCATTAATGCGCACCCGAAGGCGTTGGTGGCTTCGTACGTCGCACCAACGCCGCATTGAAGTCACGATCGTACTTGACGGCGAGATCCATGACTTCGTCGGTGGTTAGCCTGCGACCAAGTGTCCGTTCGAGTTTCGCAGCCGCCGCCGTCAGTCGCGCATGCACCTTCGGATCGATTCCTCGCAGAAATCTCATCTCGTCGATGTTGACGCCTCTCGCCGCAAAATTAGCACGATATTTCTGGAAGAACGTGTGATGTACTTCGTGTCCCGCGGGCGTTTCACTGACCGCTTTGAAGTTTTTTGCGTAATTGGTCTTCGTGACCGCATAGGGCGGTTCGACACGTGGCGCAGGAGCCGAGCGCCGCGGCTGCACCAGATTTACCCGTGGTGTATTCCGTACAGGCGCAGTAGGTACGACCGGCTCATAGAGCGTCTGCTGAAGCCCGCGTGCGCCAGCGATAACGCTCGCCGCCTTCGAAATCCCCATCGAGATGACGCGCGCCTTGTCCTGATCAGTGAGGTAGTCCCAATCCTGGAGAAGTGCTCGCGCCTCCTCCAGCGGCATCCCTTCGTAGACGCGGTTCTGAACGACTTGCCAGCTGCACTTGCCCTCGGCCAACTCAGTTCCCGATGTGTCGCCCTGCCGCAAGAAGGCCGATGCAAGCTGCATTGTCTGAGCGGCCGACCGCGTGAACCACTGGCTATCGTCCGTGCCGTTCAAAGCTTCTTCAGCGACGGCATCGATCGCATCAGCTGCAGCGTGCAGTTGAGTCGAAGTCTCGGTGCGGCCCGCCTCGTCCCAGCCGGGAAGGAAGAATCCGATCACCTTATCGAGCTTCTTTTCTGCACCAGTGGGATCACGCCCGTTGACCGGATCGCCGCCGACGAACGCGTAAAGATTCGAGCTGTCTCGATAGCCGAGCGGGTCCGGCGACAAGAACGTCCCAGTCCCCGGCTCATACCACCGATTGCGAACATACACGAGCCCCGTCGCCGTCTCCGCAAACGACAACCCCTGCCACCCGACCACCCCACCCTCCCGTTCCGCCCCTGCCACGCTGCTGCCGAGGGCTGCAAGGGAGGGCGAGTTAAAGAGCGTTAACGTCGTGGGAGTGGCTAGAGCGGTGGTGAGAGTGGTGAGCGACTCGCGCGCCTCCGCCGGGAGGGCCGGGGACGAGCGGAGCGAGGACCAGAGCGGGGCCGGGAGGAACGGGGTTGTTGCGGGCCAGCTTTTGGCGCGTAGGGTCGATGTGGCGGCGATGGAGATTGCGGTTGGGGTTAAGGTTTCGCCGTTGACGGTGACCGGCGTCGGGTCTGTCAGCGTTTGCCAGTCGGACGCGGTGAGCGTCCAGCGCATTGTGTAGTTGTCAATGAGCTGTGGTGCGGCTGGAGCGGATCGTACCACCTTGTCGTCGGCGGTGATGGTGGCGAGGCGGCCGCCGGTGGCGACGCTGGTTTCGTCGAGGATTTCGGTGGAGCGGAGGGAGATCTCGACCGCGCCGGAGGCGGTTTTGGTGACGGTGATGCGGTCGACGGCGGGGCCTTCGAGACCGGCTTCGTCTTCGCCGTAGGCGCCGCCGGGGACGCTGCGGGCGACGAGCTCGCCGCTCGCGTTCACGATGGCTTGCAACGTGCCGGTGGCGGCTTCGTCGAAGATCGGATAGAGCCGGCGGACTTCGTTCGCGCCGGCGCCGCGGATCGTCACTTCGATCGGATCGTCGTAGCTCTGGCCGCCGTGGATGAACTGGCGCACGGGCTGGCCGTTCGGATCGAACACGGCGACGAGGCGGTCGGTGATGACGTCCCAGACAAATGTCACGTCGGGAGGCAATGCGTCGACGGCGAGTTCCGGCGCGCGGTCTTCGAGGTGCCACGCGTCCGAAGGAAGGGCGAGGATGGCTGCGCAGTCGGCGGAGGGCGGCGCGGGCGGAAGGGCGGTGACCTGCGCGTATTCGGCACGTCGACCCACTACGCGATCGGATGCGGAGTAGTCGTAGCTGAAGCGGCGGACGAAGGCCGGAACCGCCGGCGGAATTTCAGTGGCGCGAATGAGCCGGCCGCGCGCGTCGAATTCATACGTGAAGCGGCCATCGTCAACGCGCTCCGCACCGTTGCAATAGCGGAACGAACGCGCGGGCATCGCGCCGCGCGTGGCGGTGGCGATCTTGTGGCCGGTGCGATGCTCGAAGGCGAGCGACGGCTGCGATCCCGGCACTGCTGACGGACGCTCCAACGCGAAGCGGAAGTCGGACGGATCGAGCTTCTCCGTCGATGCGGCGCCCTCCCCTTTCGTCATGGCGATCTTCGCCGACGCCACGCGGCTCAGCGCGTCGTACGTGTAGACGCTCGACCGCTGATTCGCCGACACGCCCAGCAGCGTCGCCTCCGCCACCTGCACGCCGTCGTAAGAAACCTCGGAGCCCGCAATGACGAGCGACGGCGCAGTAACGCTGAGCTTCGTCATCTGCCCCGCGTCGTTGTAGTCGTACGCGCGGATGATGCCTCTCGACGTGCAGCCGCTCTCGTTTGCGCAGTCGGTGGTGACGGTGCGCGCGGAAGGCCGTCCTGCATCGCGATAGTCCGCTGTCAGCAGGCGCACCGGCGACGCACCGCCGGCAACCTGCCGGTCGATGTGCGTGGCGTTGCCGGCGGCGTCGTGTGATTCGATGACGCGCTCGGTCCACTGCGCGGGCAGTGATCCATTCGCCGCGCGCGGCATGGTCCACTGCGACCGCTCGCCGTGCTCGTTCCATTCGTGCGTCTGCACGTAGCTGTCGAGCACTTCCGGCGTCTTCGCGAAGCCGGAGTGATTGCGGAAGCGCGTCTGCACGGTGCGGCCGGGATGGCCCTCGTAGTCGTACAGCTCATACGCGCTCTCCGCGTCGGCGGTGCGCGCCTTCAGCAGGCGGCCGGCGTCGTCGTATGTATAGCGTTCGAGCTCGGCGTCAGCGCCGTCAGTGACGCTCGAGACGCGACCCGCAAAGTCGTAGACGTAGCGGAAGATCCGACCCTGCCGGTCGATGTACTGCTGCAGCCGTTCCGCGTCGTAGGTCCACGATTCGTGCGTGTCGTCCGCGTACCGGCGAGCCTTCGGCCGCCCCAGCGCGTCGTTCTCGGTGATGGTCTTCTCGCCGTCGGGCACGGTCTGCGACCGATAGCCGTCGCGATACGAGATGGCCGCGCCGGTGATGTCGTAGCCGTGATGGATGGCAGTGTCGTCGGGCCGCGTTTCGGACAGCACGTTGCCGCGCGCGTCGTACGCGTACTGCGACGCGCCACGCGCCGGCAGCGACTGCGCGACGACATTGCCGTCTTCATCGAAGTCCTGCTTCCATTCGAGGAGGCCGACCTGATTGCGCTTCACGTTGCCGAAGGCGTCGTAGTCATTCTCGAAGGCGATGGCGCGGCCGCTCTTGTCGATGATCCTGCCGCTCTTCACGAGATCGCCGGCTGCCGACGACATCTCGTAGCGCGAGAACGTGGTGGCCGCATCGCCGATTGACGCGGCATCGAGCCGGCCCGCCGCGTCAAAGTGCAATTTCGCGATGCGACCGCTGATGTCGGTGAAGGTCGTCCGGCCGGCGCCATCCCACTTCGTAATGAGCGTCCGCTCCACACCGGCATCGACTTTCGCCGTGGCGCGTTCGAGCTGCCCGGCGGCGGTGAACGTGGCCGTCGATTCGGAGATGAGCGTGCCGCCGCTGCCGTAGCGGCGTGTCGCGGTGACGCGGCCCATCGGGTCGTATTCGAAGACGCTGCGCGTGTGATCGGCCTGCAGCGTTTCGACGGCGCGATCGTGAATGTCGAACGCCGTCGCGCCCGCGGTGTGGCTGTTGCCGCTCCAGACGAGATTGCCGGCGATGTCGTAGACGAACTGCTCGACGATGTCGCCGTCGCTGCCGCTCTTGGTCGTGCGCGTCTGCAGGCGGCCGAGTCCATCGAGCTTATCGACGATCTCCGCACCGCCCGCGGGATAGCGCGTGATGGTGCGCTGCGCGAGATCGTAGGTGACGGTGGAGATGGCCGTGCCGTCCGGCGTCTCCGCGTTCGCGACGTTGTGCACGGTGCTGCTGGTCAGACGGCCGAGGGCGTCGTAGGCGAAGTCGGTTTGCAGCGTCGTGCCGGCGCGTTTGCGTGCGACGCTCGTCACGCGGCCGTCGATGTCGTACGTGGTCTCTTCGTCGCTCTGCAGCGATGCGTCTTGAGGATCATGGCTGGTGACCTGCTTCGGCCGCAGCCATTCGTCGAGTGTGGCCGTCGTTTCGACGCCGCGCGGATCGGTGACGGTCGTGGTCAGGCCGTCGCTCGAATAAGCGAACCTGGTGGTGGTGTCGCCGACGGTCACCGACTCCGGCAGCGCGCGCAGCGCTTCCGTCGCGGTGCTCGGTAGATAGCGCGTGTTGCGCGCCAGCGTGCTGCCGCTCGCGTCGTTGCCGCCGGCGCTGCTCTCATCAATCGCGCGGCCGGTGTCGTCGAGCGAAAGCGTCTCGGTGATCTCGCTGTTCACCGCCGCGTCGGTCAGCTGCTTGCGACTGGGCCGCGGCCAACGCACCGACATTGACGCGCCGCCGATGGTCGTCTGCACGCCGTTCAGCAGCGTGGCGCGATTGCCGTCCGCGGTCGTGTCGTCGGCGAAGAGATAGGTCCGCGTCAGTGGCGGCGTGGCCGATGTGCCGAGCGCAGACGTGGTCGCGCTCTTCAGCACCACGCCCGGTGCGCCGCCCAAGCCGTTGTACGCGTACGTTGTCTCGCGCACGCCCGCCAGCGTGGAGCGCGCGAGCAGTCCGTGCTCGTTGTATTCGTATGTGAACGTGCGCCTGCCGTGCTCGTTGCGCGACAACGTGGTGAGAGCCGCGGCGTCCGGCAGCGTGCCGAATGCGTACGTGCTCACCGGCACGTCCAGCTCATCGACCTGCTTGATGTGCGCGCGATCCGCCGTGTAATCGGCGGCGTTCGCGGTGAGCTGGTAATGCCGCTCCTGCTTCAGCGCGTCGATCGTCTTCGCGCCCGCCGCTTCGTATGTGAACGTCGCGCTCTCGCCGGTGGCCCAGGTTTGCGACGTCACCTTGTCACGATCGGCGCCGCTGCCGTAGCCGAACGTCACGCGCGTCGCGCCGCCGGGATCCTGAATGGAATGGAGATTGGCCGCGAGCTCCAGCGCGTCGTTGGTTGTCGCGGCGCTGCTGTCGTACGCGTAGCGGATCGTTGGCGCGACGAACGCTCCCACCTTCGGCAATTGCACCGCGGTCAGGCGATCGTTCGCGTGCGTGAGGTGCACGATGCGGCCGCGCCAATCCTGCACCTCGTCGAGCAACCCGTTCGCGTCGTAGCGCAGGGTGGTGGCGCGGCCATTCGGATCGACGACCTGTGCAAGGCGCCCGTCGCCGTCGTAGAGGTAGCGAATGACGTTGCCGGCGTCGAGTGCAGGAGGATTCGGCGCGAATTCATCCGCTTCGAAAGCGATGCGGCCGAGGGCGTCGAAGCCGGTCACGCGCCACTGCTGATCGACGAGCACGTAGCCGCGATCGCTGCGCGCCAGGCGGAGGAAGAGGCCCGTGGGGCTGGTGAAGTGTCCCTGCGCGTCGAGCGCGAAGCGCCAGATCTCCCCTGCCCCATCGCGGTATTCGACGCTGCCGTCGGGCAGCCCGCGCAGGCGGCGGAAGAGCGACGAATCCCAGCCCGCACCGAGCGGCGAGCCGCCGATCGTGCGCGAGCGATAGGTGCGATCGAAGGCCACGTTCCAGCCATTGCGTCCGCCGGCATCGAGATCGAGCGACGACGTTTCGAGCTCGCCAGAATGGAGGTACGTCGTCTCCTGCAGCGCGCCGCCGGCGACCGGCGGATGATTCGCGGCGACGAGCACCAACGGCGCGCGCACCGTGTCCGCCATGATCGTGGAGATGCGCGTGGTGAAGCGGTCGTCGCGGCCGAGGTAGGCGTAGGGGGTGGCGGAGAAAGCGTTGGAGGTGCAGTTGGCGGCGGAGCAGAGATCGGGCCGCACGCGCAGCAAGCGACCGTTCGTGTAGAGCTCCCAGACGTTCTGCGATTCGATGAGGCCTTGCAGATGGCGCGGGCGTGCGCACGAGTTGCAGCCGGCGGCGCGGCGGTCGGCGTCGGTCGCGTTCGACGGCCAGCTGTAGGCGATGCTGGCGCGCGGATCGGCGATGGCGACGACCCACGGCGAGACGAACTTGTTGAAGCCCTTTTGATGACGCAGCTCCGCGGCCATCGACTGCGGCACCGCGCGCTGCAGTGCGAACGTCACCGGACGTGATGCCGGCGCGCCGTTGCGCGTGG
>DASSMK010000366.1:0-20164 GCA_035688915.1 Thermoanaerobaculia bacterium
GCCAATGGCCCCGGCCGCCGGAGGCCCCCGGTCGTCCCCGTCAGCCCGTAACCCGCTTCACATCCGCCGCCTCGATCACGATCCGCTCGCCCGCGCGTTCGGGTGCGACGAAGAGGATCGGGTGCAGCACCTTCTCGAGAATCGCGCGCAGGGCGCGGGCGCCGAGGCGTTGGCGGAGGGCGGCGTGGGCGACGGCGAAGAGCGCGTCGCGGCTGAAGTCGAGTTGGATTTGATCGAGCGCGCAGAGGCGCTGGTACTCCGGGATCATCGCTTCGCGCGGCTGCGTCAGGATCGTCACGAGATCGTCGGCGGTCAGCGCGTCGAGCTCTACGCGGACGGGGAGGCGGCCGAGGAGCTCGGGGAGGAAACCGTATTTGACGAGATCGTCAGTGGAGACTTCGCGCGGCACGCTGCTGCTGTGATCGAAGAAGCCGACTGATTTCGAATCGTTCGCGTCCGACATGTCGGTGAACGAGCCGGCGCAGATGAAGAGGATGTTCGAGATATCCACTTCCACGAAATCGTGTTTGTTCCAGTGCGCGCTCACGTTCATCGGCACGAACAGCTTCTCGCCTTCGAGAATCTTCAGCAGCGATTGCTGCACGCCTTCGCCGCCGATGTCGCGGGACGTGGGGCCGGCACGGGCGCCGCCGGAGCGCCTTGCGATTTTGTCGATCTCGTCGATGAAGACGATGCCGTTCTCCGCGGCGTCGACGTTTTGATTCGTGGCGTAGAGCAGGCGGCCGATCGCCACTTCTACGTCTTCGCCGTAGTAGCCCGCTTCGGTGAAAGCGGTGGCGTCGTTATAGGCGAACGGCACGTCGAGGATGCGGGCGAGCGTGCGCGCGAGATACGTCTTGCCGCTGCCGGACGGGCCGATCATCAGGATGTTCGACTTGCGGATCGACACCTCGCCGCCGAACTTCAGGTACTCGATGCGCTTGAGGTGGTTGTACGCCGCGATGGCCAGCACCTCTTTGGCGTGCCGCTGCCCGACGACGTATTGATCGAGTTGTTCGAAGATGCGGCGAGGGGTGACGTGGAGGAAGCGATAGATCTCGCGCTTTTCCTTCATGGGCCGCTGTGTGGCCGAGTATACAGGCCTCACCGCATCCAGAGCAGGATCGTGGCGTACGCGCGATACGGCCGCCACGCTTCGGCGCGTTGCGTAAGCTCGCGCGCGTTCGCAGCGCCGGCGGCTTTGCGGAGCACGAGATCGCCGGCGGGAAACGCATCGCGATCGCCGAATGCGCGCATCGAGACGTAGCTCGCGGTCCACGGTCCGATGCCGCGAATGCTCAGCAAATCATCGCCGCTGGTGATGTCGCGCTCAGCGAATGCTGTGGCCACTGCGCGAATCGTGTCGAGCCGCACGCGCGGCATGCCCGCGAGATCGGCGTTCGCGAGTTGTGCGGGCGTCGGGAAGAGGCGCGTGCCGTCGTCGAGCGTTTCGCCGAAGCGTTCCGTCATCGACGTGAGGATGGAGATGGCGGCGGTGACGCTGATCTGCTGACCGACGATGGCGCGCATGGCGATCTCGAACGGATCCCACGCACCGGGAACGCGCACGCCGGGATGCGCGTGCAGCACGTCGCGCAGCAGTTCGTCTTGTTCAAAGTGCGCGTGAATCGCGGCGGGATCGGCGTCGAGATCGAACATCGCGCGCACTTTCGATTCGATCGCCGCGCGATGTGCGCGTAGCGCGGGCGCGATCGTCACGCGGAGCGATGCGCTTGCGGCGTCGTGCACCACGCGCAGCACGCCCGCGTCGTTTCCGATGCGCACCGTCCGCGCGTACGACCGCTCCTCGCACCACTCCACACCGCGAATGGCGCGACGCGCGAGGAATGAAACGAGCGCGTCCCAATCGAACGGCGCCGTGTACCGCAGCTTCATCGCCTCCTCGGACAACACCGCCTGTCAACACGCCTGCGCGCGCAAAAAATTTTGACGGCGCGCAAATCTGCGAATCGACGCAAGTGATGTGAATTCAATGAATTGCCAACTTTCGGCACATGGCGGCGCGATTGAAATCTATAGCCGGCGAAAGGAGGTGGTGACGAAGAGAGCAACCACGGGAAAAACAAAAGGAACCGCGTAGAGAGCGGGATCCAGTGTGGACAAAAAGTCAGCCTAAACGAAACGCGTCACGAGTCAACCAACCGATCAACCCACAACCTCGAAAGGAGATAAAGACCATGCGGAAGTCCCTCCCCATCTTTACCCTCGCCCTGATCATCCTCGCCCTCGGCACCACTGTTTTTGCCGACACGCCCGCGGCGCCGGCCGGTGTCGTGAACATCAACACCGCCGACATCCACCAGCTCTCCATGCTGCCGCGCGTCGGCGCCAAAGCCGCGCAGCGCATCGTTGACTACCGCACGGAGCACGGCCCGTTCAAGAAGACCAGTGAGCTGATGCAGGTGAAAGGCTTCGGCGCGAAGACCTACGAGCGCGTGGCGCCGTACCTCAGCCTCGATGGCAAGAGCACGCTCGCGCAGAAGGTGAAGAGCCCGCGCAAGCCGCGCACGAAGGCCGCAGCACAGACCCAGCCCGCCAACACGGCGTCGTAACCGGCGCCTCCCTCCTCAACTCCCTCCTCACAACCCACCCCCCCCCAGGGCTGCCGCGCCGCGGCAGCCCTGTCTTGCCGCTTGAAAGGAGAAAGCACTTTGCCATCGCGCAACCAACGAGGTCTCTCCCTCATCGAGCTCCTGATCGTCGTCGCCATCATCGGACTGATCGCCGGCGTCGGCCTGCCGTCCTTCGCGTCGATGCATCGCCGCAACGCGGTGAAGGCCGCGTGCGCCGAACTGCGCACGACGTTCTATCTGGCGCGCTCCCGCGCCATCGCCCACGATCGAAACAGCGGATTGAAATTCGAGACCGTCGACGGCGAATGGCGCTTCGCGCTGTACGACGACGGAGATGGCGACGGCCTGCGCAGCGATGACATCCGCCGCGGTGTCGATCGCCGCGTCACACCGCTGCGCCGCGTGCTGCCGGAATCGGCGGCCGCGAAGATCGGGCTGCCGCCGGTTCCGATCGTCGATCCGGACGGTGATCGCATCGCGGCCGGCGCGTCGCCGGTACAGTTCAACCGCTCCACCATCTGCTCGTTCTCGCCGGTCGGCAGCTCCACGCCCGGCACGATCTACATCACAGACGACGTGGGCGAGCTGTGGGCCGTGCGCGTGTACGGCACGACTGCAAAGATGCGCCTGCTGCGCTACGACGCGGCGCGCAAGCGGTGGGAGCAGCGATGAGAACGCGAATCTCTGCCGCTGCCGTTGGAGCGGAGGGCGCCTCGCCCGCCGAACTTCGCGCGACACCGGCGGGCGAGGGCGCCCGCCGCTCCAACGCTCTGCGCGATTGCGCGTCTTTCTCAGCCGCCGCGCTGCACGAGTACGCGCTCTGCCTCGTACGTCTGGATCGCGGAGAGTGGGTGGACGCGGAGGAACTCTTCGTCGAACGCGTCGGTGAGGACGCGGCCGTCCATGTCGCGCCCCACCGGCAACCGCGCGGCGAAGAGGACGGTCGGCACGACGTCGACGACGCGCGCGGCCTGCGGGTTCTCGCGATGCGCCGCACCCGGCCCGGCGATCAGCACGAAGCCGTCGTCGGCACCCGGATCGTCGCGCGAGATCGCATGCATCGCCAGTGCGTACGCATCGGCCGAAAGCTCCGGCGGCGTGACGGCGGACGGCGACACGATCACGATGACATGCTCGGGATTCGCACGCGCGAGCTCGGCGAGCATCCGATCGAGCTGCTGCACGTACGCGCGCACGGCGGCGCCTTTCACCGAATCGCGCGGAGGGATTTCGTTCGCAAAGATGTGCAGCGCGCGCTGCGCATCGGCGAAGCCTTCCAACGCCAGAACGCTGAGCGGCAGCGACGATCCTTGCGACGCGCGCGCGGCGGCAGCGACGTCGCGCGAGAGCGCTTCGAGGAGGCGCGGGCGCACGGCACCGGTGCCATTGAAGCGCTGCGCGAGATCGTTCGGAATCGCGAGCGGCGTGGCGCGGCGGATGTCTTCGTCGGTGGTGAGCGCGAACGCACCGCCACGATGCGACGACGGCCAGTTCACGACGGACGCGTGCAGCTGCAGGCGCTCGAAGATGGTCCAGAGCGGCAGCGCGTTGCCGGCGGGGAGCGGCGCGGAGATGCGCTCGACCGGCGGAATCAAACCCCAGGCGCGGAAGCCGACGCCGCTCGGCAGCAAGAGAAACGGATCGTCGCGATTGAGCGGCGTGCGGTACGAAAAGCGGCCGGTCACGCCGTGGCGGTACGGCAGTTTGCCGGTGGCCAGCGACGCCCACAGCGATTTGGGCGAGGTGGTCGGAAACGGCTCGACGCGCGTGAAGAACGCGCGATCGGCGGTGTGGTCGAAAAACGGCAGCAGCCCTTCGCCGCGCATGGTGATGATCCAGTCGTACGGCAGATTGCGGATGGCCACGACCATCACCGGACGATGTCGCGCCACGGCGCCGATGTTCGCCACGACCACGTTGCGACGCTCGGTGCGATAGCTCTCGCGGCGCTGATAGAGAAAGAACGCGGAGACGACGATCAGCACCACACCGCACGCGAACAGAGCGCGCGAGAGACGGCGATCGGCATTGCGCTCGAGCACCCACACCATCAGCAGGATGAACGCCGTGACGGTGATGGCGTTGGTGGCCTTCGACAGGATGCGTACCGCGCCGACGGGCAGGTAGTCGCGCACGTACGTGAGGTGAATCCAGTAGATGACCGCGGAGGCGAATGCGGCGAACGGGACGAAGCCGAAGCCGTGCATGCGCGCGGTCTGCGGCCGGCCGAAGATCCGTACGCGCAGCGCGCGCAAGCCCCACAACGCGGAGCCGAACAGCATGCCGCAAATCAATCCGTAGACGACCGTGACGAGCACGAGCCGGCCGGGCGTGATGTCGACCTGCGGGTTCAAAAAGAACAGCAGGTTCGCCATGTACAACCCGAAGATCGCACCGGCCAGGATGCGTTTGAGGTACGCCCAGCGGATCGGCATCGAAGCGGGCGTAGTGTACTCGGGGGCGCGCAGCGATGATCACGCGCGCCCTCCTGCAAAGCCTCCACGGCACCGATGGCGTCTACGCCCTCTTTCGCGCCCTCGGCTACCCCATCGCGCCCATCGACATCGACGCGGAGGAGTGGCGGCGCGGCGGTGTGGCGCTCGGCTGGAGCAACGCGAAGCTGCAACTCGCGGCGCGTTTGCGTCGCTTCGATCTGTTCGTGCTCGACGGCGAAGCGGACGAAAAAGCCATTGCTGATTTCATGAACAGTTACGGCAGCTATAACACGCTCACGAAATCAGCACTCATTCACGTCAACTCACACGTAGCGATATTTGATCGCGGAGAGCGCGGCGCCCTGCGGCGCCTGGACGTCGACTTCGCCGATCCGTCGCCGCATGCGATCGATCGCTTGAATTTGCTCGCGTTCGGCGGCGAGTTGTCGCTGCCGCGCATCTTCGAGCGCGCGCTCGATCGCGAGAGCGTCACGCGCCAATTCTTCCAGCGCTTCCGAGCGGCGGTGGCGGACGTGAGCGCGGCGCTGCCGCAGAGTGAAACGAAAGAAGCGCGCGATGGCGAAGCGCTGCTGCTGCTCTCGCGACTGCTCTTCCTCACGTTCGTGCAGAAGAAAGGCTGGCTGAACGGCGAGCGGCGCTTCCTCGTCGATCATTTGGAAGAGGCGACGCAGCGCGGACGGGAGTTCTTCGCGTCCGTCCTCCTGCCGCTCTTCTTCGGCTGCCTGAACACGCCGGCGTCGAAACGTAACGCGGCAGCGCGACGGTTGGGACGCATTCCGTATCTCAACGGCGGTCTCTTTGAACCGTCGGCATTCGAGCAGCGGCATCCGCAACTGCATCTGCCGAACGAGCTGCTGCGGCGCGTGGTGGAAGACGTCTTCGAGCGCTTCGACTTTTCGCTCGATGAACGCGATCCCGCCGGCATGCACGTCGATCCGGAGATGCTCGGCCGCGTCTTCGAATCGTTGATGGCGGAGGACGAGCGCGCGGAAAGCGGAAGCTTCTACACGCCGCGCGAGATCGTCGACACGCTCACCGGCGAAGCGATTCGCGAATGGCTCGGCGAAGGAACGCCGGCGGCGCAGCTGGCGAAGCTCGAGCGCATCACCGTCCTCGATCCCGCCTGCGGCTCCGGCGCGTTCCTGCTGTCGGCACTCAGCGTGATCGAAGAGCTGACGCGCGAGCTCGCCGCGCAATGCGATGCGGAAGTGCCGCGCGATCTGCGGCGGCGCATCGTGGAACGGAATCTCTTCGGCGTCGATCTGAAGCCGGAAGCGGTACGCCTGTGCGAGCTGCGGTTGTGGCTGGCCATCGTCTCCGCGAGCGACGCCGAGATCGACGAGGTCGAGCCGCTGCCGAATCTCGATCGCAACATCCTGCAAGGCAATTCGCTGCTCAGCCCTACCGACTTTCTTGGCGACGGCCGAGCCAGCATCTATCGCGATTGGCTGCATGCGCTGCACGCGCAGCGCGATTTGGTGGAGCGCTATCGCAACGCTCCGCGCGCGGAACGTCCCGCATTGGCGCGCCTCATTCGCACGAACGATCAGCGGCTCGCCTCCGATCTCCTGGCGCGCGCGATCGATGCGGCGGAGGCGGAGCTGCAGCGCGTCATTGCGCCGCAGCGCGATCTCTTCGGACGCGCCATTCCGGCGGACGTCGAGCATTGCCACGAGCTGCAGCAGCGCATCGAGGAAACGCGCCGCGCACTTGATCGCGCGGAAGAAGGGGAGCTCGATTTCTTCTCGTTCGACATCCATTTCGCGCCGGTGCTGGCGAACGGCGGCTTCGACGTCGTGGCCGGCAATCCGCCCTGGGTGCGGCACGGGCGGATCGAGCCGCGGATGCGGCGGCAGCTCGCCGATCGCTACGCCTTCTTCCGCGGCGCGCGCGACGGCACCGCCTTTCATCAGCCCGATCTGTCGGTGGCGTTCTGCGAACGCGCGCTGTCGCTCGCATCAAAGGAAGGTGTGATCGCGCTGCTCTTGCCGCAGAAGATCGTGAACGCCGCGTACGCCGCGCCGTTGCGCCGCGCTGCGCATTCGCGGCTCGTGTCGATCGCGGATTGGAGCGACGATCCGCGCCGCCATCGCTGGTTCGAAGCGGACACGTTTCCGCTCGGAGCGGTGCTTCGCGCGACGCCCAAACGTGAGCCGGTGCGCGTCACGGCGTGCGGCGAGACATTCGTCGCACGCGAGCTTGCGTTCGGCGAGGAGTGGGCGCTGGTGCCACCGGAGGTGGGAGCAATTCTGCGGAGGCTCCTCGCCACGCATCGCGCACTCGAAACCGTGCTGCGCCGCAAGCCGATCATGGGCATCAAGACCGGCGACAACCGCAGCTTCTTTCTGACGGATGAGGAGCTGAAGCGCTTTCGCATCCCGGCCACCGCGATCTGCCGCTGCGTGCGCGGCCGCGACCTGCAGCGTTGGCGCGCGAGCGTTTCGCAGTGGATGCTCTGGCCGCCCGCGCATGGCTGGAAGAAGACGCCGCGCTGGCTGCAGGCGCTGGCCAGCGATCGCGGCGTGGAGCCCGACGCGCTGCGGCTGGCGTTCGTGAAGCCCGAGCATGTCGGCATCAAGGTGGCGTGGAAGGATCTCTCGCGCGGCATGGCCGCCGCAGTGCTGCCGGACGTCGTGACGATCGGCGCGCAGACGTTTCCGCTCGTGCCGAATCAGACGCTCTATTCGCTCGACGCCGTGTCGTACGACGAAGCGTATGGCCTTGCCGCGATCCTCAACTCCGTCGTCGCGAACGCGCTGCTGCTCTGCACCGCCGAGCGCGCGAAAGACGCGCATTACCGTTACTTCGGCCGCACGGTCGCGCGACTGCCGATACCCGACGCGGCGAACGACGAGCGGCTGATCCGCCTCTCGCGCCGCGCGCATCAGGGAGCGAACACGTCACGCGAGATCGATCGCGTCGTGGCGGAGTTGTATGGTCTCAGCGCGCGTGAGGTCGAACTGCTGCGCGAGTTCGTCGCCAGGAGGCTCGATGCTCGCTGAACACCAGCGCGAAGCGGTCACGCGCGCCTTGACGCTGCTCCGCACGTACGGCGGCGTGCTGCTCGCCGACGAAGTCGGACTCGGCAAGTCGTACGTGGCTGCCGAAGTCGCGCGCGAAGAAAGCGCACGCGGCGCGACCATCGAATTGATCGTGCCCGCCGCGCTCGTGGCGCAGTGGCGCATGACGCTCGATCTCTTCGACGTCTCCGCGCGCATCCTCACGCACGACGCGTTAGCCAGCGATCCGTTCGTTGCGCAGCCGCAGCCGCGGCTGGTGATCGTGGACGAGGCGCACGCCTTCCGCAATCCCGCCACGCGCCGCTACGCCGCGCTGGCGCGCCGTGGCGTGGCCGCGCGCATGCTGCTCGTCACGGCTACGCCGGTGTGCAACGGCATCGCCGACCTGGAAGCGCTCATTCGCCTCCTCGCGCGCGATGATCTGCTTGCCACCGCAGGCGTGCCTTCCATCGATTACGCGTTCGCATCGAAAGATGCGGAAGCGATCGAGCGCATCGTGGCAGCGCTCGTGATCCGCCGCGAACGCGACGTGCTGCCGCCCGAGCTGCACTTTGGCGCGCTGGAGCGTCACGTGATCCGCCATCGCGTTCCCGCCGCGCCACACATCGACGAGCTGCAGTTTCCGCTGATCGGCGCGAACGCGGCGATGCTGCGGACGTTTCTCCGGCGGCGCCTCGAATCGAGCGAAGCGGCGCTGCTCGAATCGATCCGCCGCCAGCTGCGCTTCTACACGCGCGCACTCGATTGTCTCGCCGCCGGACGCACGCTGCCGAAACGCGAATACCGACGCGCCTTCGGCGGCGAAGAAGACCGCGACGCGTTCCAGCAGGTGCTGTTCTGGGAGTTGTTCGCGCCCGCCGGCGGCGGCGATGTTCAGGCCATCGAAGACGAAGTGGCGCGTCTGCACGCACTCTCGCTCAACATCGAAACCTCGCCATGCACCAAACGCGCGATGCTGCTCGACCTCGCCGCGAACACCCGCGAACCGATGCTGATCTTCACATCCTCCGCAGCCACCGCATGCGATCTCTTCGACGCGCTGAAGTCCGCGCATCGCTGCGGCCTCGTCACCTCGCGCGAACGCTCGCGCGACGCCGTGCTGCGCGCCTTCCTCGACGCCCGCCTCGATCTCGTCATCTCCACCGACCTCGCCTCGGAAGGCCTCAACCTGCAGCGCGCCGGCGCGGTCGTGCACTACGACATCCCCTGGAATCCGGTGAAGCTCGACCAGCGCAACGGCCGCGCGCACCGCATCGGCCAGACGCGCGCCGCCGTGCGCGCCATCTACTTTCTGCCGGAGCACGACGACACGGGCGTCATGGCCACGGTGGCGAAGAAGAATCGCGTGCGCCGCCGCGCGTTGCGCGCGTCCGCCAGCGAGACGACGGTGCCGACGCTCCGCCCTCGGCTCACGCGCGATGCCGCCGCGGTCCGTTTCCTCCGCGCCGCCGAGCGCGCCGGTCTCACCGCGCCGGAATCGCTGGCGCGCCGTCACAAAGCCGGTATCGAACAGCTGCTCGACGCCATGAGCCGCGAGTATCTCGACGCGCGACGCATCGAAGAGCTGGCGGCGCTGATCGCCGCCGAACATTGAACGCCGCGGAACAACGCCGCGCACCGCCGCGTTGCGCGCCGTTCGGATGAGCCGGGATCGGGCGCGCATCGCTTCCTACCACCGCAGTCGCGCGAACGCGGAGGCGATCGACGACAGAACCTGGAGTGACCTCGATCTCGATGACGTCGTCGCGGCGCTCGACACCTGCCGCTCCGGCGCCGGCGAACAGCTGCTCTACGACATCGTCCGCACGCCGCGCTTCGATCGCGAAACGCTCCACGCGCGCGAAGCGCAGCTGAGTCGCGTGGTCACGCAGCGCGGGCCGATCGCACGCGAGCTGGAGTCGCTGCGCAAAGCCGATCTGTACGACGTGCACCAGCTCTTCACCGGCGAGCTGCCGGATCGTCCGCGTTTTCCGCTGATCTTTCCGCTCATCTCGCTGCTGTCCATCCTCTCCGTCGCCTCGGTTTTTCTCATCCCGCAAGCGATCTTCCTGGCCATCACGATGGCGCTGGTGACGTTCTCCGTCTACTTCACCTACCGCCGCCGCATCTACGCGTTCATCCAGCCGGTGAGCGTGCTGAAACGGCTGCTCGACGCCGGCGATCGCATCGCGCGCGTGCTCGACGACGAACCATTGCGCCGCGCCGTCGGTGCGCTCGCGCCGCTCCGCGCCACCGCGCGCTGGCTCTTCCTCGAGCAGTTCCAGAGCGACAACCTGGTCAGCATGCTCTATCAGTACTTCAACATGTTTCTGCTGCTCGACGTGAACGCGTTCGTCTTCAGCCTGGAGACGATCCGCAATCGCCGCGACGCGCTGGAAACGCTCTTCCTCTCCGTCGGCACCATCGACGCGCTGCTCGCCGTGGCCGACTTTCGCGCGTCACGCACCGTGTGCGAACCGTCATTCCTCGAGCGCGAAAAAGAAGCGCGCTTCACCGGCATCGTCCATCCGCTGCTCGACGACGGCGTGGCCAACGACATCGACATCCGCGGCCGCGGCATTCTCGTCACCGGCTCCAACATGTCCGGCAAGACCACCTTCCTCCGCACCCTCGGCGTCAACGCCGTGCTCGCGCAAACGATCCACACCGCCGTGGCGCACGAATACGCCGCGCCGTTTCTGCGCGTGCGCACGTCGATCGGCAAAGCGGACAGCCTGCTGGAAGGGAAGAGCTACTACCTGCGCGAGGTCGACGACATCGGCGCACTCGTGGCCGCGTCATCTGAATCGCGCGCGCATCTCTTCATCGTCGACGAGCTTTTTCGCGGGACGAACACGCGCGAACGCGTAGCGGCAGGTTGCGCCGTGCTGCGTCACCTCAATCGCGGCCCGCATCTCGTGCTCGCCTCCACGCACGATCTGGAACTGGTGGCGCTGCTCGCCGACAGCTACGAGTTCCACCACTTCAGCGAGCAGGTCTCGGACGGCGATCTTCTTTTCGACTACCGGTTGAAAAGCGGCCCGTCGTCGACGCGAAACGCCATCGCCATTCTGGAGATGCGCGGCTTCCCGGAGTCGCTGGTGGAACAGGCGCGGGAGTTGGCGGGCGGCGACCCGGGAGCAGGCTCAGAGGCTCACAGGCTCAAAGGCTCACAGTAGCGCCGGCGGCGCGAGACGCGCGTTCGCGCGCTGTGGCATGTGTGGCATGGTCGCTAACGCGTGAACGGACACTCTCGCGCAGCGCACGCTGCTTTGAGCCTTTGAGCCTATGAGCCTTTGAGCCTAGCCCATGAGCCTATGAGCCTGGCCGGGCGGGGGCAATGTAGCCCGCCCGAATCGCCTCTTCCGCCGGCTTGTGCTCCACGTCGTAATCGTTGCCGTCCGGATTGCCGTGGTTCGGATAAGAGAACCACTTCCATGGATAGACGCCCAGCAGCCATGGTTGCGGCCAGACCGCTTCGAAGAACGCTTCGTATGCGGAGCGTTGTGCGGCTGCGTCGGGCGGCGCGTCGCGCGGGATCTCCCACTGCCGCCACGCCGCGTACTGCGCGCTGCGATACCCGAGCTCGGTGAAGAGCACCGGCTTGCGATGTCTCTCCGACAGCGCAGCGAGCTTCGCCACGATCGGCTGCCACGCCTTCACCAGCGCCGCACGATCGGGCGACGGCGCGTCGACGAGCGGAAAGTAGGCGCTCACGCCGATCCAATCGAGCGCATCCCAGAACGGCACGTCGAACACCTCGTCGAAGTTCGCGCCGTACGTCAGCGGCCCGCGAAACACTTTGCGCGTCGCGGCGATCATGGCGCGCCACGCCTGCTCGTCGCGCGTCGTGGAGAAGCGCACTTCGTTGCCGATGGAAAGCGCGTCGGCGCCCGCGTCGCGCGCGACGGTCGCGTAGTGATCGAGAAAGCCGGCGTAGTCCTCGACGAACTTGCGGTGATCGGCGTCCGACCATTTCTCCACCGCTTCGCGATTGCGCAGCCAGATGTGCGGCTTCATCAGCACGTGCATGCCGAGTGCGTGCGCCTGTTTGGTGACGGCGAAGAGCGTGTCGTCGGATTCCCAGGTGCCGGTGGCGCTCCAGCGCAGCGAGCCGCCGTTCGCCGCGTTCGTGAAGCCGAAGGGCGTGATCGAGATCCAGGTGACGCCCAGCCGCTTCAGTTCGCGGAGGGATTCGGCGGAGGCGGGGGAGCCGTAGCGGATGTCGCGATTGCGATCGAACGCGCAGGCGTAAGACATCCCGCGCTGCTTCTCGGCGTGCATCACCTCCGGCGGCCGGGTCGTGCACGCGGCGAGGAGGAGCAGGAGCGAGATCGTCAGGCGGCGCATGTGCTTGAGGTGCAGAGTCTGCGACCGAGGGCCTCCGGCGGCCGGGGCCAATGGCCCCGGACCCCTTTGGTTGGCCTAGCCTCCGCCGGCACTCACGTTCAATTCGCACGATACTGTCGGCGGAGGCTAGGCCAACCAACGGGTCCGGGCCCGTGGCCCGGCCGCCGGAGGCCCCTCCGTCGCAGACTCCGCAACTCCTGTCAATATAATCGCCCGCACGTGAACCTTCTCATCGTCGATGACGAAGCCTCTCTGCGCGACTTTCTCTCCATCGTCTTCGAGGAGGAAGGGTGGCTCGTCGAGACGGCGCCGTCGATCGCGGAGGCGTATCAGGCCATCGCCCGCCGCGAGCCGGACGTCGTGCTGTGCGATCTCATGCTGCCGGACGGCTCGGGCATCGATCTCGTGCGCACTGTGAAGGCGGCCAGCCCGTCCATCGGCTTCGTGATGATCACGGCGCATACGTCCACGCGCTCCGCCGTCGAAGCGCTGAAAGCCGGTGCGATCGATTACATCGCCAAGCCGTTCGACATCGAAGAGCTGAAGATCATCGTCCGCAAAGCGGTGGAGCGGAAAGAGCTCGAAGACGAGAACGTCCACCTCCGCAGCGCGCTCGAAGAACGCTTCACCTTCTCCAACATCATCGGCAAGAGCGCGAAGATGCAGGAGATCTTCTCCATCGTGCAGCGCATCGCCAAGGCTACGTCCACCGTGCTCATCTCGGGCGAATCGGGCACGGGCAAAGAGCTGATCGCGCGCGCCATTCATTACAACTCCGGACGGCGCGGCAACTTCGTTTCCATCAACTGCGGTGCGATGCCGGAGACGCTGCTGGAATCGGAACTGTTCGGCCACGAGCGCGGCGCATTCACCGGCGCCATTCGCGAGAAGCGCGGCCTTTTCCACGAAGCGGAGCGCGGCACGATCTTCCTCGACGAGATCGGCGAAACGTCGCTGGCCGTGCAGATCAAATTGCTGCGCGTGCTGCAGGATCGCGTGGTGCGCCGCGTCGGCTCCAACGTGGAGTCGGCCGTGGATGTGCGCGTGATCGCTGCCACCAATCGCGATCTCGCCGAATCGATTCGCGAAGGGACGTTTCGCGAAGATCTCTTCTATCGCATCAACGTCATTCCCATCGCGCTGCCGCCGCTGCGCCAGCGCAAAGAAGACATCCCCCTGCTCGTCGATCACTTCATCGAAAAGTTTTGTGCGCGCATGGCCGTGGATCGCAAGCGCATTTCCTCCGACGCCATGCGCGCGATCGAGAAGTATCACTGGCCCGGCAACGTGCGCGAGCTGGAGAACGTGATCGAGCGGATGATCGCGCTCGAAGCCTCCGAGCTCCTCACCACCAAGTCACTCCCCGAGCACGTCCTCCTCGGCGGCCGCATTCCGGATGCAACGTTCGATCTGCCCGAAGAGGGAATCGCGCTGGAGCAGCATCTGGAGACCATCACGCGCATCTTCATGCTCAAGGCGCTGGAGCGCACCGGCGGCGTGCAGACGCAGGCCGCGGAGTTGCTGCGCATGTCGTTCCGTTCGTTTCGTTACTACGCGAAGAAATACGACCTCCTCCCGCGCGATCGCGAGCAGGAGGAAGTCGAGGTGGATCATGAAAAGTAACCAGATCGCGATCGTGCTGCTAGCGCTTTCGATTGGGTGCGCGAAAGCGCCGGCCACGGCGCCGGCAGAACAACCGGCAGCGACAGCGCCCGCGCCGGTGGCGAGCGGACCGCGCGTCGTCTTTCCGGATGGAACGCAGATCTCCGTGGAGATCGTGGCCGACGATGAAGCGCGCGCGCAGGGCTTGATGTTCCGCGATTCGCTGCGGCCGAACGCCGGCATGCTCTTCTTCTTTCCGAAGGAAGGCGACTATCCGTTCTGGATGAAGAACACGTTCATCCCGCTGGACATGATCTGGATCGACAGCACCAGGCACGTCGTCGCGATTCATCACGATGTGCCGCCGTGCAAGGCCGATCCGTGCGCGAGCTATCCGCCGAACGCGAATGCGCTGTACGTGCTGGAAGTGGCGGCCGGCGTGGCGCAGCAGCATGCGCTGAAAGTGGGCGATGTGGTGCGTTACGAGTCGATGCCGGACGTGACCGCGCGCTGACGCGCGACGGCGCTACTCGCCTTTCGGCGCTTCGCCACCACCGCCACCACCACCACCGCCCCGACGGCGGCGGCGGAACCGGCGCCGTTTGCGCGCTTCGGCGCTCTCGGCCGGCTGGCCTTCGGCCTGCGGGCGGGGCTCACGCGGCTCGCGCGGTTCTCTCACTTCACGCGGTTCGCGCGCCTCGCGCGGCTCTTTCACTTCGCGCGAAGGACGCGGTGGCCGCGGCTCGCGCGGAGGCCGCGGTTCGCGCGGCTGCTGCGGCTGCGGTGATGCGCCCTCTTGCGAGGTCTGCTGCGGCGCGCCCTGGCCTTCACGCCGAGCCTGACCGCCACGTCCGCGGCGGCGGCGCCGGCGGTTGCCCGCGCGCTCCTGCTGCGCAGCATCGCCACCCGCGGCTGCCAGCGCCTGTTGCTGCTGCTGCAACTCATCCGGCGGCGGCTGCGGTGTGCGCTCGCGATCGCGGCGCTGCTGACGTTGTTGTTGCTGCTGTTGGCGTTGCGGGCGCGGTCCGCGTGGCTGCTGCTGCGGTTGCCCCTTTTGTCCGCGCTGGCCGTGCTGCTCGCGACGTTGACCGCCGCGCTGGCGCTCCTGCCGTCCGCCGCCTGCGCGCTCTTCACCACCGCGGCTGGGACGTCCGACGCGCTGCTCGAAATCGCGGATCTTCTTCTCCATGTAGCGCCGCGCTTGCGAAGCGTGTTTGGAGAACAGCTCGCTGTGCCCGCAGTACGGGCAGCGCTTCCAGCCTTCCGGAAACGTTCGGCTACAGGATCTGCAGGTAATGCTCTTCGGCAGCGGCATCGCGAAATCGGCGCGCATTGTACACTTCGGCCGTGACCCCGGACCGCCGCCAGACCCTGCTCACGCTCATCGAGCTCGCGGGGGAAACGTCGCCGACGGCGTGCTGGGACGACGCGCGCGCCATTGACCTGCTGCGCTCGCAGGCCACGGCCGATGATCTGCGCGAGCTCGGCGCGAGTGAAGAGCTGATCGCGCACGTCTTTCCGGAGACGCATGTCGGGTAAGTTCACCGTTCGCGTCGAAGCGCGATTCGAAGCCGCGCACTTTCTGCGCGAGTACCGCGGCATCTCCGAGCCGCTGCACGGCCACTCGTACAAGATCGAAGCGGAGCTGATCGGCGCCGGCGGCGGTCTCGACGCGGACGCCATCGCCGTCGATTTCGTCAGCGCGAAACGAAAATTGGAAGTGCTGGCCAGGAAGCTCGACTACGGCTGCATCAACGACGTGCCGCCGTTCACCGAGATCAATCCGTCCGCGGAAAACATCGCCGAGTGGTTCGCGCGCGAGCTGCAAAGCGCGGTGGCGGACGAGCAGGCCGTCGTCACCAGCCTCACCGTTTGGGAAGGGCCGGTCAATTCGGTCACGTTCGTGCCGGAGAGCCAATGAACAAGCTTCCGCACCACACCTCGCTCAAAGAATGGTCGAACGTCGTCGCAGCGCTGGGCCGCGGCGAGCAGGTCATCCTGATTCGTAAAGGCGGCATCGCCGATCCGTCCTTCGGCGTCGAAGCGGAGCGCTTCTATCTCTACCCAACGTATTTTCATCAGGGAGAGAGCGACGCGCGGCCGACCGTGACGATCACGCACTGGTGCGAAGTGGTGCGCACGTGGACCATCCGCGATTTCGAGCAGCTGGAGCGCCTCGCGAGCGAAGTGGTCATGCCGCGCGAGACGCTCACGGCGCGCTACCGCTTCCGCCCCGATCAGGCGCTGTACGTCATCGGCGTGCGCACGTGGAAGCTCGCCCAGCCGGTGGAGATCCGCTTTCAGGAGAGTTACGCCGGCTGCAAGAGCTGGGTGAGCGTCGACGATGAGATCGACGTCGACGGCTCGACGGCCGTGCTCAGCGCCGCGCAGCTGAACGCCAGGCTCGACGCGATCGAGAGTCGCCTGGCTGTGGCCGCCGTGTCATCCCGAGCGTAGCGCGGGACCTGGGGGACGGGGGGCGCGCCGATCGCCATTCATTGCGCCACCCGCCGCCCAGGTCCCGCGCTACGCTCGGGATGACACGCGGTGGCGCGTAAGCTATGCGCGTGGAGCTGATCGCGATCATCTTCATGCTCGCCGCGGGAACCGGCATCGCCGTGTTCGTCGCGGCCGCCACGGCCATGGCGAAAGCCGAGCAGGAGCGCGCCGCGCCATCGCACAGCGCCATGCCCGCGCCGGAGCGCGACCGCATCGCCGCGTCGCTCCTCGTGCAGATCCTGCTCGCGGGTGGTCTCTCCCCAGACGAAGCGATGCGCGAGGTGCGCCGCCGCGCCGGCATCGCCGCGCCGGTCACCCCCGGCATCGATGTCTGCAATTGGGCGGAAGCGTTTGCGCGCGTCACGAACGCGCAGCAGCGCGCATCGCTGCTCGAATCCGCCGTCCAGCTCGCCGCGGCGCGCGCGCAGCCGGTGCCCCTCGGCCAATACGCCGCGCTGCTCGATCTCAGCTTCGGCCTCGGCTTTCAGACCGATGCGCTGGCGAAGCTGCGCACCGTCTACGGCTTCGAATACGTCGATCACGCCAAAGATGCGCGGCCGCGCGAAGCGGATCGTTCCGGCGGCAGCGTCACGCTCTTCGCGCGCGACACGCGTCCCGCGGACCAGTTGCTCGCCGTTCTCGGCCTCTCCGGAACGCCGACCCGACAGGGCATCATTACCGCATATCGCAGACTGGCGGCGCAGCATCATCCCGATCGCTATTACGAGCAGCCGGCGGATGTGCAGTCCGGCGCCGCGGCGCGCTTCATCGAGATTACGCGGGCGTACGAGCAGTTGATGTCGATCTACCGCGAGTAGTCAATTTTCCCGCTGCAGACACTTGTCACGGATATTCCCGCCGTGTATGATTCGCCGTCTTGGGATCTGGAATTCAGGCCGTTCACCAAGTGTTCACAGCCGTTTTGCCAGCGTTTCCCCTCAGAAGACCGTAGTTCTATCCGTAGTCTATTCATTGACACGTAGCTGCTTGCAGGACGGAAGTGTCCGGCGGCGATGACAGGCGCGGAGTGGATCGCGTCGTCAGGACCGCGGCCGGTGACGGCAGCTCAAGTCAGTTAACCCGTTGGGCCGGAGCGACTTCGACGAACGTGTCGCGACGGCTGGAACCATTTTATTTGCTAATGCATCTAACGTTGTATGCGGCACGAAGGTTGAAGTTTTCAGCGTGCTGTCGCAGGGAGACACCATGAAGAGCGCCGAAGCGTACGAGCACGAGCAGGGGTGGGATTTCGAAAGGGCAGCCATGCCCTATGTCGATTCCCTCTACAACACTGCTTATCGCATGACGAGAAATTCCGAGGACGCCGAGGACCTCGTTCAGGAGACGTATCTCAAGGCGTACAAGTACTACGACAAGTTCGAAGAGGGAACGAACTTCAAAGCGTGGCTCTTCAAGATCATGAAGAACACGTTCATCAACAACTACCGGAAGAAGAAGCTCACCCCTCACAAGATCGACTTCTCGGAGATTGAAGAGTCGTACGAGCGCGTGATTCAGAAGAATGCGCCGGATCTCATCCGCGATCCGGAGAGCGAGATCTTCCAGGACATGATGGATGCGGACGTCAAGCGCGCGCTCGACTCGCTTCCGCACGACTACAAGATGGTCGTCCTTCTGGCCGACATCGAAGGCTTCTCGTACAAAGAAATCGCCGAGATCCTCGACTGCCCGGTCGGCACCGTGATGTCGCGTCTTTATCGCGGCCGCAAGATGCTGGAGCGCACGCTGCTCGAGTACGCCCGCAAGTACGGCTACATCCGCGGCAACGCCGAACCGGCCAAGATGCGCTCGCGCAAAGACGAGACGAAGGGCCGCAAGAAGAAGGAAGACGGCAAGCCGGACGAAGAAGAAGTGCGCGAGCCGGAAGAGAACGAAGAGGAAGTGCTCTTTGCCGCCGGAGACGAAGAAGAATTCGAGTTCGACGTCGAAGAGGAAGAGGAAGAAGAGCAGTTCGAGATCGAGTAGCTCTTCATCACATCACGAAGATCCGAAGCGGCGGGCTGAGGCCCGCCGCTTTTTTTGTGCTCGCGCGCGCCACACTCCAAAAACAGGCGGCCCGTTTGCAGTAGGCGCAAACCGGTGTCAACTTCGGCAGGTGAACGCCGTGGATGTTTGCAGGAATGCTACCGCTGCGGCTTCAGTTCAGACGCTGTGGAAGTCGTCACCCAACGGCCTCGGAAGGAACGACCTGAATGCTCTGTAACGATGTGAAACGCGTGGTTTACTTCTTTCTCGACGGGAGTCTCGGCGAAGTGAAGCAGCGCGATTACAAGACGCATCTGAGCATCTGCCCCGATTGCGAGAAGCGCACGACGGTGAGCCGCAAGCTGCGCGACTTTGTGCGCCGCCGCCTCGGCCGCGACAACGCTCCGGATCGCCTGAAGATCCGCCTGACGCGCAGCATTCGCGCGATCGTCATCGAGTAGCGTTACGGGCGCGTCGCATACAATCCCCGGCGTGGCAAACGCCGGCGAAAAGCTGATCCTCGTCTCGACCAATCCCAACAAAGGAATCGAAGCCGAACGCATTCTCGGCGTTCCCGTGTTGCGCGTCTCCATCTCGCTGCCCGAGATTCAGGCCGCGACCGTCGAAGAGATCACGCGCTACAAGCTCGACGTCGCGAAAACGAAAGGCTACGGCCGCCTCATCGTCGAAGACGTCTCGCTCGGATTCGACGAGCTCGGCAACTTTCCGGGCCCTTATGTGCGCTGGCTGCTCGAAGCGGCGGGCGGCAAAGGGCTCGCGGCCATCGCGTACGCGCTCAACAATCGTTCCGCGAAAGCGCAGTGCTGCGTCGCTTACTGGAACGGCAAAGAGGGGAAGATGTTCGTCGGCGAGACCATGGGCGAGATCCTGGTGAAGCCGCGCGGCGAGCGGCACTTCGGCTGGGACGCCTGGTTTCAGCCGGCCGGTTCCACGAAGACGTTCGCGGAGATGTCGGCGGATGAAAAGGACGCGTTGTCGCATCGCGGCAAGGCGTACCGGATGCTCGCTGAGCATCTGCGCGCGGATCGCGGCGCCCCATCCGCATGACGTCTTGAACGGAAATCCGGACACTGCTCGTTTTTCGATTCGTTCACGGCGTGACTCAACCTTTTTGACATCTTCAGCGTATTCAATGATGTACGGAGCTCGGCGCTCTTTGCCGGCGACTGGCAGGCCCCTTGTAATTCTC
Organism: Thermoanaerobaculia bacterium; assembly: GCA_035688915.1. Classification (GTDB taxonomy): domain Bacteria; phylum Acidobacteriota; class Thermoanaerobaculia; order Gp7-AA8; family Gp7-AA8; genus DASSMK01. The sequence goes on from DASSMK010000366.1 coordinate 19,697, forward strand.
CAGGGCAGGCCGGGTTGGCCGGCCCAGGACGGAAAGGACGACATCATGTGGGTTTTCGACGGAGAAGAGTGGACGCAGGACGGCGGGACCACCAGCTCTGCGCGCCAGCAGGAACGTGAGGAGACGTGGACGTTCGACGAATTCACGCCCGAACTGCAGGTGATCGAGATCGTGCCGCAGTTGCCGAAGAATCCGTTCGTGCCGCCGCTCCCGCTCCCGTAGTCGCGCACCGCTAAACCAAACACACGCGCGGCGAGCTTCGGCTCGCCGTTTTGCTTTCGCGCAACCCGTTGGAGCGGCGGGCGCCTCGCCCGCCGTTGGCGCCGCACGGCACCGATGACCGGCAAACCGCGCAGACGCTCGGTTCGAACGACATGCGTGCGTCACGCCGCGCCGCCAGATCGAACAGTTGGAGCGGCGGGCGCCCTCGCCCGCCGTCGGCGTTCCATACAAGAATCCGGCGGGCGA
>DASSMK010000367.1:0-11094 GCA_035688915.1 Thermoanaerobaculia bacterium
AGCGAAGTGCGCCTCGAGATCGAAGGCACGATGGTGCTCAACCCCCTGCTGAACTTCGACTGACCGATTCATCACGCAGTCACTCGTGAGGCGGACGCGCCACGCCCGCCTCCTCCGCTACGCGCCGTCCGGAGAACACTCGATGATTCCGTACCTCACGGCCGAAGCGCCCTGGTTCACGTTCCTGGCGCATTTCCGCGACCTCGGCGATCCCGAGCGGTACGGCGTCGCTCCGTTTCTCCGGCGCTACAGCCGCGATGAAGACGACGTGCGCAGAAAGCTCGCGTCGCTCGATCCGCTCGTCGCGGCGCGCATCACGTTCCGGAACAGCTCCGCGACCGGAGAGCTGATCTGCATCTGCCGCTTCCCCGAACAGATCATGTCGGGCGAAGGGCGGCGCTGGGTCGCGGAAGGCGTGGCGCTGGCCGCGAGCCGCGGCACGCGCGTCATCGGACTCGGCGGCCTCACTGCACCCGCGACCGGTGGCGGATTGACGTTGCGCGACGTGGTGCCGCGCGGCGTCACGCTGACGAACGGCAACGCGCTCACCGCCGCGATCGTGCGCGACAACGTCGAGGAGGCCGCGACGCTCGTCGACGCGGGACGTCGCGCGCAGGTGGCGATCGTCGGCTGCACCGGCTCCGTCGGCGAGGCAGCTTCGCATCTCGTCGCGAGCGCCGGCTTTCCGCTCACGCTGATCGGCCGCTCGCGCTCGCGCGTGGAGAAAACGTTCGCGGGATTGGGCGCGCGCGCTTCGGGCGATCTGCGCGACGCGCGCAACGCGGACATCGTCGTGCTGCTGACCAGCGACGCCACCGCGCGCTTCACGCCGGAGCATGCACGCGCCGGCGCGATCGTCATCGATTGCGCGCAGCCGTCGAACATTCCGGCGTACGAGTACGAGCTCTTCGCCGCGCACGGCATCAGCGTCGTGGAGGGTGGCCTCGTGCGCATCCCGGGCTACGTCTGCACGGGCGAAACGACGGGCGTACGCGGCGCGGCATTCGCCTGCCTCGCCGAAACGTACCTCTTCTCCTGCTCCGGAATCCGCGAGCACTCCATCGGACGCCCGTCCGTGCAACAGGCGCTGAAGATGGCGCGCCTCGCCGCGTCGCGCGGCATCACCGCATTTCCCATCGCACCGCGCTGCGCCTCGCGCGCGGCGCTGGAGGTCTGCTCATGATCGGAAACGGCAAGATCTCGTGGCAGATCGGCACCGCCGTCGTCGCAGGTGTGCCGGCACTCGTTCTCGTCTCCGTCGGACCGATCGCTTCGATGGCGGGCGGCGCGGCGGTGCTGGTGTGGGCGCTCTCCGCGGCGCTCGGGCTGGCGATGGCGTTCACGTTCGCGCAGCTCGCGCGCTACTTCCCCGGCGTCCCCGGCGGCCTCGGCGTGATCGGCGCGCAAGCGCTCTCGCACCGGCCGTGGCTCGCCTCGGTCGCGCGCTGGAGCTACTGGCTGGGTTGGAGTCCGGGCCTGGCGGTCTACAGCGCGGTGGCGGGCAACTATGGCGCGGCGCTGCTCGGCAAGCAAGGTTCCGCGACCACCGCGCTGCTGCTGTCACTCGTGGCGATCATCGGCTGCACGGCGGTGAATTATCGCGGGCTCGCGAACGGCGCGATCGTCCAGGTCGCGCTCGGCGTGACGATGCTCACGCTGCTGCTCTTCTTCAGCGGTGCGCCGCTCGCGTCGGGGCAGTTCACGTTGACCAAACTGCTGCCCCTCGCACCCACCGCGGGGTGGCTGTCGTGGAAAGGGATGGCCGCCGCCGCGGGCGCGCTCTTCCTCGCCGGCTGGACGACGTACGGCGCGGAGCTGGCCATCTCGCTCGCCTCCGAATACAAACGCGGCACGCGCGACGTCGTGGCGTGCCTCAGCGTCGTGGCCATCGTCACGTTCGTGGTCTACGTCATCGTGCCGGCGCTGATCACCGGCTCGATCGGCCTCGATCGCGTCCGCGACGATCCTGCCCTCGCGCTGCTGGCACTCGTGCCGCCGCAGCTCGCCGCCGCCGGCAAGATGCTCGTCTTCGCCGCGATCTTCGTCTCGCTCTTCCTCTGCATCAACATGGTCGCGGTCACGTCGTCGCGACTGCTCTTCCAGATCGCGCGCGACGAATCGTCCTTCCGCTTTCTCGGCCGGACCAACCGTCACGGCGTGCCGGGCAACGCGCTCCTCTTCGACATGAGCGCGAACTGCGCGATGCTCCTCGTGATCTACGCCGCCACCGGCGGACGCAGCGCAGACGTGCCGCTGGCACTGCTCTGCGCCGCGAACGTCGCTTACTTCGTCACGATCGTGCTCGCGCTCGTCGGCGCGTCCGTCGCCGCACATCGCCGCAAGGAGCTGGAACGCTGCCCGATCTGCTGCTCGCATCCGGCCATCTGCGCGATGGCCGGCGTGAACCTGCTGCTCCTCGGCGCCGCCGGTTTTGCGTGGGGCTGGACGAATGTCGGCATCGGTTGGGTGATCCTCCTCGGCCTCGTCGCCACGACGGCCATGCTACGCCGCATCAGCGGAGGATCCGCTGCGTCCCATCCGCACACTCCACGCGCTCCGGCACTCGGCCCCGCATCCTGATCTTGAAGTCGACCGCGCGCGTCGCGCCGAGTCCTTCCTCCGGCGCGAAGAACGCGGTGCGCGCGCCGCTGGCCCACGCGAACGTCACGCTGGCCGGCGTCACGAGCGCTTCCGGCATCGTCAACGATTGTTCGGCGATGCCGCTGCGCGCGCCGCGCGAAACGGCGCCCCAACCGTCACCATCGCGACGGAAGCGCGTGCGCGTCGCAACGCCGTGCACGCGATGCGTCACTTCGGCGAACAGCGGCTTCTGCGCGGCATCGGCAGCGGCCCACGTTTCGGTCGACGTCCCATCGCGATTCGCAATCACGCTGTGCGCGATCACGCCGCCTTCTTTGCGTTCGTACAACTCGAACGTTTCGTTGCCGACGATGCGTCGTCCGCGACGCAGCTCGTACGCGCCGGATGTGATCTGCGCGCCACGCTCGTAGCGGCCCGGATGCGGCTTCGGCGTGCCGTTCACGATGTCCGCGATATCGCTCTCGATCGTCGCGCCCGCGGGCGTCTCCACGAACCGTCCCACCTCCGCGCCGTTGCGCTGCACGAGCACCGTCGGCACGTTCGTGATGTCCTCGCGCACGATGAGATCCATCGGCGTCGTGAAATCGGGACCGATGCCGATCAGCTCCACGGAGAGATTCGGATTGTTCGCGCGCTCCACCGCTTTCAGCAAACGCGGCACGTGCTTGCGGCTGTCGCCGCACCACGTGGCCATCACGATCTGCAGGCGCACGGGTTCGTGGATCGCGCGCAGCCGTTCGATCGTCGCCGCGTCGGGCTCGTACGTGTCCGCGACGGCGCGCCACACTGGCGCGGTCGTCCAGAGCTCATCGAGCGTCATCGGTCCGGCGTGGCTCTGGTGCGAAGAGATGACCACGTTCTTTCCTTCGATGGTCGCCACGTACGTATCGTCGTTCGGATGCATCACGTTGCCGGTCGACGTCGTTTCGATCGCGCCGCTCTTCGCGGTCAGCTTGTCCGCGGCCACTTCGAAATTCGAGCGCGGCGCGCGCGCAATGGTGTTCGCGGCAGGATCGAGCAGCAGCACGTCGTCGCCGCAGAGCACCGCGAACACACGCGGCGAATCGCTCGTCGTCAGCGTCTGCGCGGTGCGATCGAGCTTGCCGTCCACGAAGACATCGCGGATCGAATCGTTCCACTGCCGCGGCTGGAGAGAGAACACCGAGAGAAAAAGGGCCGTGAGCAAACGCATGGGGGGCTCCTTTCGTCGATCCGAGTTGTCCGAGGGCTGGAAGGTGGACGGGCGGGAACTGCCAAGGTTCCGTTTGGAAATTTATTTGTTTTTCCGCTATGTTGCGATGACCACGCGATTTCCGTGCAACTTTGGAAAGAGAAGTAGTGGCTTCCTTCGCGCACGGGTCCATGTCAAGAAGGAGACCTCCAGAGAATGCGTAGCACCGGTAAAGTGAAGTGGTTCAACGACGCTAAGGGTTTTGGTTTCATCACGATGGACGGTGGCGAGGACGTGTTCGTCCACTTCTCCGCCATCCAGTCCAAGGGTTTCCGCACCCTGGCTGAAGGCGCTGCGGTGGAGTTCGATCTCGTCCAGGGTCCGAAGGGCCTGCAGGCGGCGAACGTCACCGTCGGCTAAGCCGCGACCGAGAGCCACAAACGACCAAAGGACGGCCGACGGGCCGTCCTTTTCGTTTTTACGCGCAAATCGCTGTGAAACGTTTCAGTTTCTCCGGTTCCTCACTATGTTCCACCGGTGATACGTTGCGCCCGCAAAGGAGAAGCACATGCGCGTGTTGGTCATCGTGAAAGCCACCAAAGAATCCGAGGCGGGAGAGATGCCTTCGGAGCAGATGCTGACGGAGATGGGCAAGTACAACGAAGAGCTGGTGAACGCCGGCATCATGCAGGCCGGCGAAGGGCTGCATCCCACGTCGAAAGGGTTCCGCGTCCGCTTCTCCGGAAGCGATCGCACCGTCATTCCGGGACCGTTCGCCAACCCCGGCGAGCAGATCGCCGGCTTCTGGTTGTGGAACGTGAAGTCGATGGAAGAGGCGGTCGAGTGGGTGAAGCGCTGCCCGAATCCGATGCCCGGTCCGTCGGAGATCGAGATCCGCCGCATCTTCGAGACCGAGGAGTTCGGCGAGGAGCTCACGCCCGAACTGCGGCAGCAGGAAGAGCGGATGCGCGCGAAACTGCCGAACGGCTGACGCGCTCGCGCGGAGCGAACGGGAGAACTCGTCACGGACAAATCCGTATGATTCGTTCGTGACGAATCCCGCCATCGACGTCGTTCATCTCACGAAGCAGTACGGTTCCCTCGTTGCGGTGAACGATTTCTCGTTCTCCGTCCGCCCCGGCGAGATCCTCGGCCTCGTCGGCCCGAACGGCGCCGGCAAGACCACCACGCTGCGCGCGCTGGGTGGCATTCATCCGCCCACCAGCGGCGCCGTCACCATCTGCGGCTTCGATCTGCAGCTCGATCCTGTCGAAGCGAAAAAGCGTCTGGCGTTTCTTCCCGACGAGCCGCGCCTCTTCGATTACCTCACCGTCGACGAGCATCTGAAATTCGTCGGCGCGCTTTACGGCGTGCGCGACATCAACGCGAAGATGCTGCCGCTGCTCGAAGAGCTAGAGCTCACCGACAAGCGCAAAGCGCTGCCGGCGGAGTTGTCGCGCGGCATGAAGCAGAAGCTGATGATCGCGTGCGGCTTTCTGCACGATCCCGAAGTGATCATCTTCGACGAGCCGCTCACCGGCCTCGATCCCCTCGGCATCCGGCGCATGAAGGAATCGATCGCGGCGCGCGCGAAGAATGGCGCGGCGGTCATCCTCAGCTCGCACCTTTTGCATCTCGTCGAAGAGCTGTGCGACACCGTGGCCATCATCCAGAAAGGGATGCGCCTCGCGTACGGCACCATCGACGATCTGAAGTGGCAGATCGCGCAGGGACGCGGCGGCGTCTCGCTCGAAGAAGCATTCCTGCGCATCACCGGCGGCGAATCGGCTCCGCCGGCGCCGTTGCGGAGCGTCGAGCCGTGACGCGCTCGTTCGTTCTCGTCGCGCTGCAGCTCTTCAAGAATCGCTTCCTCTTCCGCTTCAAGCGGCTGCGCGAGCCGCGCTACCTGCTCTCCGCCCTGATCGGCATGGCGTACTTCGGCTACGTCATGCTGCGCGCCGCTGGCCGCGGGCGCCACAGTCCGTCCGTGGTGCTGCGCGCCATGTCGAGCGACATCGCCGCGATCTTCGTGCTGATCCTCATGCTGCTCGCGTGGATCATCCCCGCCATGGCGTCGCTCGAGTTCAGCGAAGCGGAGATGCAGTTCCTCTTTCCCGCGCCGCTGAAGCGTCCGCAGTTGCTCTACTACAAGCTCATTCGTTCGCAGCCTTCGCTGCTGCTGGGATGCGTCATCGGCACGCTGTTCGGCCTGCCGAACGGCCATTTCGTCGGACTCTGGGTCACCTACACCGTTCTCGGCACGTACATGACGTTCGTGGCCGTCTCGCGCGCGCGGCTCTCGCAGGCGGGCGTGCCGGTGTGGGCGCAATCGGCGACCGGTTTAGGCCTGTTGGTCGGTGCGGTCGCGATCGTCAGTCACTTCGCGCACAAGCCGTTGCATCACGAATCGCCGTTCGATCATCCGGTCGTGCAGTCGATTCTCTTCATCCCGAAAATTTTCGCCGCCGCGCTTTTCGCGCGCGAGCCCCTCGATCTCGCCATTCGTCTCGCGATCGTCGCCGCCGCCGGTGCGCTCTTTGTGCTCGCGGCGGGACGCATGCGCGTGCCGTTCGAAGAGCTGGTGATGACCGCGTCGCAGCGTGCGGCGAATTGGCGCGAGTCGCGCCGCACGCGCGCTTCCGGCACATCCATCACGCTCCGCCGCATGCCCGCGCCGTTCGCGCTGCGCGAGAATGCGACGGCCGAGGTGGCGATTTTGTGGAAGAACCTGACGGCGGCGATGCGGATCGCCCTGCCGTGGGTCGCGCTCCTCGTGATCGGCTTCGCTGCGATCGTCGTGCAGGGTCTCTTCACCCGGCACGACGAAGTCAAAATGACGATGGTGTTCGTCAGCTTCGCGTTTTGCGGCTTCTTTCCGCTCGCCGGCGCCGGCATCTTCAAGCAGGACTTTCGCCTCGACGTCACGCGCATCGATCTGCTGAAGACCTTTCCGATTCGCGGCGAGCGCCTCGTCGCGGCGGAGATCGCCGGACCGTTGCTCATCATCTGCGCGCTCGAGATTTACTTTCTCGGCGGCGCGATGCTGCTGACGTTCCGCTCCGACTTTCACGCCGAAGTGGCGCCGCAATTCGCGGTGATCGCATTGCTCTTCGCGCTGCCGCTCTGCGCGATGCAGCTCGTGCTGCGCAACGCCGTCCCGATTTTTCTGCCGGGTTGGTCGATGCGCTCGAAGGAAGATCAACGCGGCTTCTACTCCTTCGGCACGCGGATTCTCGGCCTGATCGCGAACCTGGTCGCGCTCGCGCTCACCCTCGCGCCCGCCGTGGCCGCATCGGCGATCGGCTTCCTCATCGCCGAACGTCTCGCGCACGGCAGCGCGCCGATTCACGCCGCCGCGACGATGCCCGGCGTGGCGCTGCTCGTCGCGGAAGTCTGGGCCGCGGTCAAGATCCTCGGCTCGCAGTACGACCGGCTGGACGCGAGCCGCGACGTCGAGCCCGGAACGCTGTAACTCGTTCTGCGGGAAGGCGGCGCCGAGTCGCAGCGTTAGCCAAATAACTAGTGAGACGGTCCCTCGCGGTTGTTCTCGTTCTTCTCGCCACGACCACAGCGGCGCTCGCTGCGGACCTGGACGTCGTGCGCCAGAATTTCGTCGCGTATTACAGCGCCGGCGGCGCGCCAATCGCCTCACAGCGAATGAGCGATGCGCTCGGCGCGCTTGAATCGCACGCGCGTTCGCTCACCGCGGCCGGCTATCTCCGCAGTGACGGCAGCTGGCCCGACATCAACTACGACGAGACGCCGTCCGGCGGCTGGTCGCCGTGGGCGCACACGCAGCGGCTGATGATCATGGCCAAGGCGTATCGCACGCCGGGGCAGTCGCTCTACCGCGATGCGCAGCTGCGCGCGCAGATCAACGCGGCGCTCGTCTACACGAAGACGTTTTACGGCGCGAACAAACTGCCGCTTGGCAACTGGTGGTTCTGGACGATCGGCATTCCCATCGACCTCGGCCCGACGCTCGTGCTGATGCGCGACGACATCGACGCCACCACGTACAACGATCTCGTCGCCGCCATCCAGCTGCGCATCGGCAACTCCCCCACCGCGCGCGGCATCAGCGGTCCCATTCCGACCGGCGAGAACCTGGTGTGGTCCTCGTTCACGCACCTCTGCCTCGCGCTTCTCAAAGATGATCCGGTGATGCTCGCCGCGGTGCGCGATGCGATGGCATCCGTCACGCTGCCGACGACCGCCGAAGGCATCAAGAGCGATCAGTCGTTTCATCAGCACGGCGCGCAGCTCTACACCGGCGGCTACGGCGGCTCGTTCGCGAACGACGTCGCGAAGTACGCGCTGATCACGCGCGGCACGTCGTACGAGCTGCCCGATGCGTCGCTGAATTCATTCGCCGCGTATATCGCCGACGGCATCGCCTGGACGATGTACGGCAACTACTTCGACGTCTCCGTGATCAGCCGCGAAGTGGCGCGCGAAACGACGAACGGCTACAACGGCATGGCCGCACTGCTGCAGGCCTCGCAGTTCGCCTCGCCGCGCGCGAACGAGATCCGCGCCGCCGCCGCGAAGGTGCTGCAAACGTGGCAGGGCGCGCTGCCGACCGAATTCGCCGCGCTCGCCGCATCGATCGAATCGAGCAACATCACGGCGTCGTGGCCGAGCGGTCATCGCCACTACTACAACTCCGACTACACCGTGCATCGCCGCGACGGCTGGTTCGCCTCGGTGAAGATGTTCTCCACGCGCACGAAGTCGGGCGAATCGACGAACGAAGAGAACCTGCACGGCGCGCGGCAATCCGACGGCCGCTTCTACCTCGTGCTCGACGGCGACCAATACTTTGGCCGCGACGTCTGGCCTGCGTTCGATTGGACACGCCTTCCCGGCACGACGGTCGAGCAGAAAGCCGACACCGCGAACGCGTCGTACGGCTACGGCACGCGCACGCTCGCCGGCGGCACGGGCGATGGACGCAACGGCGTTTCCGCGATGGATCTCGCGCCGCTCAATTCGCTGCTCACGGCGAAGAAGGCGTGGATCTTCTTCGACGACGCGATCGTCTTCCTCACCAGCAGCATCACCGCCCCGAGCGCGAATCGCATCGAAACGATCGTCAATCAATGGCCGCTAATGCGAACGACGTCGCAGGTGACGAGCGGCAGCGATTGGTCGGTGCTCGAGAACGTCGGCTACTGGTTCCCCTCCGCGCAGAACGTGAAGACCTCCCGCGATTCCCGCACCGGCGCCTGGTCCGACCTCGGCGGCTCCAGCGACACCACGCCGCGCACGCGCGAATTCGTGACGATGTGGATCGATCACGGCACGAATCCGGTGAACGCCACCGCCGAATACGTGATCGTGCCGAACGTGAGCGCCACCGCGATGCGCGATTGGGCGAGCGCGCGTCCGCTGCAGATTCTCGCCAACAACGCCATCGCCGCGGGCGCGCGCGATCTGCGCAACGGCAACACCGGCATCACGTTCTGGAGCGCGGGAACGGTGGACGGCATCACGTCCAGCGCCGCATCAGTCGTCTATCTCACCACCAGCGGCAATCAGATGCACGTCTGGGCCGCCGATCCGAACGCCGGCGCGAGCGGCACGTTCCAGCTGACGATTCCCGGCGCGTGGACCGCGAGCGGCGCAACGTCGTCGAGCACGATCCGCTCGACGACGCTGACCATCCCGCGCAACGGCGGCAAAACGACGCATGTGGTGCTGACGAAAGCGCTCGGGAAATCGCGAGCGGTTCGCCGGCGCTAGCGCGTCACGCGAAGCGCGCGCGCCACCGCCGCCCCATCCGCCAGATCGCCAACAGCACCAGCGCGATCGGCAGCATGTAGATCACGATCCAGATCAGCGCCGTCGCGGCGATCTTCGCGGCTGCGACGAGCGCGCGGCTCGCATCGCGCGCGACGACGATCGCGCTCCAGCCCGATTCCACCACCGGCTGCTGGACCGCATCCGGCGCGATCTCGACCTGCACGTCCGCGAGCGACGTCACCTGCTCGAGGTAGCGCATGCGCCCTTTGGTCTGTTCGATCTGGCCGCGCACTTCGCTGATCTGCTGATGCATCTCCAAAACTTCAGACGCCTTCTTTGAGCGCTCGCGCACCGTCTTCATCAGCTCGAGCAGCTCGGCTTCGGTCGCTTCGAGATTGCGCAGCTGCGCGCCGAGGTCCGTGTACTCCGCGGTCACTTCCTGCGAGGAAATCGCTTCATTCTCCACGCGCAGCGCGAGCGCGCGGATCGACGCCAGCGTGGGCGTGAGTTGCGCCGACGGGACGCGCAGAGTGAGCGTCGCGTGCAGCAATTCGCCGCTGCGCCAGACGCGCGATTGCGCAACGTAGCCGCCCAACGCCTCGGCCGCTTTCGTCACCGCATCGACCGTCGCTGCGGTGTCTTTCACCGTGATCGAGAGATTCGCGTTGCGCACGATCATCTGCTGGCTCGGCGCGACGCGCTGCATCGACTTCGCGGCCTCCGGTGCCGCGTTCGCCGCGACATCCGCGGCGACGGTCGTTGATGTTGTCGATGTCGAGCGCTCCTCGGCCTTACAAGCCACGAGCGCGAACAACGTGAGAATCGTGATGAGCTTCTTGGTGAGCGTTGACAAGAGGTGCCTCCTCATTCGTCTCGTTGGACAAAGGAGGCGCGCGAAAGAGAACCGTCAGCAGCTGCAGTAGCTGCGCGCGCGGGTAGCCAGGTACTCGGGATCGACCGGTTTCATGAACGTCTCGTCGGCCCACGGCGCATACGTGCGCATGGCAGGATCGGGATCGCCGAGGACGATCACGCCGCAGCGGACCTTCTCGCGGTGCTCGCGGATGTAATCGAGCGCCGGCACGCCGCTGCGAGTCTTCAGATCGATGCCGATGATCACCACACGGAACGCGCGCTCATCGAGCGTCTTCGCGGCGTCGTCGCCCGGCGCGATGAACGTGACCGTGAAGCCGCGGCGGTCGAGCGTCGCGATCAGATTTTTACGGAACGCGTCGTCGTCGTGAATGATCAACGCGGGACAACTGGGCTCAACCATCGCCTGCTCCCGCCGCAAACACCGCGCCAGCTCAGGACGCCAGCGCCCGCTCGTACGCGTCGCAGATGGCGTCGCCGAAGCAGACGAAGATCACTTCGTCGAGCGAATGGTCATCCTGCTGAAAACGTCGCACTTCGCGCACGGCGATCTCCGCGGCGGCATCCCGCGGGTAGCCGTAGATGCCGCAGCTGATCGCCGGAAAGGCGATCGTCTTCACGCCGTTCTCGCGCGCCAGGGCCAGCGAATTCCGGTAGCACGACGCGAGCAGCGCCGGCTCGCCGTTCGTGCCGCCGCGCCAGAC
>DASSMK010000368.1:0-3817 GCA_035688915.1 Thermoanaerobaculia bacterium
GACGAACGGGTAGGTGCCGTGGTCGATGTCGAGCATCATCCCCTGCGCCCCTTCGAACATCACCTTCTTGCCGGCGCGGATCTTCTCGTTGATCCAGATCGTGCCGTTTGTGATCCGCTTGGCCAGCAGCTCGCCGTAGCGAAGATAGTCCTCGTAGAGTTTGTTCGGGTCGAACGTCTCTTTGTCATAGACGTTCTTCAGCACCGCGTTGCGCTCCGCGCAGGTGAACTCGATCTTCTGGCGCAGCACGTCCGGATCGAGCAGGTCGGCGATGCGGATGCCGTAGCGACCCACTTTCGATTCGTACGCCGGGCCGATGCCGCGGCCGGTCGTGCCGATCTTCGCCGTTCCGGCCGCTTCTTCGCGCGCCAGGTCCATCGCCTTGTGGTAGGGGAGGATGCAGTGCGCGCTGTCGCTGATCAGCAGGTTCTCGCCGATGGTCACGCCTGCCGCGCGGAGCTTTTCCGCTTCGTCGAGCAGAGCGTCGGGATCGATGACCATGCCGTTGCCGAGGAGGCAGAGCTTGTCGGGATGGATGATGCCGGACGGGATGAGGCGCAGCGCGAAATGCTTGTCCGCGAACTTCACCGTATGGCCGGCGTTGTGGCCGCCCTGATAGCGCGCCACGACGTCAAAATCTTCGCAGAGGAGATCGACGATCTTCCCCTTGCCTTCGTCGCCCCACTGGGCGCCCATCACCGCTACGTTCTGCACTTGATTGGCCATGCTGAAACCCGGCGGAGACTAACACAACCGCTCGCGGCGGCGTGACGGCCGGCGCGGATCGGAACTTGCTGTATATTCCGCCGACGCGAGGTGTCGGCATGGAGACGCAGGACATGACAACGGTCGCGCAGCCGATCTACTCACCGGCCGCCATCCCCGTGGAGCAATTCGTCGACGGCATCCGCACGCTGTCCGAGGGGCTGATCACCAAACAGAAGATCTACGACTACCTGGTGGCGTACGAGATCCGCCGCGACGACCTCGCGCGCTACGAGCAGTGGCTCTCCGACCGTCACACGCGCAACAAGATCTTCCGCAACGACATGATCGAAGTGATGCTGATCTGCTGGCCGATCGGCGCTGTCACGCCGCTGCACACGCACAACGGGCAGCTCGGCTGGATGACCATGATCGACGGCAAGCTGAAGGTAGAGAACTACCGCAAGCTGGAGTGCAACCGGCCCGAGAACCAGCAAGTGGTCGGCCTCGATTGTCTGGCCGGCGCCACAAAGATCGACATGGAGCACCTCGAGAACGAGCTGGCCATCCCCGGCGGCCCGCTGAACACCGTCGACAAAACGCAGACCATCCACCGCATCCGCAACCTCGCCGAATGGAACGAGCGCGCGATGTCGATGCACGTCTACTCCCGCCCCATCGATTCGTGCGTCGTCTTCGACATGGAAGCGCAGCGATGTTTCCGGCGGGAGTTGAAGTACGACAACGAATGACGAGAGGCAGGCTCAAAGGCTCACAGGCTCACAGGCTCAAAGTAGCGCGCGCGTGGCGAGAGCCAAACGCACGCACAAGCCATGAGTCGACGTCTGTGGTCACGTGCGGTGCACGTGGCTCTCGGCAGGCGTTCGCTACTTTGAGCCTGTGAGCCTTTGAGCCTGCCCCCCGCCCCGCCCCCGCCCGGACTACTGCGCGAAAAGGAACGTCATGCCGCTAATCCCCACCCTCACCGCCGAGCTCGAGCAGATGTCCGCCGCCGGCACCATGAAGCGCGAGCTTCCTCTCAAATCGCCGCAGGGGCCGCTCGTCGACGTCGAAGGCATCGGCGAGGTGATCATGCTCACCTCCAACAATTACCTCGGCCTCGCCAATCATCCGCACATCGTCGAAGCGGCGGAAAAGGCGGAGCGCGATTTTGGCTACGGCCTCGCGTCGGTGCGCTTCATCTGCGGCACGCAGACCATCCACCGCACGCTCGAAGAGCGCATCGCCGAATTTTTCGGCACCGAAGACACAATCCTCTACGGCTCGTGCTGGAACGCGAATGAAGGGCTGTTCCAGACCGTGATGACGGAGCAGGACGCCATCGTCTCCGACGAGCTGAATCACGCCTCCATCATCGACGGCATCCGCCTGGCCAAGGCGCGCAAGGAGCGCTTCAAGAATCGCGACATGGCAGACCTTCGCCGCGCGCTCGAAGCCACGCGCGACGCGCGCAATCGCCTGATCATGACGGACGGCGTCTTCTCGATGGAAGGCTCGCTGGCGCCGCTGCCGGAGATGGTGGAGCTGGCGCGCGAATTCGACGCCTTCCTCGTCGTCGATGAATCGCACGGCACCGGCGTCCTCGGCGAAACCGGCCGCGGCACGCCCGAAGAGCTGGGCGTCTTCGGCAAGATCGACGCGTACACCTCCACGCTCGGCAAAGCGCTGGGCGGCTCGCACGGCGGCTTCACCACCGGACCGAAACAGCTCGTCGAGTACCTCCGCCAGAAATCGCGGCCGTATCTCTTCTCGAACACGCTGCCTCCGGCGGTGGTGATGGGATCGATGGCGGCGCTCGATCTGCTGGAAAAAGATCGCAGCTTCATGACGCGCTTGCGCGAGAACACGAAGCACTTCCGCGATTCGCTGACGGCGAAAGGCGTGCGCGTGCGCGAAGGGATCCACCCGATCGTGCCGATTCTCATCGGCGACACCGCGAAAGCGATCTCGATGTCGAGCGAGCTGCTGCGGCGCGGCGTGTACGTGTCCGGCTTCGGCTTCCCGGTCGTGCCGCAGGGACAGGCGCGTCTGCGCTGCCAGATCAGCGCGGCGCACACGCGCGAGCAGCTCGATCGCGCCATCGCGGCGATCGTGGCGGTGGCCGGCGAATTCGGTGTGCTCGCGGCGTAGCGGCATAGCTGTAGTGCCACAATGCCGCCCATGCAAATTGTCGTCATCGGCGGCACCCGCTTCGTCGGTCCGAAGCTCGTCAAAGCGCTGGAGCGCGCAGGCCACACCGTCACGGTCGTGCACCGCGCTACGCAGCGCTGTCCGTACTCGACGCACATCCACGACTCGCGCGCGAATCTCGCCAAGCACAACCTGAAGGCGGACGTCGTCGTCGACACGCATGCGATGACGGAGCAGGACGCGCAGGACCTGCTCGCCGCGGACATCGCGCCGCGCGTTGTGGTCCTCAGCAGCGGCGATGTCTATCGCCAGTTCGACCTTCTCCTTGGCCGCGAAACCGGCGCTCCCGAACCGACGCCGCTCACCGAAGACGCCGCGCTGCGCACGCAGCTCTATCCGCATCGCCACATGGCGAAGAGCGAGAGCGACATGCCGTACTGGTACGACAAGATTCTCGTCGAGCGCGCGGTCATGCAGCATCCCGGCGCGACCGTCTTGCGCTTGCCGGTCGTTTACGGACCGGGCGATTACCAGCACCGCTTCGGCCTCTGGATCTCCGAGATGGACAAGCACGCCACGTCGATCAGCATGCCGGAAGGGCAGGACCAGTGGCGCTGGAGCCGCGCCTTCGTGGACAACGCCGCCGACGCCATCGCCCTCGCCGCGACGAACGACAAAGCCGCGGGACGCACTTACAACATCGCCGAGCCCGATGCGCTCACCGATCACCAATGGCTCGAGCTCTTCGCACGCACCATCGGCTGGCACGGTCTGGTGAATCTCGCCAAGGATGTGAAGGAAGCGGAGAACATCCACTGGCAATACGACCTGACGCTCGATTCGACGCGCATCCGCGAAGAACTGGGCTATCGCGAGCGCGTGCAGCGGATGGAAGCGCTGGTGCGGACGGTGGAGTGGGAGAGGAGCCAGAGGTGAGAGTCGTCGAGTCGCAGAGTCGTCG
>DASSMK010000369.1:0-22294 GCA_035688915.1 Thermoanaerobaculia bacterium
AACGCTCCTCGCGCATACAATCCCTCGTCGTGAGCACCGCGCCGCACCTCCTCCCTTCCTTCCCCGACGTCGATTCGCTCTTTGCGCTGCAGCAGGAGATGCGCGCGCGCGTCGGTGCGACCACGGCGGCGCAGCGGATCGCGAAGCTGCGGCGGCTCGAACGCGCGGTGATGGCGCATCGCGATGACATCCGCGCCGCGATGTGGGCCGATTACAGGAAGCCCGCGGCGGAAGTCGATCTCTCCGAGATCTATCCGGTCGTCAGCGAAGCGAAGCACGCCATCCGGCGTCTCCGCCGCTGGATGAAGCCGCGCGGCGCCCGCACGCGCCTGGCGCTGGCGGGCTCGCGCTCGCGCGTGATGTACGAGCCGAAAGGCGTCGCGCTCATCATCTCCCCCTGGAACTTCCCCTTCAACCTCACCCTCGGCCCGCTCGTCTCGTCGATCGCCGCCGGCAACTGCACGATCATCAAGCCGTCGGAGATGACGCCGCATTCGAGCGAGTGCATGAAGCGCATTTTGGCGGAGGTGTTCGAGGAATCCGAGGTGGCGGTGGTGGAGGGGGATGCGAGCGTGGCGGAGGCGCTGCTGAAGAAGCCGTTCGATCACATCTTCTTCACCGGCAGCCCCGCCGTCGGCAAGGTGGTGATGCGCGCGGCGGCGGAGAATCTGACTTCGGTAACGCTGGAGCTGGGCGGCAAATCGCCGGCGATCGTCGACAAGACCGCGGTGCTCGACGAAGCGGCGAAGAAGATTGCGTGGGGGAAGTTCTTCAACTGCGGCCAGGTGTGCATCGCGCCCGATTACGTGCTGGTCGACGAGTCGGTACGGGAGCCGTTTCTGGCGAAGCTGCGCGCGCACATCGATGCGTTCGGCGACGCCTCACGTGGCGTGATCGTGAATGAACGCCACGCGGCGCGCGTCAAGCGGCTGTTCGATTCCGCGGTGGCGCAAGGTGCGAAGGTGCTGACCGGCGGCGTCTTCCGCGATCGCGAAATCGCGCCGACCGTGCTCACCGATGTGCCGCCGGATGCGGCGGTGATGCAGGAAGAGATCTTCGGTCCGATCCTGCCGGTGCTGACATACCGCACGCTCGACGACGCATTCGCGATCATCGCCAGCCGCGAAAAGCCGCTCGTGCTCTACGTCTTCTCCCGCGCCCGCAACGTCGTCCGCCGCATCCTCGGCAACACGCGCGCCGGCGGCACCGCCGTCAATCACACGCTCATTCACTTTTTCCAACTGAGCCTGCCGTTCGGCGGCGTGGGCCACAGCGGCATCGGCCGCTCGCACGGCTTCGCGGGATTCCAGGCGTTCTCGAACGAACGCGGCATCCTTGATCAAACGCTGCGCTTCAGCGCGATCGAACTGCTCATGCCTCCGTACAAGGGGCGGCTGAAGGAGTGGTTGATTGACTTTACCGTGAAGTGGCTGTGAGGCCGGCGGAGCCGGCCGACGCGCTGAGCGCGTAGGCTCGTAGGCGCGTAGGCTCATGGGCTCATAGGCTCATGGGCTCATAGCAGCGCGCGCGGCGCGACTCGGACCGTCTCGCGGTGTGGCATGTGCGCACGTGGCCAACGCTCGCGCGACGTGTGCTGCTATGAGCCCATGAGCCTATGAGCCTATGAGCCTGGACCGGGCGGCGCGGGCGGCCACCCACTCCGGCAATTCGCGAATGCTCGACAGCCGCGCGAACTCGCGTCCCGCCAGCGCATCCTCCGCCACACGCTCGTGCGCCCACGTGAGGTGATACGGAATGTGCACCGCGCGTGCGCCCGCATCGCATGCGGGGAGCACGTCGGAACGCAGTGAGTTGCCGACCATCACCAGTTCGTCCGGCGCCACCGCTTCGCGCTGGATGATCGCGCGATACGTGGCGACGGTCTTGTCGCTCACGATCTGCACGTCGGAAAAGTGTTGCCCGACGCCGGAGCGCGCGAGCTTCGCTTCCTGATCGAAGAGATCGCCTTTCGTCACGAGCACGAGGCGGTACTCCTTGGCCAGCGTTTCGATCGTCTCCGCGACGCCGTCGAGCAGATCGACGGGCATGTGCATCATCTCGCGGCCCCAGTCGATGATCGTCTGCACGTCGCGTCCGACGATCTGTCCCGCCGTCAGCTCGATGGCCGACTCGATCATCGATAGCGTGAAGCCCTTCACGCCATAGCCGAAATGCGCGAGGTTGCGCGACTCAGTCTGCAACAGCCGGTCGCGAATCGATTGCTCGTCCGCATACGCCGCCAGCAACTGCGTGAACTGGGTCTCGGTCGCCTGGAACACCGACTCGTTGTGCCAAAGCGTGTCGTCGGCATCGAATGCAATGACGCGAATCATGGGGCGGCGATTGTAGACGGTGATACGACGGGAGGCCTCCGGCGGCCGGGCCACGGGCCCGGACCCGTTTGTTGGCCTAGCCTCCGCCGACACAGTCGTGCGAGTTGGAAGTGAGTGTCGGCGGAGGCTAGGCCAACCAAATGGGGTCCGGGGCCAATGGCCCCGGCCGCCGGAGGCCCCCCGGTCGTGTCACGTTCCTGCAACGTGCCGCCCCGCTCGATGCCCGTCTGTGTTATCCACGCGCGCATGAAGAAGCTCACACTCATGATTGCCCTGCTCGCCGTGGCGGCGGGTGCGTATGCGCAGGAAACGTTGACGCGGTTGCTGCGGCAGCCGGACATCAGCGGCGACCGCATTGCCTTCGTTTACGGCGGCGACATCTGGATCGCCGGCGCGAATGGTGGCGACGCGCGGCGCCTCACGTCGGATGAGGGGATGGAGTACTTCCCCAAATTCTCACCGGACGGACGCTGGATCGCCTTCACCGGTGAATACAGCGGGTCGCGGCAGATCTACGTCATCAGCGTCGACGGCGGCGCGCCGCGCCAGCTCACGTTCTACAACGATGTCGGACCTTTGCCGCCGCGGGGCGGCATCGACAACCGCGTCCTCGACTGGACTGCGGACGGCAAGAACATTCTGTATTTGCCGCACCGCGTGCCTTGGAACGACCGCATGGCGCGGCCGTACATCGTGCCGGCGGCGGGCGGCATGGAGACGCCGCTCGCGATTCCGGAAGCGGGGGGCGGCATGTACTCGCCGGACGGCACGAAGCTCGTGTACACGCCGATCGAGCGTGAGTTCCGGACGTGGAAGCGGTATCGCGGCGGTCGGGCGCAGGACGTCTGGATCTACGACCTCGTCGCGAACAAAGCGGAGCAGCTCACGAACGATCCGGCGACGGAAAACCAGCCGCTGTGGATTGGGGACCGCATCTACTTCACGTCCGATCGTGAAGATGGAAAGCTCAACCTCTGGTCCTACGACCTGAAGACCAAGCAGCAGGCCAAAGTCACCAATCATCTGGACTACGACGTCCTCTGGCCGAGCGCCGATCGCTCGCGGATCGTTTACGAAGCGGGCGGCTACATCTGGCGCTTCGATCCGACGACGGCCAAGAGCGAGCGTGTGCCCATTCATGTGTACGGCGATTTCCGCGGCACCATGCCGTACTTTAAAAACGTCAAAGACAACATCGAATCGTTCGACATCTCGCCGAGCGGCCAGCGCGCGCTCTTCACCGCGCGCGGCGATCTCTTCACCGCGCCGGCGAAAGAAGGAGAAGTGCGCAACATTACGCGCACGCCGGGCATCCGCGAGATGGATGCGACCTGGTCGCCGGACGGCAAGTGGATCGCGTATCTCAGCGACAAAGCGGGCGACGAGTACGAGCTCTTCGTGCGCAGCGCCGACAGCACCGGTGACGAGCGGCAGCTCACCAAAGGCGGCAAAGCGTGGCGCTTCCCGCCGGTCTGGTCGCCCGACTCGAAGATGCTCGCGTTCAGCGACAAAGATCACGCGCTGCATGTGATCGACGTCGCCAGCGGCGCGGTGCGCGACGTCGACAACGACGAATACGGCGACATCCAGCACTACCGCTGGTCGCCGGACTCGAAGTGGGTCGCGTACACGAAGCTCAACGAAGCGCGCTTCGCCTCGATCTACGTCTACTCGCTGACGGACGGTAAATCGCTGCGCCTCACCAGCGGCATGACCGACGACAACGAACCCGTCTTCGATCCGAAAGGCCGCTACCTCTATTTCACCTCGAACCGCGACTTCAACCTCACGTTCAGCGCGTTCGAATTCAACTACGTCTACACCAATCCGACGCGCGTCTATGTTGGCGTGCTCGCCGCGGACGGTCCCGCACTCTTCCTTCCGCAGAGCGACGAAGAAAAAGCCTCGGCGCCTCCGACGCCCGCTGCCGAAGCGGCGGACAAGAACGCCGACAAGAAAGAGGCGGGCAAGGACGAGAAGAAGAAAGACGCAGCGGTGGTCGTGAAGATCGACGCGGCGAATTTCGAATCGCGCGTGCGCGCCATCCCCGGCTCGTCCGGCAGCTACGGTCTGCTCGAGCCGCTGCCGAACGGCATCCTCTACGTCACCGGCGACGCGCCGCGGCAGGCGCTGAAGTTCTACAACGTCGACGACCGGAAGGAAGAGACGATCGCCGAAGGCATTCGCGGCTACGAGCTCTCCGCGAACAACGAGAAGCTGCTCGTCTTCACCGGCAAGGACTACTCGATCATCAACGCCAAGCCGGGACAGAAGCCGGCGGACTCGATCGTCAATCTGTCGAACATGGAGATGAAGATCGATCCGAAAGCGGAGTGGCCGCAGGAGTTCACCGACGCGTGGCGCATCCTGCGCGACTGGTTCTACGACCCGAACATGCACGGCAACGATTGGAACGCGATCCGCGAGCGTTACGCGCAGCTCGTTCCCTTCGCCTCCAGCCGCGCCGACCTCGATTACATCCTCGGCGAGCTTGCCGGTGAGGTGAACGCAGGCCACGTCTACGTCTCCAGCCCCGACGACGTCTCGGCCGTCGAGCGCGTCGACAACGGCCTTCTCGGCGCGGAGATCGTCGCCGACAACGGCGTGTTCCGCGTCAAGAAAATCTACCCTGGCGAGAACTGGCACGAGGCGTTCCGCTCGCCGCTCACCGAGCCGGGCGTGCGCGTGCACGAAGGCGATTACATCCTGGCCGTCGACGGCGTCTCCACACGGAACGTCGACAACTTCTACCGCCTCCTCGAGAACAAAGCGGATTGCGTGGTGACGCTGCTCGTGAACGGCAAGGCCGACGCGGCCGGCGCGCACGAAGAGAAGGTGCGCCCGGTGAAGCACGAGACGAACCTGATGTATCTCGATTGGGTGAAGTCGCGCCGCGAGTACGTGGAGAAGGCGTCGGGCGGCCGGATCGGCTATCTCCATCTGCCGAATACGGGCGGCGAGGGCAATCGCGAACTGTTCAAGTACTTCTACCCGCAGGCCGACAAGGACGCGCTCATCATCGATGACCGCTACAACGGCGGCGGCTTCATCCCCGATCGCATGATCGAGCTGCTCGATCGTCCGGTGCTGAATTACTGGGCGCGGCGCAACACCAAGCCGTCATCGACGCCGGCGTATGCGCACACGGCCCGAAGGTGATGCTGATCAACGGCTACTCCGCCTCCGGCGGCGACGCCCTGCCGTACTACTTCCGCAAGCGCAACCTCGGCACGATCATCGGCACGCGCACCTGGGGAGGTCTGATCGGCATCTCCGGCAACCCGTCGCTGATGGACGGCGGCAACGTTTCCGCCCCGCAGTTCCGCTTCCTGGATACCGAAGGAATGTGGGCGGTGGAAGGCCAGGGCGTGTCACCCGACATCGAAGTGGTGGATCGCCCCGACCTCGTCGCAGCTGGCCACGATCCGTCGCTCGAAGCCGCAGTGAAGCTGCTGCTCGAGCAGCTGGAAAAGAACCCGCCGAAGAAGATTCAGGTGCCGCCGGCCACGGTCTCCGGACACTGATTTCGTGAGTGAATGCGGCGGGCGCGATTTGGTTCGCGCCCGCCGCTACGCATGAATCCGATCACTCACGCGCTGACCGGCTGGTGCCTCGCCGAAGCGGTGCCGAACACCACGCACCGCGAGAAGGCACTGATCACGTTCGCCGCCATGGCGCCGGATCTCGACGGCTTCGGCATCTTCGCCGAGCTCGCGACGCGCAACACCGACACGCCGCTGCTCTGGTGGACCGACTATCACCATCAGCTTTGCCACAACCTGCCGTTCGCCGCGTTGCTCGCGCTGCTGGCGGCGGCGATCGCGCGCGGACATCGCCTGCGCGCGGCGACGCTCGTCTTCGTCGCCGTGCATCTTCACCTGATCGGCGACCTTGCCGGCTCGCGCGGGCCGGACGGCTACCAGTGGCCGATCCCGTACTTGTTTCCGTTCACCAAGAGCGTGCAGTTGGTGTGGTCTGGCCAGTGGGCTCTCAACGCCTGGCCGAACATCGCGCTCACGGTGGTGCTGCTCGCCGCAACCGCCGTGCTGGCGTGGTCGCGCGGCGAGTCCATCGTCGGATTGATCTCGCGCCGCGCCGATCGCGCGTTCGTCGCGGCATTGCGCGCGCGCGTTCCGCGCCGAGCGTGATCTCGCGTCCCGCCGCTACACTGCGCACATGCAGTGCGCGGAATGCGATCGCGAGATTCCGGATGATGGCCTGATCTGCCTGCGTTGCGATGCGCCGGTGAGCAGCGTGGCCGATGCGAGTGAACCGTCGCATCGCGATCTTGCGTCGGCGGTCCGACGGCTGAAGGGACTCGTCGTGCTGTCGTTCTTTTTCGGTGCGTTCGTTGCGCCGTTTGCGCTCTACATCGCGACGACCACGCTCCATCGTTTCGCCGGCGACACGACCGCCGATCGCGCCACGTTGCGCCAGCTCGTGCTATTGCGCCGCATTGCGATCGGTCTGCTGATCTTCTGGATCGTTCTGATCGCCGCGCGGTTGCGCTGGCTCGCGACGCGAGGCGCGTGAAGCGGCGGACTCGCGTCCGCCGCTTCGTTGCTTCGCGGTTACTCCAGTAACGCCACGCCGCGCTTCTTCACCTCATCGCGCAGCTTCGCCACATCGTCGTTGTAGAACTTATCGATGTCGGCGAGGACGGTCTTCAGCAGCGTCTCGGCGCGGTCGAGGTAGGCGAGTTGCGATTCGGTCGGCGCGTCCCACGACGACTGCATGGCGTAGAGCGGATAGTTCAGTTTGCCGAGGACGTCGGTCTCCGCGATGATGCCGCGGGTGGTGGGCGGCACCCAGAGGCGGCTCTCCAGCGCGTCCAGACGCGGCTTGAGCTTGTTCGCCGCTTCGACAAGCGGATCCGGCTTTTCGTCCGGGTCTTCTTTCTTCAGTTTCGCGGCGATGCGATCGATGTCGGCGCGCGTTTTCTGGATGCGCTCGATGGCGCGCGAGACCTGCTCCGTGTCGGCGCCGGCGCGTGAGATCGCGTCCCATTTCGCCTGACGCGCGCTCTGCGCGATCTCGACGCGCGGATCGGGGCGCACGACCACTGTCTGCTTCGCCTCATTGCCGCGGAACTTCATCGTCACGGTGTAGGTGCCGGCCGGCATTTCGGGACCCGCACCGCGATCGTCATCTTCCGGCTCGTTCGATTCGCGCGGCGGCTGCTTGTACTCGTCGCGGCGGAGATCCCAGGTGGCGCGGTTCACGCCGAGGGTCGCGGGCGCTTTGAATTTGCGGACGACTTTGCCCGATGCGTCGGTGACGACGATGGAGACCTTCGTCTCCTTCTTCGCATCGTCGGCTTTCGCATCAGATTCCTTTTGCGCGTCAGGCTTCGACTCTTCTGCCTTCTCTTCCTTCTTCAGGGCCGTCGCCTCCGGCTCCTTCGGCACGTCGAGCGGCACACCGGTCTCGCTGATGCGCGGTTTGCGCTGCGCCTCGCGCTCCTTCTCTTTGCGCTCGCGCTCCTTCGCTTCGGTCGGATGCGGCAGGTCGGCGCCGGAGAGCGAGTAGGTGAGGAGCGCGCCGTATGGCTCGTTTTCGCCGCGGAACTCGGCGTCGCCGAGGAAACGGGCGCCTTCTTTTTGACGGGCGGTGTATTGCTGCGCGTCGGGGATGGGGAAGAGATCGAGCGGCTTGGCGAGAGACTCTTTGCTCATCGTGCGCAGCGGACGGATGTCATCGATCACGAATGCGGCGCGGCCGTGCGTGGCGATGACGAGATCGTGCTCGCGCGGATGCACGGCCAGTCCCATCACGGAAACGGTCGGCACACCGTGCGTCCACTTGAACCACGACTTGCCGCCGTTCTGGCTCACCCAAAGACCGAACTCGGTGCCGAGGAAGAGGAGGTCGGGGTCGACGGGATCCTGCTCGATGGAAAGCGCGTAGCCCTGCAGATCCTTCGTCGCCAGCGACGTCCACGTCTTGCCGTAATCCGTCGTACGGAAAACGTATGGTGTCCAATCCGACCGGCGGTGATTGTCGAGCACGATGAACGCCGTGCCGGCGTCGCGGCGTGAGGCCTTGATCTCCGGAACCCACGTATTCGCCGGCACGCCTTTCAGATTCGCTTCGACGCTCGTCCAAGTGGTGCCGCCGTCGCGCGTCACCTGCACCCGACCATCATCGGTACCGGCCCAGATCACGCCGCGCTCCACGGGGCTCGGCGCGATGGTCATGATCGTCGTGTAGTTTTCGGCGCCGGTGACGTCGGGCGTCACGCCGCCGCTCGTCGCCTGCTGCTGCCACTCCTTGCGATTGGTGGTGAGGTCGGGACTGATGATCGTCCACGAGTCGCCGCGATTCGACGTCTTGTGGACAAATTGACTTCCGAAGTAGACGGTGTTCGCGTCGAACGGATCCTGCGCGATGGCGGCGTTCCAGTTGAAACGGATGTCCGCATCTTTCGGCGCGGGCGGGCGAATGTCCTTCCGCTCGCCGGTGCGCAGGTTCCAGCGCACGAGGTAGCCTTCCTGGCTCATCGCATAGCCGATCATCGGATCGTCCGGCACCGGCATGGTGCCGAAGCCGTCGCCGAAACCGACCTCCTGCCAGTCCCAGTTGCGGATCCCGCCGGTCTCCCACGTCGTGTTCGGACCGCGCCACGAGCCGTTGTCCTGCATGCCGCCGTAGACGTTGTACGGCTGCTCGTTGTCGAGCGTGACGTGGTAGAACTGGCCGAGAGGGAGCGTGGCCACGAAGCGCCAGCTGCGGCCGCGATCCTCACTCTCCGCCACGCCGCCGTCGTTGCCGACGAAGAGGTGCTCCGGGTTGCGCGGATTGATCCACATGGCGTGGTAGTCGGGGTGCACTTTGGAGAACGGCACGAGCGTCGAGAAGCTCTTGCCGCCGTCGCTCGACACCGACATCAGAGTCCAAAGGTTGTAGACGCGATTCGGATCGGCGGGATCGACGCGGATGTCGGCAAAGTAGAACGGACGCGGTGCGACGCTGTTCTCCGTATTCACCGAGCGCCACTTCTGGCCGCCGTCGTCGCTGCGCAGCAGCGCGCTCTTTCCCGCTTCGACGAGCGCGTAGACGATGTTCGGATTGGAGCGCGAGATGCCGAGGCCGATGCGTCCCAGGTCGCCTTTCGGCATCCCATCTTCCTCGGTGTATTTCTTCCACGTCGCGCCGCCGTCGAGCGTTTCGTACAGGCCCGAGCCGGGACCGCCGGAGTTGAAGAACCACGGCCAGCGGCGGTACTCCCACATCGCGGCGAAGAGCTTGTTCGGATTCGACGGATCGATGATGAGATCGGCGGCGCCGGTGCGCTCGTCGACGAACAGCACCTTCTTCCACGTCTTGCCGCCGTCTTCGGTTTTGAACACGCCGCGATCGGCGTTCTGGCCCCACGCCTGGCCCATCGCCGCAACCCAGGCGATGTTCGGATTGGTGGGATGCAGCACGATGCGGTGGATGCGCTCCGTTTTTTCGAGGCCGAGGTGCTGCCACGTCTTGCCGCCGTCGTTGGAGCGGTAGATGCCGTTGCCGACCGACATCGAATTGCGCGGATTTCCTTCGCCGGTTCCGACCCAGACGGTTTCGGGACTTGCCTGGAAAACCGCGACGGAACCGATGGCCGCAACCGGCTGATCGTCGAAGAGCGGTGTGAACGAGAGGCCGCCGTTCGTCGACTTCCAGAGGCCGCCCGTGGCCGCGCCGACGTAGACGATGTCGGGATTCGATTCGACCGCGTCGATCGACGCGACGCGCCCGCTCATGCCGGCGGGGCCGATGCTGCGCGCTTTCATCCCGGCCAGAAGCTCGGGATCGATTTGCGCGAATGCGGTGAACGGAAGGAGAAGGAGAAGCGCCAGTCCAACTCGTTTCATATGGCGCGCGATTGTAATTGCTGCGCGCCGCTGAATTCGGGCCGCGTCACGACGTAACGGTTACGACAATCGCGCGGCCATCGCCCTCCGGAGACGCGTGGCCGGACGCGTCGTCGCGCGAAGCCGCGGCGTCGATTCGCGCGCCATCAAATCGCGTTCCGGATCGTGGCCGTCGAGCAGCGACGCGCGCAGCGTCATCGCCACTTTCGGATCGTCGAGCGAGAGCGTCACGTTGCGGAGCATCTCGCGCGAGAGATCGCTGCAGACGTGGCGCGCGACGGCATGGAACCACGCGCGCATTTCGCCGGCGGCGGGACGCGGCGGTCGCGAAAAAGCTTTCAGCGCCACCATCGCCACCGCGTCGTCGGCGAGATCGCCGCGCCCGTCGAGGAGCGACTGGCAGTATTTGCGGAGGTCGGGCTGGCTCGCGGTCCACACTTCTTCGAAAGCGTTCATGGCGTCTCTCCTCACCTATAGAGACTGCCGCGCGCGCCGTTTTTCCGAATATGCTCCGCCGATGTTGCGCGTGACTTTGGCCGGTGCGACCGGATGGGTGGGCAAGCCGCTCGTCGAAGCAATTTCCGAAGCAGACGATCTTCAGCTCGTCGCGGCCGTAGCGCGGCGCAGCGCCGGTGAATCGATTGGCGGCGTTCGCATCAGCGCCTCGATTTCCGAAGCGCTGCAGACGCCGTCGGACGTCTTCGTCGATTACACGAGCGCGGCGTCGGTGCGTGCGAACGTGCTCGCCGCGATCGAAGCCAAACGGCACGTCGTCATCGGCAGCTCCGGATTGACGGCGGACGATTTCGACGAGATCCGGACGCGCGCCGAATCGGCAGGTGTCGGCGTGGTGGCGGTCGGAAACTTCGCGATCACCGCGGCGCTCCTGCAGCGCTTCGCGGTCGAGGCGGCGAAGTATCTCGATTCTTGGGAGATCATCGACAGCGCGTACGCCGGGAAGATGGATGCGCCGAGCGGCATGGCGCGCGAGCTGGCGTGGCGGCTGTCCGAGCTGCAGAGGCCGGCGGTGCAGGTGCCGATCGAGAAGACGGTGGGGCAGGTGGAAGCGCGCGGCGCGAATGTGAATGACTCGCGCATCCATTCGGTCCGTCTGCCCGGCTACACGATCGGGCTGGAAGTGCGCTTCGGCCAGCACGACGAGCGGCTCACGCTGCAGTACGACGCCGGTCCGGGCGCCGCGCCGTACATCGGCGGAACGCTCCTGGCCATCCGCCGCGCGCCGCAGGTGAAGGGTTTGGTGCGCGGGCTCGATCGGATTCTCTAGCTACTCGAGGTGCACTGACGTTCCGCCCCACGATTCGGGCGCGACGTCCTCGACCGATTGCGAGAACGTCCACGTGTGACCGCCGGGATCCTGCGCGGTGTATTGGCGCTCGCCGTAAGCATGCGTGGCCGGCGGCCTGACGATGCGCGCGCCGGCTGCGACCGCGCGCTCGTGATGCGCATCGACGTCTTCGACGCGCACGAGCAGGCGGCAGGCGCCGTTGCCTTGCACGAGCACAACGGCGCCATCTTCGACGTTCAGCTGAATGCGGTGATCGCCGATGCTGACGCGCACCGTGAAGCCGAACGCGCGCGTCAGCCACGCCGCGGCGTCATTCACGTCGCCGTACGGCAGCTCCGGAATCACGGAGCTGCGCGGGATCGAGCGATTCGCCAGCACGTCAGTCGTTCGATCAGCGCGCCGTCAGCGGCACGCTCGCTTCCGTGTTCTCCCACGTCAGCGTCAGCTTGCCGTTCTTGATGCCGATGACGAACGTTTCGACCGGCGACTTCAGCGTGCGCACCGTCATCTGCGTGCGGCCGAAGTCCTTCGACTCGTCGTACTCGGTGCCCCACTGGCCGTTCTGCGTGTTCACGATCAGCGTCCAATCCTTTTCGTTCGGGATCGTGTAGAGCGTGTAGGTGCCGGCGGGAACCTGCAGCGTGCCGATGTTGAGATCGGTCGCGGTGGTGAGCGTCGTGGCGGCGTTCGCGCCGGTGCGCCACACTTTTCCGTAGGGCACGAGGCCGCCCATGATCACGCGCTCGCGCTTCGACGGCGCGCTGTAATCGATCGTCACCACTTTCCCGTTCAGCGTCGCTTCGGCCTTGGCGGGAGGGGAGAGAGGTTTCTTCTTCTGCTCGCCGGCGTCGTGCTGCGCGAAGGCGAGCGACGAGACGAGCAACGTCGCGAGAGTGGCAATCATTGTTTTACGCATGCGGGGATCATCGCACGCGCGCCGTGACGGAAACGCGCCGTTCACCGGACGGTTGCAAGGGCGCCACGTTTTTTGACGTCTGTCGGGAGGGCGTTACAGCGGCACACGGCCGAGCACGTTCTGCAGGTCGACGAAATCGGCCGGTTTGGTGAGGTGGACATTGAATCCGGCCTCCAGCGCTTTTTTCCGGTCTTCCGCCTGGCCGTAGCCGGTCAGCGCGATGAGGTAGACGTGATCGTCGAGCTCGCGGCGGACGCGGCGCGCCACTTCGTAGCCGTCGATGCCGGGCAGTCCGATGTCGACCAGTGCGATCTCGGGACGGTTGGCGAGCAGTTTTTCGAGACCTTTCGCGCCGTCTTCGGCGGTGTCGACCTTGTGTCCGAGGTTGTGCAGCTTGATGCGGAGCAGATCGCGGATGTCGGTGTTGTCTTCGATCACCAGGATGCGCCGCGAGGAGGTTTTCTCCGGCAGCGGTTTCGCGGCAGGCCGCCTCGGCGCAGCCGTTTTCGGCTGCGTCAATGCCAGGCGGATGATGAATTCGCTGCCGTTGCCGCGGCCGCGGCTGTACGCGCGGACGTCGCCGCCATGCAGTTCGACGAGCTTCTTGACCAGCGTCAGGCCGATGCCCATGCCGCCTTCGCTGCGGTCGAGCGTCGTCTCCGCCTGCGTGAACATGTCCCAGATGCGCGTCAGCATCTCCGGCGCGATTCCCTTGCCGGTGTCGCGCACGGACAGCACGGCTTCGCCATGCTCCGCTTCGAGCGAGACTTCGATGCCGCCGCCGGACGGCGTGTATTTCACCGCATTGGAGAGGAGATTGTTGACGATCTGCTCAAGCCGCACCGGGTCGCCGAAGACCGTGGCGTGCGGCGCCTTGATGCGCAGCGTCAGCGTGAGACCGTGTGCGTCGGCGCGAGCGCGCATCATTTCCGCGCAGTGCTCGACGAGATCGGCAAGATCGACTTCGGTTTTGTTCAGACTGATCTTGCCGGTCGTGACGCGCGCGATGTCGAGCAGGTCGTCCACGAGCTTCGCGAGATGCCGCGTTTGCCGACTGATGATGGCGGCTTCCGGAACCATCGCCTCCGGCCGCTCGGACGATTCGACCGCCAGCGAAATGGCGGCGAGCGGATTGCGCAGCTCGTGGCTCAGCATGGCCAGGAAGTTGTCGCGCTCTTCGACGCGGCGCTGCAGCTCGTCGACGAGATCGCGGATCTCGTACTGGCGGTCGCGTGCACGAAGCGCCGCGCGCGCCGCGCTGAGCATCGTCTTCACGCGGATGGGCCGCTCGATCATCGTGACGTTGGCGCGCGCGCCGAGGTTTTCCACCGAGCGGATGGTGAGCTCGGCGGAAGGCTGCGACGTGAAGATCATCAGGGGGAGATCGGCCCACGGCGGCTGTTTTTCGAGCGCCTGACGCAACTGGTCCATCGCCTTTCGCGTCAGCGCTTCCTCGGCGATGATCGCGGTGCCCGCCACATCGAGCCGCGCGCAGAGATCGTCCATCGACGCACAGACGTCAGCGGGAAGACCGGCTTCGTTCAACGCCGCGGAAACCAGCTGCGCGTCGCGGCCTGTCGGCGCGAGAATCAGAATGCGGTCATTTCGACTGCCCGGGCGGCGAATCAACCGTCGTGTCTCCCATCGGCGTCATCAGCGTATTGTCGACCACAGGCGTTCCCGTCAGCACGCCATGGAACTCGGCGAGTGGCGGGCCGACGGTGATTCCGCTGCTGCTGATGGTCAGCGGCCGGATCGCTTTTTCGTGCGCGCCACTGCGCTTCTTCACGACTGATACCGCTTTGCGCAGCTCGCCGGCCGCCTCGAAGTAGCGGAGGAGGATCACGCAGTCGGCGAGGTAGCTGACGTCGACGGGCGCGACCATCGACTGTCCCATGAAGCCGTGCTGCGCAACGATGAGCAGCGTGGCCACGCCGTGGCGGCCGAGGTAGCTCAGCAGCTCGTGCATCTGGATGGTCAGGAAGTGCTCTTCCGGCATCGCGTTCATGTAGCCGTTGAGGCTGTCGATCACGAGCACCGAAATCTTCCGTTCTTCCACCGCCTCGCGCACGAGGTGCACGAACTCGCCCGGCGGGATCTCCGCGGGATCGACCTGCTGGATGGTGATCATGCCGTTGTCGATCTGCTCCGCGAGCTGCAGGTCGATCGACGCGGAGCGCACCAGCATCGTGGCGCGGCTCTCGTCGAAGATGTACATCGCCACCTTTTCGCCGCGGCGCGCGGCCGCCAGTGCGTACTGCGTGGCCAGCGTCGACTTGCCGGAGCCCGCCGGTCCCATGATCAGCGTGCTGGTGCCGCGGTCGATGCCGCCGCCGAGCAGTTCGTCGAGCGCCGGCACGCCGCTGACGACGCGTTCGAACGCGCCGCCGTGACTGTATTCGGCCGCAACGAGGCGCGGGAAGACGGCCAGGCCGCCGGTGCGGATGGTGAAGTCGTGGTAGCCACCGCGGTACTTCGTGCCGCGCATCTTGGAGATCCGCAGCCGCCGCCGCTCCGCGCCGTAGACCGGCGCGAGCTGCTCGAGCAGGATCACGCCGTGTGCGAGCGTCAGGAGCTGCATGTCGCCGCTCGTGACCTGCTTGTCATCGAGCAGCATGACGGTCGTTTTGCGTCCGCTGAAGAAGTTCTTGAGCGCCAGCACTTCCCGCCGGTACCGCAGTGGGTTCTGCGCCAGCAGCCGCACCTCGGACAGCGAATCGATGACCACGCGCGTCGGATTCACGCGCGTCACTTCGTCGACGATGCGTCGCGTGGCCTGGCCGAGCTCGATCTCCGACGGGTGGAAGATCGTCGTTTCGTCGTCTTCGTCGAGGCGCGAGGCGGCGCTGTATTCGAAGATCGCCACGCCGTCCAGCGACCAGCCGTGCGACGCGGCGACCGACTCGATCTCTTCTCGCGTTTCGGAGAGCGCGATGTAGAGAACGCGTTCGCCGAGGCGGTGGCCTTCGAGGAGGAAGTGGAGGCCGAGCGTCGTTTTGCCGACGCCGGGGTCGCCCATGATGAGGTAGGTGCGGTTGCGGGTCAGCCCGCCGCCGAGGACATCGTCGAGACCTGTAATTCCGGTGGTTGCAAGCTCGCGCGTCGCTGCCATGTCGGTTCTATCCGTTTCCTTCTTCAGGTTCCGTGCAGAGGCTCACCACTGCTTTTGTGAACTCGTCGACGTCGAACGGCTTGGCGATGACGAGCTTCACGACGTCCAGATCGAGCTGCGTGAGCGCCTGTTGCGAGACCGCCGAGACGACGGCCACCGGCACCTTCAGCCCTTCGCGCTTGATGAACTCGACGATCTCGAAACCGTTCACCTCGGGAACCATGAGGTCGAGCACGAGCACGGAGTAGCGAGTGGAGCGAAGTTTCTCCATCGCCGTTCTGCCGTCGGACGCCGTGTCGATGTCGATCTCCTGCCGCGTCAGCAGCTTTTCGACGAGCCTGCGAATCGCCGGGTCATCTTCGACGATGAGCGCGCGGTGACGCTTGTCGGATTGGGCTGCTGGTGCCGTAGCCATCGGTCGCGAAGTGTAGCAGGGGGAACGCTTTGCCAGTGTTATTCCACCGTCCGCTTCGGCCGGATGTCTCGCCGCCGCGAGAGGTTCGTCACGAGACGGTGAACGCCGTTCCGAAGGCCGCAGCGCGGGCGTATCTTGCGATGCATGAAACGGAACGCGCTGCGATTGGCGACCCTCGTCCTGCTGCTGACGATCGGCGGCTGCCGGTACGTGAACGAGAGCAAGGAAGCATTCGCGGAGTGGATGACCGAGGCGACGCTGACGACGGCTTCGCGCGCGGAGGGGCCGAAACCGACGCGCACCTGCCGCTTTGCGCGACTGTTTGCTGGCGACGAGGCGCGAGCGAAGACTAAAGTTCGCTCATGCTGAAGAAGCTCACCCTTCTTGTCGCTTCGCTTCTCCTCTTTTCTTCCGTTCTGAGCGCCGCCGAGCTGTCGGCCGCCGATCTCGATCGCCGCCGCAAAGCGCTGGCGGATCTGATCGACGCGCAGTGGCAGTGGACCATGCGCCGCGCTCCCGAATACGCCTCCATCCTCGGCGACAAGCGCTACAACGATCGCGTCAGCGACTTCTCGGAAAAGTCGGTGCAGGAAAGCCTGGCCGGCACGCGCGATTTTCTGCGGCGCTTCGAAGCGATCGATCCGCTGGCGTTCTCCGAGCAGGAGCGGCTGAACCGCGAGCTGATGATTCGCGATCTGCGCGAGACGCTGGAGGGCGCGAAGCTCAACGACTGGCAGATGCCGGTCACGCAGCAGAGCGGCTTCCATCTCAGCGCGGCGCAGCTGCCGTCGATGCTCACGTTCACCGCGGCGAAGGATTACGACGACTACATCGCGCGGATGCATCAGTTCCCGAAGCAGATGCGCGACCTCACGGCGAACATGCGCAAAGGAATGGCGGCCAAGCGGATGCCGCCGCGCTTCCTCCTGGAGAAGGTGGCCGAGCAGGCAGCGGGACTCGCGGCGATGGAGCCGGAGAAGTCGCCGTTCGCCGCGTCGCTGGAAAGTTTTCCGGCGAGTGTGAGCGAAGCGGATCGAACGCGCATTCGCACGGCCATGCTGGATGCGATTCGCACCGAGGTGCTGCCGGCGTACGCGGAGTTCGCGAAGTTCGTGCGCGATGAATACGCGCCGCACGGCCGGACGGAGCCGGGCATCTGGGCTCTGCCGGATGGCGCCGCGCGCTACGCGTTTCTGGCGAAGCAGAGCACGACCACCGATCTCACGCCGGCGCAGATTCATGAGATCGGATTGCGCGAAGTGGCGCGGATCGAAGGGGAGATGCGCGCTATCGCCAAGGCGCAGGGCTACGACGATCTGAAAAAGTTCAACGCGTTCATCGACGCGAATCCGGAACTGAAGGCGAAGACGCCGGAGAACCTGCTCAATCTCTATCGCGGCTTCATCGACCAGATGTATGCGAAGCTGCCGCAGCTCTTCGGACGGTTGCCGAAAGCGAAGTTGGAAGTGGTGCCGACGGAGCCGTTCCGCGAGCAGACCGCCGCGAGTGCGGAGTACAACGCGGGCGCGCCGGACGGTTCGCGTCCGGGCCGCGTAATGGTGAATACGTACGACTCCGCGAATCGCAAGATCATCTTCACGGAGTCGACGGCGTATCACGAGGGCGTGCCGGGACATCACATGCAGGTCTCGATCGCACAGGAGCTGACCGATCTGCCGACGTTCCGGCAGCAGGGCGGCTACACGGCCTTCGTGGAAGGTTGGGCGCTCTACTCCGAACGCCTCGGCAAAGAAGTCGGTTTCTACCAGAACGCATTCATCGACTACGGCCGCCTCAATGACGAGATGCTGCGCGCGATCCGGCTGGTCGTCGACACCGGCCTGCATTCGAAAAAGTGGACGCGCGAGCAGGTGGTGCAATTCTTCCGCGATCACTCCGCTACGGACGAAGTGGAGATCCAGAGCGAGACCGATCGCTACATCGCCTGGCCCGGCCAGGCGCTGGCGTACAAGATCGGGCAGCTGAAGATTCTGGAGCTGCGCGAGAAAGCACAGCGCGAGCTCGGCGCGAAATTCGACATCCGCGCGTTCCACGACGAAGTCCTCGGCGCCGGCGCGCTGCCGCTGGGCGTGCTGGAGCAGCGGATCGACCGGTGGATCGACGCCGAGGCTCACAGGCTCACAGGCTCATAGGCTCACAGTAGCGGCGGCAGCGTGACTTGCACGTCGTTGGAGAAAGCCATGAAGCAGAGCCACGAGCGCGACCGAAGCCACTCGCCCCGTAACCCCTATGAGCCTATGAGCCTGTGAGCCTGTGAGCCTGCCCCCCCATGCCTGAACTCCCGGAAGTCGAAACGTTCGCGCGCTACTTCACCAAGCACGCGCTGCATCAACGCATCGCGCGTGTCGAAGTCCGCGACGAGCGCATCCTCGGCGACATTCGCAAAGAGGCCTTCGTGCGCGCACTGCGCGGACGCTCGTTCTCGCGCGTGCGGCGCCATGGCAAGCATCTTTTCGCTGATGCGAAGGGCGTGTGGCTGCATCTCCACTTCGGCATGAGCGGCGATCTGCACTACTCGCGCGACGGCGCCGAACCGCGCTGGCCGCGCGTGGTCTTCACGTTCGACGACAAAGCGAAGCTGTCGTTCGATGACATGCGCATCTTCGGTCTCGCGGACGTGGTCGAAGATCCCGACGCGTTCATCGAAGCGAGCGGCCTCGGACCCGATCCGCTCGATCCGAAGTTTCGCGCACCGAAGTTTCTGGCGCTGCTCGAAAAGCGGCGCGGCGCGATC
Source organism: Thermoanaerobaculia bacterium (assembly GCA_035688915.1). Lineage (GTDB taxonomy): Bacteria > Acidobacteriota > Thermoanaerobaculia > Gp7-AA8 > Gp7-AA8 > DASSMK01. The sequence continues at coordinate 18,691 of DASSMK010000369.1, forward strand.
AAGTCGTTGCTGATGTCGCAGGAGATCATCGCCGGTCTTGGCAATCTCTACGTCGACGAGATCCTCTATCAATCGTCCGTCGCACCGCGGCGTCCGGTCGATCGGCTCGACGCAAAAGAAGCGCGCGCGTTCTTCACGAACATGCGCCGCATCCTGCGCGAAGCGATTGCGCGGCATGCGCGCGAATCGGAATTGCCGCCGCGCTATCTCTTCCATCATCGCGAAGCCGGCGAGCGCTGCCCGATGTGCGGCGGCACAATTCAGCGCGCCACCGTGTTCGGCAGGACGACCTATTTCTGCGCGCGGCACCAGAAGTAGCGCGCTAGAATGTCGCGACTTTCGGCATGGACGAACTGCGCGGTCGGATCGACGGTTTGTCGCGCGATGAAGCGCTTCCGCTGCTGCTCGATGAGCTGCGGCGTGTGGTTCCCTACGACAGCTGTTCGGTGCAGGAGCTGCGCAGCGGACGCCTGGTCATCGTCGGCGGCGTCGGTTTCGCCGATCTCGAACTGATTCTCGGCGAGAGCTTCGAAGTCGACAACAGCGACATCCCGAACAGCGAAGTGATTCACCGCCGCCGCCCGCTGGTTGTGGCCGATACCGACAAGTACCGCGCCTTTCGCCGCGGCTTGCATGTGGGGCAGGGCATCCGCTCGTGGCTCGGCGTGCCGCTGCTCGACGGCGACGCGCTGATCGGCATGATCGCGCTCGACAAAGCGGAGGCGGAGTTCTACACGCCCGAGCACCAGAAGCGCGCCATGGAGATCTCACCGCTGCTGGCGCGGGTGCTGGTGCGCGCACGGCACGAGATGGACACGCAGACGGCGTAGCGCGTCAGCGCGCGAAGTCTTCGAGCACCGGCACGTCGTCGCGCGAGAGCAACCGCAGCGCCGCCATGATCACCTCGCGCTGCAACTCCGCATCATGCGCAGCGCCCAACGCGTAGCCGTGCGCGAACGGCACGAACAGCGCGCGCGGCGGCTGCACCTTCTGCGCGACCTCACGCAGCAGCATGAGGCAGACGGTAGCGACGCCGCGGCGTTCCAGTTCGGCGGCGATCAGACTGACCGCCTGGTTGCACATCGGTCAGACAGGGACGAGCAGCGCCGCGTCGACGCCGTCGTCCGCGAGTGATTGCGCGACGATCGGCGCGCTCTGCACGATCAGCCGTCCCGGCGCGGTGATCGATCCCATCAGCGAAAAGTGGCGATGATTGAGCGAGCCGATCTCGCCATCGCTTGCGAGCTCGCGCACGCGGTCGAGGGGAAATCCGAGGTTGGGATTGGATTCGATGCCGGCGTGGTCGTAAGAGGTGGAGCGGTGCGTGTCGATCAGCGTGCGTACGTCGATGTCGTTCGACAGCTCGCGATACGACGTGTCGCCGCCTTTGACATGCTCATCGAACGGCGGCTGGTCCGGCGCGACGAGACCGGCGGTGGAGACCAGCGCGATCTTCGCTTCGTGCAGCGGCTTACGCAGCGGCGTGTGAGGGACGGGATCGATGCGCCGCCAGCGATACGCCTTCAGAAAGAGGCGCAGGCTCAGACTCAATTCCGAGATTTCTGCCATCGGAATGTCAGCGAAACGCCCATGTAACCTGAAGGTAATCTGACATGCCTATCTTGAAGCGCGAAGGGGATAACGCACGTGAATACGCTCCAAGCACTCCGGATGGGGATCGAAAGCCTGCAGCACCACTATAACAACGGCGACCTCGATGTGAAGAAGCGCGAGCTGCTGGATCTCGTCGACCAGCTCTCGATGGTCAGCCCGACGCCCGAGACGCGCCACAACAAGCTCTCGCCGCGCGAGAACGAAGTGATGACCGCCATCCTGTCGGGCCAGCGCCTGAAGGAAATCGCGGCGCGCCTCGACATCAGCGTGAAGACGGTCACCACGCATCGCTCCCGCCTTCTCCGCAAGCTCGGCGTCGAAGACAACCTCGGTCTTTACCGCTACGGCGTGCGCAATGGCCTGATCAGCGTCTGATCGCTTACGATTCCGGCCATGCGCCTGACGGTCGGGACCAGCGGCTACAGCTATAAAGAATGGAAGGGGACGTTCTACCCGAGCGATCTCCCGGCCGCGAAGATGCTGCCGTTCTACGCGCAGCACTTCGGCTCGGTGGAAATCAACGCCACCTTCTATCGGATGCCCGAAGCGAAGACGCTGGAGAAGTGGGCGGGCGAGGTGCCGGACGGATTCACGTTCGTCCTGAAGGCGCCGCAGCGCATCACGCATCAGAAGAAGCTCCTCGACGCCAGTGACGACGTCCGCCACTTCTACGAAATCGCCGCGGTGCTCGGCGACAAGCTCGGGCCGCTGCTCTTTCAGCTGCCGCCGTATCTGAAAAAGGATGTGACACGTCTGCGCGAGCTGCTCGCGATGACGCCGCCGGGTCGGCAGGTCTGCCTCGAGTTCCGCCACGATTCCTGGATGGACGAGGAAGTCTTCGCCGCGTTGCGCGAGCACGACGCCGCGCTGTGCGCCGCCGACACGGACGAGACACCCGATCCGGAAAAGATCTTTGTGCCGACCGCGTCGTGGGGCTATCTGCGCCTGCGCCGTTTCGAATACACGGACGAAGCGTTAGCGGCGTGGCGGCAGCGCATCGCGGCGCAGTCGTGGAGCGCGGCGTATGTCTTTTTCAAGCACGAAGACGAAGGAAAAGGGCCGGCCTTCGCGAAGCGATTCCTCGCGCTTGCCTGACCAGAACCGTGTGCTAACCTTCGCGCCGTGCTGCGGAGCGCGCTCGTCTTCTCGGTGATGTGGGTGCTGAAGGTCCTCTCGCGAACCTTCTACCGTCACGATTTCCAGTGGATCGGGCCGACGCCGAAAAAACCGTGGGCGGACATCCGCCTGGTGGTCTTCCTCAATCACACGAGCCTCTTCGAGCCGCTCTTCATCGGCGCGGTGCCGAACAGCTTCATCTGGCGTCTCGCCGCGCACGGCGTGGTGCCGGCGGCGGACAAGACCACCGATCGCCCGCTGGTCGGCCTGGTCTTCAAATTCATCGCGCATCACGTCATCGCCATCACACGGCAGCGCGATGACACCTGGTTCGAAGTGCTGCGCAAAATCGATCCTGATTCGATGGTGGTCATCGCGCCGGAAGGGCGGATGAAGCGCGCGAATGGCCTCGATCTGCACGGACGTCCGATGACCGTGCGCGGCGGCGTGGCCGACATTCTTCACGCCATCCGCGAAGGGCGGATGCTGATCGCCTACAGCGGCGGCCTGCATCACGTGCAGATCCCGGGACAGATGCCGCGCATCTTCAAGAAGGTGCAGCTGCGCGTCGAAAACATCGAGATCCGCGACTACATCGCCGAGATGATGAAGAACGGCGGCGAGGAAGAGTTCAAGCGCAACGTGATCCGCGATCTCGAGCACGCCGCGACGCGAACTGCCCGGACGACAAACCGGCGGCGCGCAAAATCGCCTAGCCGCGCCTCTCGCACAAAACGTTGGAGCGGCGGGCGCCCCCGCCCGCCGACGCTCTCGGGAGAAACCCGGCCGCGCGCCAAATCTCCTAGCGCGCCTCTGGCGCTAAAACGTTGGAGCGGCGGGCGCCCCCGCCCGCCGACGCTCTCGGGAGAAACCC
>DASSMK010000370.1:0-22424 GCA_035688915.1 Thermoanaerobaculia bacterium
GTGTGCGGGCTCGAAGCGGGCGAGTTTGTGCACACGCTCGGCGACGCGCATCTCTACACGAATCATCTCGAGCAGGCGCGCGAGCAGCTGACGCGCGCGCCGCGACCGCTGCCGTCGATGAAGCTCAATCCCGAGGTGCGGTCGCTGTTCGACTTCAAGTTCAGCGACTTCACGCTCGAAAACTACGACCCGCATCCGGCGATCAAGGCGCCGATCGCGGTATGACCGTTTCGATCATCGCGGCGCTCTCAGCGAACGGCGTCATCGGCCACAACAATCAGCTGCCGTGGCGGCTCTCCGCTGATCTGAAGCACTTCAAAGAGCTGACGATGGGGCATCACCTGATCATGGGCCGCCGCACGTTCGCGTCGATCGGACGCGCGTTGCCGGGCCGGACGACGATCGTGGTGACGCACGACGCTGCATTCGCAGCCGAAGCCATCGTGGTGGCGCACTCACTCGACGACGCGTTGCATTACGCGGAGCACTCCGGCGATCACGAACCATTCATCGCGGGCGGCGCGCTCATTTACGAGCAAGCGATTCATCTCGCGTCGCGCATGTACCTCACGCGCGTGCACGCGGACATCGAAGGCGATGCCGGGTTCCCGGACTTTGACGACGTGAGCGAATGGCGCCTGACCGACGCGGAGCATTTCGAAGCGGATGAAAAGAACGAGTATCCGTACTCGTTCTTAACGTATGAGCGAGCGGGCGCGGCGGGACACGCGATCCCCGACGAAGGTTAGGCGCCTCCGGCGAATTGAGAATTGAGAATTGAGAATTGAGAATTGGTGACGCGGTCGCGCGGCGCTCAAATTCTCAATTCTCAATTCTCAATTCTCAATTCCGCCGTTCACCGCAGCTCCCAAACTTTGATCGACGCTCCGGCGCGCGCCACCACTTTCCCGCGCGTGTGTAGCGCTTCGACCAGCTCGGTCATCATCTTTCCTGCTTCTTCGCCTTCGTATTCGCGCACGAATTGCGGGCCGGCGTGCTCCATGTAGCTCGAGACCGCGTAGCGTCCGGGCCGAATGGTGCCGGGTTGCAGCGGTGGGTAACGTTCGATGCGTGGCCAGAGCGCCATGTTCGCGAAGACGATGATGTGCGTGTCGGTCCAGCCTCGTGCGCGCAGGAGATCATCGAGTCGGCCGACGTCCTGGCCCCAGTCGATATTCGAATCGCTCAGCCACTCTTCGCCGCCTTCGTAGCCCTTCACGAGCGCGTTGAAGTAGCCGAGCTCGAACGGGTGAATGTGCGCGAGTGAAACCGCGGCGCTGATGACGAGTAGCAGCGCGGCGACGGCGAATGCGCGTTGCGGCAGTCGCGTGGCGAGAATGCCCGCTCCGGCAATGGCCAGGAACGGATAGATCGGCAGGATGTGTCGGACGCCGATGTTGAATGACGACGGCACCGAGGCGGCGAAGATCACTGCCACAGGAATCAGCAGCACGAGCACGCGCCGGTCCCGACTCCCGAACAGTGCGGCGGCCGCGAGCAGCAGAAACGCAGGCGTCGATTTGATGGCGAAGGCGATGAAGAAATACGACGGGAAGCCGCGCTTCGAAATCCTGCCGTGCAGAAAGTTCCAGCCGCGATCGTGCGCGCTGGTCTGCGCCACGCCTTTGATGCCGGTGACGAACATGCCCGCGGGCGGAAATCGCTCCGTGAAATGCGCGTAGCGCAGCACGGTGTCGCGATCGCATTGTCGTGAGAGCAGAAACGCAGCGGACGCACGCGCGGCCACGATCGGCGGCATCGAGCGCATGTTGACCGCGTAACCGGCGAAGACCACCACCAACGCCACGATGCACGCCACCGCCGCGCCGGCGAACGCTTGCAGTCGCGCGCGCGGCACGAGTAGCGGCGCGAGCATCACCAGCGGCACGATCAGGATCGCGGAGAACTTGGCGAGCAGCGCGAGTCCGAGAAGCAGTCCGGTGAGGAGCCAGCGAAGCGCGGAGTGCTGCGCGTGAATGGCCACGAGCAACGTCGCCGTGATGAACAACGCTGCCGCGACGTCGGTGTGGATCACGCCCGCGTGCGCGATGAAAATCGGATCGAGCGCGACGATCGCCGCCGCCAGAAACGCTGCGCCGCTGCCGAACGAAACGCGGGCGCCGAGGTAGACCGTGACGATCAGCAGGACGAGCAGCCAGCGGAATGGAGCGCGGCCGCGCGCGAACAGCTCGTCCGAAGAGATGCGATTCTTTTCGAGAAAGCCGCGCATCTCCGGCAATTCCTGAATTGGCGCGATGCGCGTGATGCGCGGCGAAATGACGCTGCCGAGGGCGAGGCCGGCGAGGTCTTTGGTGAGCGGGGGATGCTCGGGGTTCGTCACGTACGTCCCGTTCTTGACGTACTCCGCCGCCGCGAAGATATGCAGTGGCTCGTCGGACGTCGCGGTGTCGCCGCGCGCATGATCGCGCGTCGCCCAGAATGCAATCGCGCAAAGAACCGCCACGCAGAGGAGCTCGAGCGCGATGCGCAGGCGTGACGACTTCACTGCGTCGAATGATACGTTGCGCCGATGTACCTGCAGTTGCTCCGCCGCAACCGCGATTTCCGGCTTCTCTACGCCGGCACGCTCATCTCTCTCGGCGGCGACTGGTTCCTGACCGTCGCGCTGCTCGACCTCGTGCTGCAGCTCACCGGCTCCGCCACTCTCGCGTCGGTGATGCTCCTCTGCCAGACGCTCCCGATCTTCTTCTTCACCGCGCACGCAGGCCATCTCGTCGATCGCGTCGATCGCCGCAAGCTGATGATCATCGTCGACGTAGCGCGCATGGGCGCGTGTCTCCTGCCGCTGTTCGCACGCACGCCCGCGATGCTGCCGTTCGCATACGCGGGCGTGATCCTCATCTCCATCGGCTCCGCCTATTTCGAACCGGCGGCGCAGGCCGCGCTGCCGAACATCGTCAGCGGCGACGAGCTCGGACCGGCGAACGTGTTGATGGGATCGACGTGGGGCACGATGCTCGCCGTCGGCGCAGCGATCGGTGGCGCAGTGACGATGCGCTTCGGCCGCGACGCGTCGTTCCTCGTCGACGCGCTGAGCTTCCTCTTTTCTGCCTGGCTGCTGTGGCGCATCCGCGCGCGGTTCTCCGAAGCGCGCCAACGCGAGCATCCCCCGCTGCGCGAATCGATTCGCGAGACCGTGCAGTATGCGAAGACGCATCCGCGCGTGCTGGCGCTGCTGACGTGCAAAGGCGGCTACGGCACCGGCGCAGGCGTAGTGGCGATGCTGAGCGTGTTCGGACGGGAAGTGTTCCGCGCCGGCGCCTGGGGCATCGGCCTCCTCTTCGCCGCCCGCGGCCTCGGCGCACTGATCGGACCGTTCCTCGTGCGCGGCGTCCTGCGCCGCGACGAATCGCAATACCGCGCCATCGTGGCGTGCATCATCGCGTTCGGCGCGGGATACGCCGGCCTCGCGCTATCCAAAACGCTGACCCTCGGCCTCCTCTCCATCTTCTTCGCCCACCTCGGCGGCGGCGCCGCCTGGCAAATCTCGAACTACGGCCTGCAGCGCGAAACCCCAGACCACATCCGCGGCCGCGTCTTCTCGGTGGACTACGGCTTCGTGACGCTGACGATGGCGCTGTCGAGCCTCGCGGCAGGCTTGCTGGCGGATCGGTTCGGGCCGGTGATGGCGACTGTTGGTACAGCGGCGGTTTGCGTGGTGTTCGCTGTTATATGGGGCGTCGCGACTTGGCCGCTCTTCGCCGCCAAGTCGAATTGAGAATTGAGAATTGAGAATTGAGAATTTTTCGGCCGCACGCGCAGCGCGTGAGGCTCGCCAATTCACAATTCTCAATTCTCAATTCTCAATTTTTCTCTCGCCCGGCCCATCTTTGCTCCGATGAACCACGAAACCGGGCCGATGAGGAAGTACACCCATCCCGCGAACGACAGCGCTGCGTCGCGCGTCGTCACGGCGATCAGCAGCGACACCACTCCGATCGCGGCGTAGGACGAGTACATGGCCAGGTAGCCGCGGGTGTCGCTCACTTCCAGTGGCGTCAGCGCGAGCTCGTCGCGGCGGCGGAAGGCGTGCAGGTGGAGGAGGGCGAAGAGCGACCAGATGCCGGTGAAGCCGAGGCCGTAGATGATGAAGAGGGTGGAGACGTCGTCGTGCGTGATGTTGTGGTTGTGCGCTGCGCCGGTGACGAGGCTGAAGAGGAATTTCAGCGGGTAGACGTAGTAGAGCACGAGGAAGAGCAGGATCGTGTTGAGCACGATCGTGTAGCCGTCGGTGAGGCCGTAGCGGCGGAAGAAGAGATAGTGCGCGTGCCAGACCCACATCAGCACCGCGAAGCAGATCGCGAAGCCGAGGAAGCCGCGCATCGACCGCATGAGCTCCTCGAACGATTCCGGAACTTCGAGCGCGACGACGATCAGCGTCAGCGCGAAACCGAAGACGATGTCGCTGAACGCTTCGAGGCGCGTCACCTCGTGCGCACGATTGCGGAACGTCAGTTCAGGCATGCGCGCAATGTAGGCCGCGCATGCGCCGAGTGTCCCGTGACGTTTGTCATCACTCGCCCGTGGAAAAGATCGCCGTCCGTCAGTCCTAAGAGGCAGGAGGCGGACCATGGCGGACGTGAAGACAGCGCAGGACAACGTGGCGAAGTGGCGCGAGGCCTCGGGTGTGTGGCGCGACCGGATCGTCATGATCGCGGGCAGTGAACGCGACGGACGGCTGCACATCGGCACGAGCGTCGCGCTGCCGCGCGAGATCCGCGAGCGCATCGCAGACGCGGCCGGCGTTCCGGTCGAGTTCATGAAGGTGCGCGTGCGCTTCCATCAGGCCGGCGATGCGTACGTGCGACCGCTCGTCGGCGGCACGCGCATCGAGAGCGAACAGACCGGCGAGCAGGGGACGCTCGGTCTGGTCGTGCAGAGCGTCATCGGCGACGCCGGCATTCTCACCGCCGGCCATTTCGTGGGCGGAGTGGGAGACACGGTGGGGCAGCCCGATCTCGACAACATCGTCGGCACGGTCGTCGCGAACAACTTCATCACACCGGGAGGTGTGGACGGCGCGTTCATCGTGCTCTCCACGAACGACTACGCGCTCGGCTCCGTCTGGCAGGAAGGCGGCGGGACGACGCGCCTGACGGACATGCTGGCCGTGCCGGTGGAAGGCAGCGCGTGCACGATGCAGGGCGCCGACAGCGGAAACGTCAACGGCTTGGTGCTTTGGACCGGCGTGCAGATCGACAACGTCACGAATCTGAGCGTCGCCACCTATCCGGCGCAGGAAGGCGACAGCGGCGCGCCGGTCTACTCCGGCACGACCTTCCTCGGCGTTCACAGTCTCGGAGTGGACGTCGGCGGCGGCGTGATGTACTCCGGCTTCACGCAGGTCAGCGGGCTGCAACGCGTCGTGAACTTCAACCTCGGATAGCGCGGCGAAGCGCCGGCGTCACGCCGCCAGCGCTTCGTCTTCGTCCGAAAGAAGGCCCGCCTGATCGAGCAGCGATTGCACCTGCGCGGCAACGCTCTCGTCGTAACGATCGTGCGCCTGCAGGAACGAGCTCTTCGCGAGATTCTTGCCCGCCGTCGAATCCATCAGCGCGTAGTAGAGCGTCAGCACCTGACTGTTCGAACCGCCGCGCAGCAGCACGCGCTCGACGCCCGCCAATCCGGGCTGATAGCCGGAGCGCGCGGACGCGACCATCCAGTTCAGCGGCGGCGTCTTCCGCTCGCTCAAATGCCAGAACGCATCGACTTCCGACATGCGCGTGAGCAGCGCCTGCGAGGTGAGCGAGAGGAAGAGATCGATCTCGACGTCGGTCCAGTTCGTGGTGTTGAGCTGCGCGATCTTCGTGCCGCTGCGGAAGCGCGTGGCTTCTGCGCTCACGCGGTCGTACAGCGCCGAATGCGCGGGCGCGCCGACGTTCTCCGGCAATCCGCTTTGATACACCCAGCGATCGAGCTGCAGCTGCGCTTCGACATCGGAGCGGCCCGCGAGTGCACGCTGGCGCAGATAGCTGAGGAACGTGGCCGAATCCATCCAGCGGAAGGCGAAGGTCGAGAAGTAATCCTTCAGAAATGCATCGAACGACTCGCGGCCGATGGACTTCTCGAGCGTCACGCCGAACAGTGCGCCCTTCGTATACGCGGCGCTGTTGAAGCCGTACTCCGCCAACTCGTACGGCACGAGCGGCCGATGCAGAAGCGTGGCGCGCGGATCGACGGCCGCTGCGGCAAACGAAGCGAAGCTGCGGTTGTCGCTGTACTGGTAGTACTGCACGCGATCGGGGCCGGACAGCTCTTCGATGATGCGATAGGTGAGATACGACGTGATCCCTTCGTTCAGCCAGATGTCTTCCCACGTCGCCGTCGTCACCAGATCGCCGGACCACGCGTGCGCGAGCTCGTGCGCGATGAGCGGCGACGGCAACGGATGCTCGGCGTGATTGCCGTTCACCACGCCGAACGGACTGATGAAGTTGAGGCGCGGATGCTCCATGCCGCCCACCACGTAGGTCGGCGGCATCAGCAGCACGTCGTAGCGTCCCCACCGATACGGACCGGCGATCCGCTCCGCCGCGTCGACCATCTCCGGCATCCACTGCAGATCCCACGCGGCGTCGTCGATGAGCTCCGGCTCGGCGTACACGCCGGTGCGCGGACCGGTCGCTCGGAACTCGAGATGCGCAGCGGCGAGCGCGATGAGGTACGCGGGAACGGTGTTGCCCTGATGAAAGGTGTAAACGCCGGTGTCGTTCGTCTGCGTCGGATTCTCCGCGCTCATCAGCGCGAGAAATCCTTGCGGCACGTGAATCGTGGCGTCGTACGTCATGCGCACGCTCGGCGTGTCCTGAATCGGAATCCAGTTGCGCGCGTCATCCGGCTCGTTCTGCGAATAGAGGTACGGGAACTTGCGGCCGTAGCTCTGTGCGGCCGTGTTCCAGTAAAGGCCGCCGTTCTGATACGGCGTGTTGTGCGACGTGTAGTCGATCTTGACGACGCGCGACGCGGGCGTGACGTCGATCGTCAGCGGCGCGCCGTAAACGTTGGTGGAGCCGAGGGTGTAGTGCGCGGTGACGCCGTCGACGGTGACGGAATGGATGGTCATGTCGCGCGTGTCGAGCACCAGCTTGTTGGTGCTGGAGAGATTCTCGATGTCGAGCGTCGCGCTGCCGCTCAACTCCTTCCGATCGAAATCGACCGTGAGGTCGAGCGCCAGATGCCGTGTGGTGACCTTCTCGGGTTCCGCGAACGAAACCACATCTTCCGGCGCGACGAGCGGTGGCGTCGTGGGATGCACGACCGCGCGTTGCCGCGCCGCGATGAGCGTGAACGAGAAGACGAGCAGTGCCAAACGCCGGGAGAGGGGCATGCGCAGGATGGTAGCCAAACTGCGGTGCGATCGAGAATGGCTGTCGCAGGATGTTCACGCGCTTTAGCGAACGCAGCCGCGCGTCGCGACAACGCAAACCGGCGTGCTAATCTCCCGCGTCCATGCTCGTCCTCCCATACAACGGCCAATCGCCCCGCCTCGGCGAACGCGTGTTCGTCGCGCCGAACGCGACGCTGATCGGCGATGTGGAGCTGGGCGACGACGCGTCGATCTGGTTCGGCACGGTGCTGCGCGCGGATGTGAATCCGATCCGCGTGGGCGCGCGCACGAACATCCAGGACAACTGCGTCGTGCACGTCACGAATGAAACGTGGCCGACGATCATCGGCGACGACGTGACCATCGGCCACGCCGCGATCGTGCATGGCTGCACGATCGGCGCGGGCGCGCTGATCGGCATGGGCTCGCGCGTGCTCGATGGCGCGGTGGTCGGCAGTCAGGCGCTCGTCGGCGCGGGCGCGCTGGTGCCTGAAGGGATGATCGTGCCGCCGCGCACGCTCGTCGTGGGCGTGCCGGCGAAAGTGAAACGGCCGCTCACCGACGAAGAGATCGCTCGTCTCGCGGCGTCCGCGACGAATTACGTGAACTACAAAGACAAGTACCGATGAGAACTTACGCAGGAACACTCCGCAAAGAAAACGCCGGACAGCGCGTGGTGCTGGCCGGCTGGGTCCAGAAGCGCCGCGATTTCGGCGAATTGATCTTCATCGATCTGCGCGACCGCACCGGCATCTGCCAGGTAGTCGTCGATCGCGAGCGCGGCACCGCCGCGGATGTCGTGGCGCGCGCCAAAGAGCTGCGCTCGGAATTCGTCGTGCGCATCGAAGGCGAAGTGGTGATGCGCGCCGAAGCGCAGCGCAACGCGAAGCTGCCGACCGGCGACATCGAGCTGGTGGCGACGTCGATCGAGATTCTCAATCGCGCCGACACGCCGCCGTTCCCGATCGACGACGACACCGACGCCGCCGAAGAGCTGCGCCTCAAGTATCGCTATCTCGATCTGCGCCGCCCGACGCTCACGAAGAACCTGATGCTGCGTCACGACATCACGTTCAAGGTGCGCGATTACATGAACCGCAACGGCTTTCTGGAGATCGAAACGCCGATCCTCACGAAGTCGACGCCGGAAGGCGCGCGCGATTACCTCGTGCCGAGCCGCGTGCATGAAGGAACGTTCTACGCGCTGCCGCAGTCGCCGCAGATCTTCAAGCAGCTCTGCATGGTGGCGGGGCTGGAGCGCTACTTCCAGATCGCGCGCTGCTTCCGCGACGAAGACCTGCGCCGCGACCGCCAGCCGGAGTTCACGCAAATCGACGTCGAAGCGTCGTTCATCGACGAAGAGTTCATCTACGGATTGATCGAAGGCCTCTTCGCGGAAGTGTTTCCGCTCGCCGGCATCAACGTGACGACGCCGTTCCCGCGGATGACGTGGCAGGAGGCGATGGATCGCTTCGGCATCGACCGTCCGGATACGCGCTTCGGGATGGAGCTCGTCGACATCACCGAAGTGGCGAAGACGACCACGTTCGAGCCGTTCAAAGCGGCGGCGACGGTCCGCGCGATCGTGGTGCCGAACGGCGCCGCGTTCTCACGCAAGCGCCTCGATGAGCTGACCGAAGAAGCGAAGAAAGGCGGCGCGTCCGGACTGGTGTGGATCAAGTTCGACGCGCAGCGCGGCTCGTCGATCAAGAAGTTTCTCGACGACGCGACGTTCGACAATCTGCGCACGGCTGTGCGCGCGAACGAGAACGATCTCGCGCTGGTCGTCGCGGGCAAGACCACGAAAGTGTGGGACGTGCTCTCCACGCTGCGTCTGCGCATCGGCAAGGAAGAGAAGCTGATTCCTGAGGATCGTTGGGATTTTTTGTGGGTCACCGACTTTCCGCTGTTTGAGTGGGATGACGAATCGCAGCGCTTCTTCGCGCGGCACCATCCGTTCACCTCGCCGCGTCTCGATCAGGTCGAGCTGATGGCGACCGATCCCGGCGCCACGCTGGCGCGCGCGTACGACGTCGTGTTGAACGGCCTCGAGCTCGGCGGCGGTTCGATCCGCATCAATCAGCCGGAGGTGCAGCAGGCGATGTTCCGGGCGCTGGGGATCAGCGAAGAGGATGCGCGCCATCGGTTCGGCTTCCTCATCGACGCCTTCCGCTACGGCGCTCCGCCCCATGGCGGCATCGCCCTCGGCGTCGACCGGCTGGCGATGCTCATGTCGCGTTCCGAATCGCTGCGCGACGTGATCGCGTTTCCGAAGACCGCGCGTGCACAGGATCTGATGTGCGATGCGCCGTCGGACGTCGACACGAAGCAGCTCGACGAGCTCGGAATCGCGCTCAAGAAAAAGTGATGCAGCCGTTCCTGACGATCCATCAATCGACGAGCTACCCGGTCTTCGTCGGCCGCGGTCTCGTCGATGAGGTGGGCGCGCTCGTCCGCCCGCGCGGCCGCGTCTTCGTCATCACGTCGCACGCGTTGCGCGAACGGTTCGGCACGCGCGTGGCGTCATCGTTCGAAGACGCGGAGCTGCTGGCAATCGAAGAAGGGGAGTCGCGCAAAACGATCGACACCGCGAACGAGATCGTCACGCAGCTGCTCGACCGCGGCGGCAAACGCGATTCGATGGCGGTGGTCGTGGGCGGCGGAATGCTGGGCGACACTGCCGGTTTCGGTGCGGCAATCTTTCTGCGCGGCATCGATCTCGTGCATGTGCCGACTACGCTCCTCGCGCAAGTCGACAGCTCCCTCGGCGGCAAAGTGGGCGTGAATCATCCGAAAGGAAAGAATCTCATCGGCAGCTTTCATCCGCCGCGCGCGGTCGTCTCCGACACGGCGGTGCTCGACACTCTGCCGCGGCACGAACGGCTGAGCGGGATGTACGAAGCATTGAAGGGCGGCGTGATCGGCGATGCGGAGCTCTTCGCGATGTTCGAGAGCGGCGAGGAGATCGACGTCGACGATATGGTGCGCCGCGCCATTCGCGTGAAGGCGGAGATCGTCTCCGCCGACGAAAAGGAAGCCGATCTGCGGCGCCTGCTGAACTACGGCCACACGATCGCGCACGGAATCGAAGCGGCGCTGCACTACGAAGGGATGACGCACGGCGAGGCGGTGGCGTGGGGGATGATCGGCGCGAATGCGATCGCGGTGAAGCGCGGCATTCTGTCGCGTGACGACGCGTCGCGCATCGAACGGGCCATCCTCGCGCAGCAGCCGGCGCCGCTGCCGTCGCTCGACGCGCGCGAGATTCTCGCCGCGACGGAGCACGACAAGAAGAACACCGGCACCGCGCGCGTGATGGTGTTTCCGCGCCGCGTCGGCAAGTGCGTGGTGGTGAGCGACGTGCGCGAGGAAGAGATCGCGTACGGCATCGACGCGATGTTCGCGGCGGCCCGCTAGAGCAGCATCGTGGCGATCCGCTTCGACGCTTCCTGATACGCCTCCGCGCCGGGATGAAAGTGATCGTAGCGGCTGAGACGCCGCGCCGTGACGATGTCCGACATCGTGACGATCGAAACCAGCGGATCGTTTTCGAATCGCGCCGCCACGCTCGCGTCCCACATCGTCAGGTACTGATCGATCATCGGCGCCCATTGATGATCCGGCACGGGGTTGTAGCCGCCGAGGAGAAGGATGCGCGCGGTGGGATTGATGGTGTGGAGCTCTTTCACGATCGTTTGTAGCCGGTCGAGGATCCGTTTGGCGACGCCGACGGGATTCTTCAGCACCTGCTGCTGCGCGTTCGGCGTGCGGAAGAGATCGTTCGCGCCGACGGAGAGCACGATCGCATCGGCGTCTTTCAGCGCGTTGCGGATGCGTTCCTGTTTGAGGCGATCGATGACGTCGCTCGTCTGCGCGCCGTTCATGCCGAGGTTCGTAGTGCGGACGGTGGCGACACCGCGGGCGCGGAGCTCGGCTTTGACGCGATTGGCGATGCCTCCGTCGACTTCATCGCCTGCGCCGTACGCGAGCGAATCACCGAGCGTGACGATTTCGAGAGAGGCGGGAACTGCGGACGGTTTCGGTTGTGGTCGTGACACGGTCGTGCTCGTCGAATGATGGTCGCGCGCGCATGCGGCGATCAGTACGAAAACGAGGATGAAAATCCTCTTCACGAGCGGCAAGATTGCGAGGCGTATGCCGCGATTCCGGCGCGCCGGTTGCTCTAAAAAAAAGCATGCGAAACACCAACGATCCGCCTCTCTCTCTTCGTGACACCGCCAAAGGAATCGCCATCCGCGCCGGCGTTCTCACCGTCGGCGGGGTAGTCATCAGCGCATGGCTGTTTTCATTAGCTGCAAAAGCGGCCAGCGGTCTGGTGAAGGTTCTGGCGGGGACGCTGATCCTCGCCATCGGCGGCGGATTTGCGGCGTGGGAAGTGAAGAAAGTGCAGAAGCGCTTCGGCCAGCACGACACGCAGCCGGCGCTGCAGTAACGCGCCGCGACGCGCAGCCCGTTGGAGCGGCGGGGCTTGCCCCGCCGAATGGTTTCCGCGAACCAGAATCCGGCGGGGCAAGCCCCGCCGCTCCAACGATCATCGCGAGAGGCTAGGCGGCGGTTTTCCGGACGGGAAGCCGCAGCACCATGCTCGTGCCGACGCCTTCCAGCGAAGCGACGCTGAGATCGCCGCCGTGCGCTTCGATGATCTGCTTGACGATGTAGAGGCCGAGGCCGGTGCCGCCGCCGCCGCGGAGCGACTTGTTGCCGCTCTGCTTGTACTTTTCGAAGATCTGCTGCAGCTCCTGCGCTTTGATCCCCATGCCGGTGTCGGTCACGGTGATCACGATCGCTTCCGGCATATCCCCTTCGCGGACGATCTGCGCGCCGACGGAGATGAGGCCTTTTTTCGGCGTGAACTTCAATGAGTTCGAGATGAGATTGATGATCGCCTGCGTGAGCTTTTCGACGCTGCCGATGATCTGCGGCACGTCGCGGCCGTGCGCGCTGAGGAGAAAGATCTCGTCGCGCGCGGCGACGGATTGCAAACTGCGCACGGCGCGTTTGAGCAGGCCGGCCACGCGCACCGTTTCTTTCTCCACCACGAAGTTGCCCGACTGAATCTTCGAGAAGTCGAGCAGCTCGTTGATGAGGCCCATCATCCGTTCGGACTCGCGCTGCGCTTCCTGCAGCAGGTCGGTGTACATCGCGTCGAGGCGCGTACCTTCCTGCGAAAGGACGAATTCGAGTGTGCCCTGGATGCCGGAGAGCGGACCGCGGAGGTCGTGCACGATCTGCGCGGTGAAGTCGGATTTGGCCTGCTCCATCTCGCGCTGGCGGGTGACGTCGTCGAACGACAGCGCCACCGCCGCGGTGCCGCCTTCGCCCGCTTTCATCAGCTTGTCGATGCGATAGACGCGGCCTTCGATCTCCACATCGATGGTGCGCGGCTCTTCGTCGTCGAGAAAGAAGGTCTGCAGCCAGCCGCTCTCGCCGGCCACTGCGCGCGCTGCTTCTTTCAGCCACGAGTTCGCGTCGTTGCCGAACGTAGCGGCGAACGCGGAGTTGCGGTACTCGATGCGGCCGGCGTCGGTGACGACGGCGATGGCGGAGGGCAGCTTGTCGAGCAGCTCGACGGCCAGTGAGGTCATTGCGGCACCGTGATCGCCCGCTCCTGCTGAAGCTTGGCGAGGATGAAGAGCGTGCTGAATGGATCGAACGGGCTGAGGATCATCAGCTTCTGGATGTCGAGCCGGCCGTCGATGAGCGACACGAGATAGCCCTCCTGCGCGCTCAAATTGAAGCGATCGAAGTTCGTCAGAAATTCAGCGGTGAGCTTCGGCACGGCCTGCATGCCGCGCGGATGCGCGAGGAACTCGCGCACGATGACGTTGCGTACGATCTCGACATACCCGCGCAGCGAAAGATCGTCGGGATAGACGCGGCGCGCTTCCACGAGCTTCCCGTAGGTGTGCCAGACGCCGTTTTGTTTGATGGAATCGCCAACGAGCCGAGCCCAATCCGGCTTCGGCGGCGCAACGGGGTTCGCGGACATAGGCCGGGGTAGTTTAGTTGAGGTTGCGTTTTCGCGAGGGCCGGAATTTAAAATTGAAAATTGAAAATTGAAAATTGAAAAAGGACGCTCCGCGACGGGCTGCCTTTAATTTTCAATTTTCAATTTTCAATTTTCAATTCGGCGGCTCAGATAAACTTGCCTCGTGACCGAAACACCCCCACCGCCGCCGCCGTCGCCAGCGGACCAAACCCATCAGCTGCAGCCGCAAGCCCCTCCCTCCCGGCGGAAGGCGCGGTTGTTGTTGCTGCTCGTGGCGTTGTTCCTTGGCGTTCCGGCCGGGTTTTTGTTCGCGCATGCCGTGCGCGTTCCGGCGGTGAAGACGCTCGTTGATTACCAGCCGGCCATCATCACGCGCATCTACGACCGCAACGGAACGCCGTTCGCGGAGTACTCGATCCAGCGGCGCATCGTCGTGCCGAAGTCGCAGATGTCGGTGAATCTCGTGAACGCGATCGTGGCCACCGAAGACGCGGACTTTTATCGACACGGCGGCGTCGATCCGAAAGCGATTCTGCGCGCCGTGATCAAGGATGCGATCGCGCGCAAGAAAGTGCAGGGCGCATCCACGCTCACGCAGCAGCTGGCGAAGCAGGTTTTCCTCACGCCGGAGAAGAGCTTCCGCCGCAAAGTGAACGAAATCTTCCTGGCAGTGCAGATCGAAAAAGACTTCACCAAAGATCAGATCTTCGAGCTCTACGCCAATCAGGTCTACCTCGGCCACGGCGCATACGGCGTCGAAGCGGCATCGCGCCTTTACTTCGGCAAGCATGCGAAGGATCTGACCATTCCGGAGGCGGCGGTGATCGCGGGGATGATCCGCTCGCCGATGTTCTACAGCCCGATCACGCATCCGGAGCGCGCCAAAGGGCGCCGCGACAACACGGTCTTGCGGCGGATGCGCGAAGAGCACTTCATCACGCCCGAGCAGTACCAGCAGGCGCTGAACACGCCCCTCGTTCTCGGCACCTATAAAGAGGAAGCGCCGCGCGTCGGTGCGTACTTTGCCGAAGAGATCCGGCAGTACATCGAGCACAGCGAGAAGTTCGGTGCGGAGAATCTCTACCGCAGCGGATTGAAGGTCTACTCGACGCTCGATCTGCGCATTCAGGTGGCGGCGGAGGCGGCGCTGCAGCGCGGTCTGCGCGCGTTCGACAAGCGCCGCGGCTTCCGCAAACCGACGCGCAATCTCGTGGCGGAAGGAATCGATCCCGCCACGTATCGCGATCCGAGCTGGAGCAACGAGCCGTACGTCGCGGAGCGGCTCTATCCCGCCGTGGTGATGGATGTGACGAAGAGCGCGCTGACGGTGCGCGTGCATCGCGATGAGCTGAAGCTCGAGCCGGCGGCGTGGGCGTGGACGAAGAAGCCGTCGCTCGTGGGCGTGCTCAAGCGCGGCGATCTCGTGCACGTGCTGCAGCACGAAGACGAGAAGACGAAGCAGAAAGCGTGGAAGCTGGACCAGCTGCCGCAGGTGCAGGGCGCGGTCGTCGCGCTCGATGTGAAGACAGGCGAGATCCGCGCGCTCGTTGGCGGCTACGACTTTGCGAGCTCGAAATTCAATCGCGCCGTGCAGTCGCGGCGGCAGACCGGATCCTCGTTCAAGCCGCTCGTCTACGGTGCCGCGTTCGAGAAAGGACTCACGCCGGCGGACACGCTGTTCGATGCGCCGATCGCCATTCCGGTGGGCGACCAGATCTACGCACCGAAGAATTACTACGGAAAATACGCGGGCATCGTGACGATTCAGCGCGCGCTGGAGCTGTCCATCAACGTGCCGGCGGTGAAGACGTACATGATGACGGGCGGCGATCGCGTGGTCGATTTCGCGCGCCGCTGCGGCATCACCGCCGATCTTCCCAAGTACCCCTCGCTGTCGCTCGGCGCCGCCGGTGTCTCCCCCGTGGAGATGACAGGCGTCTACAACACGTTCGTGAACAACGGCGTGTTCGCCAAGCCGCGCTACATCCGCAAGATTTCGGATCAGACAGAGCGCGTGCTGGAAGAGCAGCTGGCCGAGCTGTCCGAAGCGACTTCGCCACAGGTCGCGTACGAGCTCGCGTACATGCTGAAGGGTGTTGTCGATCGCGGCACCGCCTACTCCGCGCACACGCTGATGAAGCCGATCGCGGGAAAAACCGGCACGACGAACGGCTACACGGACGCGTGGTTCATCGGCTTCTCGCCGGAGTACACCGTCGGCGTCTGGGTTGGCTACGACGATCCCAGCCGTTCCCTCGGCGGCGGCGCAACGGGTGCGGAAGTGGCGCTGCCAATCTGGATCGATATCTACAAGCAGCTCGAAGCGCAAAAGCTGCGCACGCCGCGCGAGGACTTTGAAGCACCACCGGGCGTAGTGGTCGTGCCGATGGATCTGTACAGCGGACGCCGCGGCGTCGGCCCGTGCAGCCGCGTGGTAATGAACGCATTCGTGGCAGGGCAGGAGCCGGACAAAGATTGCAGCGGCGGCTCGGTGGCGGTGAGCAAGCTGCCGTACTACCTGCAGCGTCCGTTCTACCAGGCGAAGGAATCGGAGCCCACGCAGCCGGCCAACGATACGTCCGCGCAAAGCGGCGAAGGTGCGGAATCGCCCGCGCCGAACGTGGAGCCATCGAAGCCATCCACGCCTGCACCGGCGGAACCCGCTGCGCCCGCGCCTGCGGCTCCTGCACCTGCACCCGCGCCGGTCACGAGCACGTCGGGACGCTGACGCGTCACTCCCTCACTCCGTTCGCTCGACCACTTCGCTACCGCGCTCCGCAGCAATCGCCGCAGCGAACGCGGCTAGATCCGCATCGCGTTCCGCTCCGTCGACGCAATGCGTTTCGAACAGCAGCGAGTGCGCGTCGGCGGAGAGAGCGGCCTGGCAGTTGTGGAGGCTCGTGGCGAATGTCCACGTCGCGGCGTCGGTGCGCTGTACTTTTAACATCTCCACGCGGAGCCGTTCGTCGAGCGCGTCCAGCTCCGCTTCGCTGAGCGGCGTGGTGAGGTTGATGGTGAATGTCGAGCGCACTCGTGAATTCTAGGCGCGCGACCGGCGCTCTAGCTCGTCGTCGAAACCCGCAGCTGCGGCGCGCCGACCACCTCGATCGTCGTCGACGCGATCGTGACCTGCATCGCCGTCAACCGTTCGAGGATGTCGCGGCTCATGTCGCTCTTCAGTTGCCGCACGCCGTGCTCGCGTGCGATGAACCGGACGGTCAGTTCCAGCCAGTTGTCGGTGAGGCGCAGAAATACCTGCGGGTCGACGGCCGGGATTTCGGCGAGCGTGAAGCGTCGCGTCAGCAGCGGCAGTGCTTCGCGCGCGGCGTCCGCGATCGGCGCGGTGTGGCGGCGCGCGACATCGAGCAGCATTTCCTCGACGCGCTTCCACTCACTCTCGTAGCGAATGGGCACGCGGATCTCGTCCCAGATGAACGGGAACTCGCGCGTGTAGTTGTAGACCGGCGTGTCGAAGATCGTGTCGTTCGTGACGGTGACGAGGCGGCCGGTGTATTGCCGGCCGCTCACCCACATGGCCGGGTCGTCGTCCTGCACTGCGGGCGGCTGGCCCATCTCCATGATGGTCGTGCGCAGATAGCTCAGCGCCACGACGTCGCCGCGCACGCCGCTCATGGTGATGCGATCGCCGACGCTGAAGACGTCGCCGCGCAGGATGGAGATGTAGCCGGCGATGGAGGTGATGACCTTCTGCAGCGCGACGGTCAAGCCAGCTGTCATCAGCGCGAGGATCGTTCCGACGCGCGAGGTGTCTTCGATCCAAACCGTCAGCACGAGCGCGATCCAGATCAGCGTCGTGACGATCCGGACCGACTGATGAATCCAGAAGCGGCGGCGGATGCTGCGCGTCGTGCCGCCTTCCGTGATCGTCGCGGCGAGGCGCGCGATGATCACGACGGCGGCGAGCGACGCGACCGTCGCGGCGATCTTGCCGGGTAGCGTCAGCGCGAACATGCCGTTCGCGATTGCACAACTCGCTCCGGCCGCTAAGGCGCGCTAGTGTCGTTCGTCTTTTGCGGCAGCTGGAAACCGAGGTAGGTGCCGGAGCTGATTCCCATCAGCGTCAGAAGCGTCGGGCTGAACTCCGGCATCGTCAGCTCCCACACCACCGACGACAGAAAGATGCCGCTCAGCACGACGGTCCAGACCACGATCTGCAAACGATCCAATGCGACCACGCCGCGATCGTCGCTCACCAGATCGCGCCACCAGCCGCGCGACGTCCGGACGACCGTGTTCGGTTTGCGAATGGCGACCGCGATCAGTGCGGTCGCGGAGCTGATGCCCATCAGGCCGAGGAGGGAGGGCGGCAGCGTGTCGCGATCGCTGGTCACGAGCCAGATGAATGCGTAGCTGATCACGCTCAGGAAAAACCACCACGCCATCTGGCTGCGGCCGAGGCTGAAGGGCTGGCGGACGCCGTCGAGCGCGGGACCGTCGCGGAGCATGTCGGTGCGAGCCGAGCAGAGAATGATGACCACAGTGATGGCGGCGAGCAGCGCCACCCAGAGCCACGTCGTCCAATCGACATAGATCTTCTTCACTTGCATTGTCAGATTCGCGCCGGGCGCGCGCGGAAGCGGACGCTCGCCGCGGAGGCCGGCGCTCAGGCGCATCGATACTTCCGGATCAAAGAGCGGGTCGTAGAGGAACGGCCGCCAGAGATCGCGATTCGTGTCGTTCCGATCGAGGATGAACGTCACGGTGCCGGTGTCGACATCGATGCCGGCGGGCTCGTTGCCGCTGTCGCGTCCTTCCACGAAAAGAGTGAGCGTCGTCTGCGACGCCTCGGCCGCCTTCACCAGATCGTCGAGATGACAGACGGACACGACGATCCAATCGCCGACGTATGCGTGGTGCGGATTCGCGTTCACGCTCGCCACGCCGCACACCGCGGGAGTGGGACCGCACGGCACGCGGTGCAACTGCTTGTGTGCGGCGGAAAGCGAATCGGCGTCGCCGCCCACGGCGCAGCCGGACAGTGCGACGAGCGCAATGAGCGTGAGGGCGGCGAACAGGCGGGCAGCGGCGCAGCGCAGCGGCATCTTCACTCCAATGTTCGGATGTGTGGACGGACGGCCCATCATCCGGCAGATCGAAGTGACGCGCAAGCGCGTCTTCGCGTGAGGGCTCGCGCGCGGCGCGCGCTACGTGCGCGCGGGCACGTAGCGATTGATCATGTCGACCATCTTGTCGCGCGTGAGCGGCTTGCGCATCCACGCATTGGCGCCGGAGGAGGGGAACATCTCCTCGAGCGACTTCTCCGGAAGGTCGGAGATCAGGACGATCGGAATGTCGCGCTTGTTGGACTGCGACTTCAGCACTTCGCTCAGACGATTGCCCTTGATGCTCGGCAGGTTCACGTCGAGAAAAATGATGTCGGGCGTGTTGCCGGCCAGCACGTGATTGAACTCGATCCAGCTGGAGGCGGTGAGCACAGTGCAGCCCTCACGCTCCAGCAACGCGCGGCCGAGCTTCAGCACGAGCGGGTTGTCGTCCAGGATCAATACGGTCACGTTCGAGAGGTTCGGCATTCGACCGTGCATGATACTCTGTCCCGGCGCCGATGCAGACGGCAAACTTCTCCGAAAATCCCGAGGCGCCGCCACCTGCCGAACCTCGTTTTCCGCGTCCGGCCGACTATTACTCGGGACCCGCGCCGCACCGCGTTTTGCCGCAGTGGGCGACGCTCGGCTGCGGCGGTCTGGCCGTTCTCGTTCTCTTAGTGATTTTTGTCGGCGCGGCGCTCGTCACGCGCGGGAGCCTCAGCTCCTTTCTCGATCTCGTGGTCGGCATGTCCGTCGGCGAGATGAAGGGGATGTACACCGCCGACGTGAAGCCGCAGCAGAAGCAGGCGCTGGACGCGGAGATCGAACGCTTGCGCGGCGATTTGCGCGCGGGACGCACATCGATGCAGACGCTCGAGCCGCTGCTGCGCGCGATGCGCAGCGCGATGGCCGACACAAAGGTTGACGGTCCGGAAGTCGATGGGATGATCACGGCGGCAAAGAAGGTTCAAACGAAGAAGACGCCGCCGCGTCATCAGCCATGACGCCGGCGCGTCATCAGGTATGACCTCTTTCAAACTCGTCTCGACCTTCCAGCCTCAGGGCGATCAGCCGGAGGCCATCCGCCAGCTCACCGAAAGCGTCCGCTCCGGCTCTCCCGATCAGGTTCTCCTCGGCGTCACCGGTTCCGGCAAGACCTTCACGGTCGCGAAAGTGATCGAGGCCATCGGCCGCCCGACGCTCGTGCTCTCGCACAACAAGACCCTCGCGGCGCAGCTCTATCAGGAGTTCAAGAACTTCTTTCCGGAGAACGCGGTCGAGTACTTCGTTTCGTACTACGACTATTACCAGCCCGAGGCGTACATCCCGCAGACCGATCTCTACATCGAAAAAGAGATGACCAAGAACGATGAGATCGACAAGCTGCGGCTCGCGGCGACGAAAGCATTGTTCGAGCGGCGCGACGTGATCATCGTCGCGTCGGTGTCGTGCATCTACGGCATCGGCGATCCCGATCTCTATCACTCCATGCTCGTCTTCTTCGAGCGCGGCGCCGAGAAGCCGATGACGGAGTACCTGCGCCGGCTGACGGAAATGCAGTACGAGCGGACGCCGTACGATCTCGCGCGCGGCAACTTCCGCGTGCGCGGCGATGTCCTCGAGCTCTGGCCGGCGTACGAAGACGACGCGGTGCGCATCGAATTCTTCGGCGACGAGATCGACAAGATCACGCGCATCGATCCGATCACCGGACGCACCTCCGGCCGCACGTACGACCGGCTGGCGGTCTATCCGCGAACGCATTACGTCACGCCGCGCGAGCGGCTGATGGTGGCGATGGAAAACATTCGCGTCGAGCTGGACGAGCGCGTGGCGGAGTTGCGCGCGAACGATCGTCTGCTCGAAGCGCAACGTTTGTCGCAGCGTACGATGTTCGATCTGGAGATGATCGCGGAGCTCGGCTACTGCAACGGCATCGAGAACTATTCGCGTCATCTCAGCGGACGCTCGCCGGGCGAGCCGCCGCCTACTCTCATCGATTACTTTCCGAAAGACTTTCTGCTCGTCGTAGACGAGTCGCACCAGACCATTCCGCAGGTGCGCGCGATGTGGGGCGGCGACCGCGCGCGCAAGACGACGCTCGTCGAGTATGGCTTCCGCCTTCCCAGCGCGATCGACAACCGCCCGCTCTCCTTCGACGAGTTCCTCGGCAAGATCACGCAGACCATCTATGTCTCCGCGACGCCCGCGGCGTACGAGATGGAGAAGACCGGCGGTCTGTACGTCGAGCAGGTGATCCGTCCGACCGGGCTGCTCGATCCGGAGCTCAGCATCCGGCCGGTGAAGGGTCAGGTCGACGATCTGATCGGCGAGATCAAAGCCCGCGTGGCGAAAAACGAGCGGACCATGGTCACGACGCTGACGAAGCGGATGGCCGAGGATCTGACGCGGTATCTGATGGAGCTGGGGATCAAGGTCAACTACCTGCACTCCGACGTCGAGACCCTCGAGCGCATCGCCATCCTCCGCGACTTCCGCCTCGGCGTGTACGACGTGCTGATCGGCATCAACCTGCTGCGCGAAGGATTGGACGTGCCGGAAGTGTCGTGCGTCGCCATTCTCGATGCGGACAAGGAAGGATTTCTTCGCTCGCAAACGTCGCTCGTGCAGACCATCGGCCGCGCGGCGCGCAATGTCTCGGGTGTGGCCATTCTCTACGCCGACAAGATCACCGATTCGCTGCGCTACGCCATCGACGAGACCAACCGGCGCCGCGCGATCCAGAAGGCATACAACGAGGAGCACGGCATCGAGCCGGCCACCATCATCAAGGCGATCGATTCCGATCTCGTGAAGATGGCCAACCTCGACTACATGGATTTCGGCATGACCGTCGGGAAGAAGAAGGTGGAGCTGGGCGAGGGCGAAGACCTCGACAAGGCCATCTCGCGGCTGTCGAAGGAAATGAAAGAGGCGGCGAAGAATCTCGACTTCGAGCGCGCCGCGGAGCTGCGCGACAAAGTTCGCGAGCTGAAGGAAGCGCGCATCTTCGTATAAGCTGGCGCCTCAGCCATTAAAGGAGGCATGTATGCCAGTAACTCGCGGGTTTCTTTTGCGTCTCGATGCGAAGGCCGGCAAGGAAGCCGAAGTCGAAGAGTTTCTCGTCTCGTCTCTGGCGCTCGCGCGCCAGGAACTGGGGACGGTGGAGTGGTTCGCCGTGCGCTTCGGTCGCGGTGAGTACGGCATCTTCGATGTCTTCAATGACGACGCCGGACGCGAAGCGCATGCGACGGGCGAGATCGCGAAGATCCTGCGCACGCGCGGTCCGGAGCTGCTCGACAAGGTGAAGCTGGAGAAGCTGGACATCCTGGCGGAGAAGCTGCCGGTCGGCGTCATCGAACCGGTGACGAAAGTGCTGCTGCTGACGTTTCGCGCGAAGTCGGGTCATGAGGGCGATGTGGAGACCTTCCTGCGCGACGCCAAGCCGCTCGTGGAGGCGGAGCCGAAGACCATCGCCTGGTTTGCCTTCCACAGCGAAGAAGGGGAGTACGGCATCTTCGACGTCTTCCCCGACGCGCACGGCCGCTTCATGCACCTGACCGGTCAGGTGCCGCGCGAGCTCGCCAAGCATGCGCTCACGCTGCTGGGCAGCATCCCCGATACGCATCTGCCGGAAGTTCTTGCCGCAAAGCTGGCGTGATCACACGCCTGGAGGTTGTGATGAAGAAATTGTTGACTGCTCTGGCCCTGGGAATGTTGGTTGTCGCGTGCACCGATACGAAGACGGAAACGAATACGACGGTCGGTGACACGAGCACGGTGTCGACGTCGACCACCACGGAATCGACGACCACACCGGCGGTCGATACCGCGGCGGCGACGACGGCGATCGACAACGCCAAGGACGTGGCGCGAGACGCGGCGCACAACACCGCCACCGCGACCGAGACTGCGGCCGAAAAGGTCGAAGAGAAAACCGACACGCACCACTGACTTGACGCGGACAACCGTTGGAGCGGCGGGCGCCTCGCCCCCCGGT
>DASSMK010000371.1:0-21880 GCA_035688915.1 Thermoanaerobaculia bacterium
AATCGCCGAAGTCGCCTGGATGGACAACTCCCTTTTGAGAACAACGTGCTGAGACAGGACAGCTAGGCCAACCAACGGGGTCTGGGGCCCGTGGCCCCAGCCGCCGGAGGCCCCTCGTCGTTCCCCCCCACTCGCCCCCGAAACACTTCCGTCACCCGTTCGTCACGAACCTTCGCTGCGGTTGGGCGTTCAATCTCCAGCACAACCAGAACAGGAGGATCGGGCCATGGCCGAACAGGGCATCACCCGGCGCACCATCATTGGCGCCGGCGCGGCGGCATTAGCGACCGTTGCGATCTCGGATCTCTTCGACATCTCCGCGGCATTCGCCAAGACGGGACCATCGGACGGCATCGGCTACTTCGGGCGCTTTGGCGTGACGGACAAGCTGGTGCGGGACACGATTGGTGCGGCGCTGTCGAAAGGCGGCGATTACGCGGACGTCTTCTTCCAGCATCGCGTCTCGAATTACCTCACCCTCGAAGACGGCGCGGTCAATCGCGCGAACGCCAACGTCGCTCTCGGCGTCGGCGTACGCGTGGTGAAAGGTAACCAGACCGGCTACGGATTCACGGAAGACATCACCTCGGATGGACTGCGGCGCGCGGCGCTGACTGCGGCGGCGATTGCGGAAGGTCCGGCGAAGAACGCGCCGGCGCGGTTGAAGATCGCGGAGGCCAAACCGAATCGCTATCCGGTGAAAGTGCGGTGGGACGACGTGCGGCCGCAGCAGAAGCTCGCCATCCTCAACACGCTGAACGAGAAGACGTTCAAGGCGGACGGGCGCGTGAAGAAAGTGAACCTGCAGTTCGCCGATCAGGGCAGCGTGATCCTCGTTGCCGATTCGAATGGACGCGTGGTGGAAGACGTGCAGCCGATGACGTCGCTCTACCTCTCCTGCGTGGCGGAGCAGGATGGGCGCCGCGAGAACAACAGCGTCAATCGCGCCGCGCGTGCGGACATCGGCTACTACACGCCGCAGCGGCTGGACACGATGGTGCGTGAAGCGATCGACAAGACCATGGTCCTCTTCGACGCCGTGCAGCCCCCCGCCGGCGAAATGCCCGTCGTCCTCGGCGCCGGCTCGTCCGGCATCCTCCTCCACGAAGCGATCGGCCATGGCATGGAAGCGGACTTCAATCGCAAGAACGTTTCGATTTACTCCGACAAGATCGGCAAGCCTGTCGCCAAGCCGTTCGTCAGCATCATCGACGAAGGGACGCAGGAAGCGGCGCGCGGCGCGATCAACATCGACGACGAAGGCAATCCGGTCGGCAAGACCATGCTCGTCGACAAAGGCACGCTCACCACGTACCTGCACGATTCGATTTCCGCGAAGCACTACGGCGTGAAGCCGACCGGCAACGGACGCCGGCAGGGCTACGAATACGCGCCCATGCCGCGCATGCGCTCCACCTACATGCTGCCGGGTCCGCACAAGAAGGACGAGATCATCGCCTCCGTGAAGAACGGCATTTACTGCGATCACTTCTCCAACGGCCAGGTGAACATCGGCGCCGGCGACTTCACGTTCTTTGTGAAGAACGGCTACCTCATCGAAGACGGCAAGCTCACGAAGCCGATCAAGGACGTGAACATCATCGGCAACGGCCCGAAGGTGCTCGAGCTGATCGACATGGTGGCGGACGATCTGAAGATCGACGAAGGCGGCTGGACGTGCGGCAAGGATGGGCAGTCGGTGCCGGTGTCGCAGGGCCTGCCGACCGTGCGCGTCGCGTCGATCACCGTCGGCGGCCGCGCGCAGCAGAAGAAAGGATGACGCGATGACGACGAAAACGAACGACCCGCAAAACCAGGACATGCTGGCCGTCGCGCAGTCGTGCATCGCGATGGCGAAGAGTGCCGGCGCGAAGGAAGCGGCGGCGCGCGCATATCGCGTGCGCGACGTGTCGCTCGACTGGCGCGACGGCAAGGCGGAGAAGATCAGCGAATCGACCACGCGCGGCGTGACGATCCAGCTCTACGCCGACAATCGCTACTCCAGCGTTTCGACGAGCGATCTGCGTCCCGAAGCATTGAAGAGGTTCGTCGCCGATTCGATCGCGCTGACTCGCGCGCTGGCGCCCGATCCGTTCCGTGGACTGCCGGACGCGAAGTTGTATGAAGGACAGGCCGCCGTCGATCTGCAGCTCGAAGATCCAAAGTACGCAAGCATCACCGCGGACGACGGCCGGAAGATGGCCAGGCTCGCGGAAGAAGCGGCGCGCAGCGTCAAGGGCAACGAAGCGCTGCTTTCCGTGCAGACGTCGTTCTCGACCAATCTCGCCGACAACTGGATGGTGACGTCAAACGGCTTCTCCGGCTCCAGCCGCGGCACTTCGTTCTTCATCTCCGCGAACATCAGCGCGAAGGATGCGGACGGTCGGCGCCCGGAAGACTTCGATTACGCCGGCGCGCGTTTCTGGAACGAACTGCCGGATGCCGCGAAGGTCGGCGCCTCTGCCGCGCAGCGCGCGTTGCGGCGTCTCGGCGCGAAGAAGGCCGAGAGCGCCGCGATGATGGTGGCGATCGACAATCGCGCCGCGGGACGTCTTCTGGGCATGCTGGCCGGACCGCTTTCCGCGAGCCAGCTGCAGCAGAAGCGCTCCTTCTTCGAAGGAAAGATGGGCCAGCAGGTGACGAGCGACGTGATGACCATCATCGACGATCCGCTCGTGCCGAAAGCGTTCGGCTCGCGCAAGTTCGACAGCGAAGGCATCGCCGCGCAGCGCCGCGCGATCATCGAGAACGGCGTGCTGAAGAACTTCTACGTCGACACGTATTACGGCCGGAAGATGCAACTCGCGCCGACGAGCGGCTCCGCGTCGAACGTGGCGTGGAAGCTCGGAAGCAAATCGCAGAAAGAGCTGCTCGCGGAGATGAAAGACGGTCTGCTCGTGACGAGCTTCATCGGCGGCAATTCGAACGGCGGCACGGGCGACTTCTCCGTGGGCCTGGTCGGCTATCGCGTGCGCAACGGCGAGATCGCGGAGCCGGTGTCGGAGATGAACGTCTCCGGCAATCATCTGGAGTTCTGGAAGAAGCTCGTGGCGGTCGGCAACGATCCCTTCCCCTACTCCTCGCTGCGCACGCCGACGCTCGTGTTCGAGAACGTATCGATCGCGGGGGTTTAGCCACTCGGCAGCACATGTTGGAGCGGCGGGCGCCCTCGCCCGCCGTTTTCATGCACCGCGAGAGCCTCGGCGGGCGAGGCGCCCGCCGCTCCAACGTTCAGCGTGTCAATGCGTGTTCGGCGCGTGAATGCGTTCAGCGCGTCAATGCGTTCTCGGTGCGTACGTCCGCGAATTGCGCGGCCGCGGCATCGCGCGCCGCCTCGTCCGCGAAGGCGCCGACGATCGTCGAGCCGCTGCCGCTCATCTGCGCCCACGTCGCACCCGCGTCGAGTAAGCGCGTTTTCAGTTCGCGCAAGCGCGGCAGCATCGCGAAGACCGGTTCTTCGAAATCGTTCGTGAACGCGGAGAAATCGCGATACGCGCCGATGCCGAGCGGCGGCGAGTAGCGCGTGATGCGCGCGAATGCTTCCTTCGTCAGCACGCGCTCCTCCGGCAGGAGCAGCAGCAGCGGAATGCTCGCCATGCGCGGCAATGGCGTCAGCACCTCGCCGCGGCCCGTTGCGTACGCGGTGCCTCCGACGAGGAAGAACGGCACGTCCGATCCGAGCTCCAGCGCGCGCGACGTGTCGCCGTGCAGCGCGACGAGCGTCGCCGCTGCGTTCGACGAACCGCCGCCCAATCCGCCGCCTGCGGGAATGCGCTTCTGCAGATGAATGGCGACGGTCTCCGCACCCGCCATCCGAGCCGCGCGAAGAACGAGATTGCTCTCGTCGACCGGAATGCTCGGATCGTCGCACGTCAACGACAGACGCTCCGCATCGCGAAAAGTGATCGTGTCATGCAGCGAGATCTCCTGGAAGACGGTCTCCAGATCGTGAAAGCCGTCCGCGCGTTTGCCCGTGATGCGCAGCGACCAGTTGATCTTCGCGTACGACTGCACCGTCACCGCGCGCGTCACTCGCTCACCGTCTCCAGATGTTCGATCTCCACGCGATCGTCGCCGCGCACCACCACCACGTTCTTCGCCGGAAACGCCGGCGGATCGAACGTGACCACGACGTCGCCGATCGTCGCGCGAGACAGTCCCGCCGGTGTCGCTTCGTATGCCGCGTCGTCACGCGTGGGAAGGCCGAGGATGAGCATCGACATCTCCGCGGGCTTGAGGGCGCCGAAGAAACCGAACTGGCGCGCCAGATCCTGCGCGCTGCCTTCCCACTCTTTTCCTTCCAGCCGGTTGTCGACCGACACCTCGTCACCGTTCGCGCGCATGTGCAGCGCGGTCGTGCCGACGGGCGTGTACGCGATCAGCTCCATCCGCCGCGCGTCCTGCACGATCAGTTGCGCGCGGAACGACTGCGTCTTGCCGTTCGTCGTCGTCCGCACGCGCATCAGCGTCCGCGCGCCGCGGAACGCATCGCGCCGCGCGCGCAACTGCTGCATCGCCTCTTCCGACGTCGTCGCGGTGAGCGGCGCGATCGGAGTGCCCGCCGGCTTCGTCGCGCAGGAAAAGAAAACGGCCGCGAACAGCGCGGCCGTGGCAATTCGTCGAATGGTGAACGTCATCGCTGCGAAGTTTGCGACTGCCGCTCCAGCTCTGCAATCTTCGTCCGCAGCGTCTCGCTCTCCTTTGGATCGGGATCGAGCGAAAGCGCGAGGCGGTAGAGCTGCAGCGCGCGGTCGCCTTCGCCGCGCCGCACCAGCACGTCGGCGAGGTGCTCATGCACGGTGGCGTCGCGCGGCAGGAGGCGCGTGGCGTCGGTGAGATAGCGCTCGGCCAGATCGAGCTTGCCCTGGCGGAAGTAGAGCCAGCCGAGGGAATCGATGAAGGCGCCGTTGCGCGGCTGCTGGGAGACGGCGCGCGTGAGCATGTCCTGCGCGCGATCGAGATTCACGCCGCTTTCGGCCCACATGTAACCGAGGTAGTTGAGCGTCTGCGCGTGCTGCGGTTGTTTTTCGAGAATGCCGAGGAACGTTTTTTCAGCCGACTTGCGATCGCCGGAGCGCTCCTGTGCCGAGCCGAGCTCGAAGATGAGATCGAGATCGTCGGGCTTCGCTTTGAGCGACTGCTGCAACAGCGCAATCGCCGCCGCCGGCTGCTCCGCCGCAATGTAAGCCTCGGCCGTCGCGATCGCGTTCCGCCCGCCGAATTTCGCCTGCGCTGCGGCAGTTTGCGAAGCTTTCGCGGCGTCGCCGCTGCGAACCAGCGCTTCCACGTAACGCGCATTGACGAACGCGTCGTTCGGATACTTCTCCGCGAGCGGCTGCAGCAGCGCCACCGCGTCTTTGTCTTTCTTGGCGCGCTTCAATGCTTCGAGCGCAATGCCGATCGCTTGCGAATTCGGTTTGTCGCGGAAGAGGAAGACCGGCTTCGCGCCGGTCACTGCCGCGTCGAAGTTGCCGCGCTGCAGCTCGACGTTCGCGAGTTGCGTCTGCGCGAGCGCGGTGATGTTGTCCGGAACATCCGGCAGCGAAAGGATCGACGTGAACGTTTTCGCCGCTTCGTCCCAATTGTGCAGGCCGACTTCCGTCAGGCCATAGCTGGCCAGAAGATCGGCGTCGCGCACTTCCGTCGCGAGCAGTTTCTTGAAGACTTTTTCCGCTTCGGCGTACTGCTCGAGGTCATTGAGCGATTCGCCGAGGTAATAGAGCGCGCGGTTGTCTTTCGGATCGAGCTTGATGAGATTCTCGAAGCCGGTGCGCGCTTTTTCGGCATTGCCGGCGCGGAGATAGAAGTACGCCTGCTGGCGTTGCAGCTCGACGTTCAGTGCGTCCTGATCGATGAGCGGCTGCAGCACGTCGGCCGCTTTCTCCCACTCGCTTTCCTTCTGATAGATGTCGATCAGTTGCAGGATGGCCGGGCCGAAGGTCGGATCGAGCAGCACGGCGCGCTCGAGATACTGCTTCGATTCATCGCCGCGTCCGAGCTTCGTCAGAATTTGCGCATAGTTGTAATTGATGGAGCGCTGATCGGGCGCGCGCTCGACGAGCGTGGCCAGTACGCGTTCCGCTTCCTGCGTTTTGCCCATCGACACCAGCAGCTGCGAAACGGCGACGCCGGTGGAAAGATCGTCGGGCTTGAGCGTATAGGCGGCCTGCAGATGCTTCAGCGCTTCTTCGACATGCGTGCGGTCGCTGCCGGCGCGGTCGAGCAGCAGGCGTCCGAGAACGCG
Source organism: Thermoanaerobaculia bacterium (assembly GCA_035688915.1). Taxonomy (GTDB): domain Bacteria; phylum Acidobacteriota; class Thermoanaerobaculia; order Gp7-AA8; family Gp7-AA8; genus DASSMK01. The sequence continues at coordinate 6,245 of DASSMK010000371.1, forward strand.
CTGTGCGTCGTAGAAATCGGGCGACGCGGCGGTGACGGCGCGCAGCTCGGTTTCGGCACGATCGACCTTGCCGGCATCGATGAGCATCATGGCGCGCTCGTACAGCAGCACCGGATTGCCCGGATTCTTTTCGATGACTTTTTCGATGCGATTCAGCGCTTCGTCATAACGGCCGTCTTCGGCGGCGAGCTTGGCGAGGATGAATTCGTAAGGGTCGCCGGGTGCTTCCTGGGCGACGGCAACGGCACTGAGGGAGAGGAAGGCCAGCAGAACTGCGAGCGACTTCATGATTGATTTCATCGTAGCACTCGAAAAATGGTCAACAGCGGAACGGCGGGAAAACTCCGCCGTCATTCCGTTTTTGAGCCCGATTCATGCCAAAGCAGTGGCGATTCTGACGGGCTCGCATGACTTGTGCTAAAACCCGATCACTGGACAACCTGGGCGTGAGTCTGGAGCGGATTGAGATCACACCGTTCGCGGTGATCGCAGGGGACATCCTGCAGAATCGGAGGAACGGCACCCTCACGATTGTGAAGGCTCCGCTGCGCAAGATCCTGTACTGGTCGCAGGGCGAGCTGGTCTTGATCGTTTCGTCGAACGCGCAGGATTCGCTGGCTGATTTTCTGGTGCGCCGCGGCTCCATCACCGCCGACGCCGCATTGTCGGTCTCGCACGCCGATCCTGTCGACGCCGCCGCTGCGTTTCATGAATCGGGCGCGCTCGATCTCTCCGTTCGCCAGACGCTGCTCCGCGAGTGGACGGCCGCGCAATTCCTGCCGCTCTTCTCGCTCGATGAAGGCACCGCCGCCTTCACTGAAGAAGAGCCGCTGCCGCCTGAAAAACGGGTCTTTCTGCAATCGACCGGCGCGCTGCTCCTCGAAGGCGTCCGCTCCATCACCAACGGTCTCGTGCTCCGCCGCTCCCTCGGCGATCTGAAGCAGGAGATCACACTCTCGCGCCACAGCCGCTATGACATCGAATCGATCGCCCTTTCCGAGTCGGAACGGCGCATCGCACTGACGCTGCAGCAGCCGCTGACCATTGAAGCGTTTCTGAAACAGTTCCCGAGCGAGTCCGTCGTCGCCGCGAAAGTGGTCATCGGTCTCCTCGCCCTCGGCGTCTTCACGGCCGTGCAGGAGCGCGAGGCGCAGCCGTCGGTGAACTTCGACGACATGCAGCGCGATCTGGAGCTCCTCGCCGCCATCGGCGCGAGCGACCAACGCTCGCTGCGTGCGGTGGCGCTGTCGCGGCAGCTCGCATCGATGGATCATTACCAGCTGCTCGATGTGCCGCGCGCCGCGGTGCGCCAGCAGATCATCACCGCCGCCGAAGCCGTCAAGAAGCGCTATGACGCGGCCTCGTTCCCGCCGATCGTGCGCGACGCCATTCTCTCCATCAACCGGCGCGTCGATGAAGCGGTGGACGTGCTGAAGGATCCGGTGCGCCGCGCGTCGTACGACAAGCTGATCCAGCAGCGCGGCAATTCGACCGAGGCGACGATTCATCAGCGGTTGACGCAGCGATCGATTGCCGATCAGAACTTCGCGCGCGCCAAAGAACTGAGCGCGAACGGCGATTACTACGGCGCCATCGTGCTGCTGAAACAGGCGGTGCAGTTCGCGCCCGACAACGCCGACGCGTGGTATCTCCTCGGCGCCTGCCAGGAGCGCAATCCGCGCTGGCGGCGCGAGGCCGCGGAGAGCTACCAGATGGCGCTCTCCATCGACCCGAATCTCATCGACGCAATGATCTCCCTCGGCGATCTGTACAAACACCAGGGCCTCGCCTCGCGCGCGCAGTCGTGCTACGAGGACGTGCTCAAGATCTCGCCCGAGAATCAACAGGCCAAATCGCGCCTGTCGCAGATGAAGAAGTAACGTCAGCGCGGCGAAGCCAGCACGACGGCCGTGGCGTTCTTCGTCACCACCGAGTTGCCGCGCTTCACCACCACTTCGGTTTCCGCGCCGCTGGCGTTCTCCGCCACTTTCACTTCGAAGCCGACCACCAGGCCGTCGCCTTCGGCCGTCGTGGTGCGACGGTCGCCGGGAGCGACGAGCAGATCGCGCGTGGTGACGACGACTTTCGTGTTCGTCTCGTCCGTGACGGTGGCGGTGGCGCGGTACTGCGCCTGCGAGCGGCCGGGTAGGAGATGGTACGGACCCGCCTGCGCGGGGACGACGCTCACGCGGACGTTGTAGTACGGCGTGGGTTGCCAGGTGGTGGTGCGTGCGGCGATGGAGAAGAGAGCGACGGCACCGAGGAGAGCGAAGAGCAGGGATCGACGCATGAAGGCCTCCTGTCCTTCTGACGGACGAGGAGGCCTTCGGTTCCGGCGTCTGCTGTTACATCTACATCAGGTCGCGCATGATCTCGTCCAGCGCTTCGCGTGAAGGACGGATGCGTTCGAGCGGCAGCGTGGCCAGCGGCTCGTCGACGGTGTTCAGCATCTCCATGAAGTTCTTCTTCTCGGGACGGAGATGCACGAGACCGGTCAGCATCTGGCCGTCGCGCACGGCGCGGTGAAGCCGCTGCAGCGCGTCGAGTGGATCGGACGGGTCGTAATCTTCTTCGAGCTTCTTCAGCACGACGCGCGAGCCGTCGTGCAGCGGAACTTCGCGCACGGTGCCGGCCTCGTAGTCGACTTCGATCTGCTCGTACGACTGCACGAAGCCGATCTGGTGCAGCAGCTCGTCGTGCTCTTTCGCGTACGCGTAGCTCTTGGTCGAGGAGTCGTGGTTGTTGAACGTGACGCACGGCGAGATCACATCGATCACGGCCATGCCGTTGTGCGCGATCGCGGCCTTGAGGATGTTCACCATCTGCTTCGGATCGCCCGCGAAGCCGCGCGCGACGAAGCCGCATCCGAGCTCCACGGCCAGCGCGCAGAGATCCATCGGCGGCAGATCGTTGATCACGCCGCTCTTGAGCTTCGAGCCTTCATCGGCAGTCGCGGAGAACTGCCCTTTGGTCAGGCCGTACACGCCGTTGTTCTCGATGATGTAGATCATCGGGATGTTGCGGCGGACCATGTGCATGAACTGGCCGAGGCCGATGGAGGCGGTGTCGCCGTCGCCGGAGACGCCGATGCCGCGCAGCGTGTGATTGGCGAGCATCGCGCCGGTGGCAATGGCGGGCATGCGGCCGTGCACGGCGTTGAAGCCGTGTGAGCGCGACAAAAAGTACGCCGGCGTTTTCGACGAGCAGCCGATGCCGGAGAACTTCGCCACCGACTCCGGCTTCACGTTCATTTCGTAGAACGCGCGGACGATCTGATTGGAGATCGCGTCGTGTCCGCAACCGGCGCAGAGCGTCGATTTGCCGCCCTGGTAGTCGGCGGCTTTCAGGCCGAGACGGTTTTCTTTCGCCGCTTCGGCAGTGCCGAGTTTCAGTGTGCTGTCAGCCATCGGTTAGTCCTCCACCCGCGCTTCGCGCTGCGGCGCGGCCATGGGATTCATCGGAATGGTTCCTGCGGTGAGCTTCGCTTCGGCGCGGATGAGCAGGAGCGGCTGCGCCATCGTCGCCGTCGCCTCCATTTGCAACACGGCGTCGGTGATCGTGCGGGCGTCGCACGGCAGACCGGTGTAGTGCAGGATCTTGCGCAGCTTGCGCTGATCCTCGCCCATTTCGAGACGGATCATGTCGGCCATCTGGCCGTCGCGATTCTGCTCGACGATGTAGACGCGATCGTGCGCGGCGACGAACGCTTTCAGTTCATCCGTGAATGGCAGCGCGCGGAGGCGGAAGTAGCTCGTCTCCACGCCGCGCTCGGTGCGCAGCTGGTGACGCGATTCTTCAAGCGCCCAGGTGGTGGTGCCGTACGCGATGAAGCCGATCTTCGCGCCGTCGCGCTGATCGACGATCGGACGCGGCACGAAGAGCTTCGCGGTGTCGTACTTTTTGGCGAGACGGTCGACCGTCGCTTTGTAGTCTTCCGGCTTTTCGGAGTAACGCGCCTGCGAGTCGTGGCCCGATCCGCGCGTAAAGTACGAGGCGAACGGATGATCGGTGCCGGGCAGCGTGCGCCACGGAATACCGTCGCCATCGACGTCCGCGTAGCGGCCCCACTTGCCATTCAGCTCGGTGAGCTGCTGCGCGGTGAGCACCTTGCCGCGCTTGATCGGCTTCTCGGGATAGACGAACGGATCGGACATCCAGTTGTTCATGCCGAGGTCGAGATCGCTGAGCACGAAGACTGGCGTCTGGAACTCTTCAGCGAGATCGAGCGCTTCCGCCGCAAAGTCGAAGCATTCGGCAACGCTCGACGGGATGAGCACGATGTGCTGCGTGTCGCCGTGCGAGAGGTACGCGACCTGATTCACGTCACCTTGCGCGGTGCGCGTGGGAAGACCGGTCGACGGGCCGACGCGCTGAATGTCCCAGATCACGCCCGGCAGTTCGGCGAAGTAGCCGAGACCGATGAACTCCGCCATCAGCGAAACGCCGGGACCGGCGGTGGATGTCATGGATCGCGCGCCTGCCCAGCCGGCGCCGAGGACCATGCCGATGGCGGCCAGCTCGTCTTCGGCCTGCACGATCGAGAACGTCGCTTTGCCGTTCTCCTCGATGCGGTACTCCTTCATGTAATCGATCAGCGATTCGCAGAGCGACGACGACGGAGTGATCGGATACCAGGTCACGACGGTGACGCCGGCGAACATCGCGCCGATGGCGGCGGCGGCATTGCCGTCGATGATGATCTTGCCGGCGGTGGCGTTCATCCGCTCGATCCGCCAGCGATTCTGTTTGGGCAGATTCGCGGCAGCGTACGCGATGCCGCGGTCGATGGCCGCCACGTTCGGATCGATCGCCTTCTGCTTCCCTTTGAACTGCTTGGTGATGGCGGCGATGATCTCGTCGCGCTCGATGCCGATCAGTTCCGCGATGATGCCGACGTAGATCATGTTCGTCAGCAGCTTGCGCAAGCGCGAATCGTCGGAGACTTCGGTGGCCAGCTTCGCGAACGGCACTTCATAAAAGTGCACGTCGTCGCGAATCGATTTGCAGTTCAGCGGCGCGTCGTAAATGCAGAGCGAGCCGGGAGTGAGTCCTTCCACGTCTTCGCGCGCGGTCTGCGCGTTCATGCAGACCATCAGATCGACTTCTTTTTTACGGCCGATCCAACCGTCTTTGTTCGCGCGGATCGTGAACCACGTGGGCAGGCCGGCGATGTTGGACGGAAACATGTTCTTCCCGCTGACGGGCACGCCCATCTGGAAGATGGAGCGCATCAGAACATTGTTCGACGACTGCGAGCCGGAGCCGTTGACGGTGGCAACGTGAATGGTCAAGTCGTTGACGATGGGCGCGGCATCCGCTTGCGCGGACTCCGCGACCGCCGCCTCGATCAGAGTATCGGACACGGCATTCTCCTTTGTTCCATGGGATGGACGTACCGCGGGGGAAGGGGATATTCCATTTTTTGCGAGGCATCGATTGTAGCGCAGCTATGATCTGGCGCCATGTTGCGCATCATCTGGGTCGTGCTGGTGGCTGTGTTCGTCACCATTCCGCTGGCCACCGCCGTCATGGTCGTGGCCACGTTCCGATCGCACACGCCACTGATCGACAAGATCGTTCGCTTGTGGGCGAAGTCGCTCGTGAAAGCGGCAGGCATCGACCTGCGCCGCGAGGGCGCGGAATCGCTCGATCCGAAGCAGCGCTACATTCTCGTCGCCAATCACTACAGCTACTTCGACATCCCGTGCATCTTCGCCGCGATCGATCAGCCGATTCGTTTCATGGCCAAAGTGAGCCTGTTCAAGATTCCGATCTTCGGCTGGGCCATCGGCCGCGCAGGCTTCATCCCCATCGACCGGAAGAATCGCCGCACCGCGGTGAAGTCCTTCGATCTCGCCGCAGAGCGCATCCGCAAAGGCAACACGATCGTGATCTTTCCGGAAGAAGGCCGCACGAGCACCCGCGAGCTGCGGCCGTTCCAGCGCGGCGCGTTTCTCCTCGCGCTGAAATCAGAGCTGCCGGTCGTGCCGGTGGCAGTGGACGGCACGCACGAAGTGTTCGGCGTCGGCGCACGCCGAATCACGCCGGGCGTGGTAACGGTGAAGGTCGGCTCCGTGATACGCACCACCGATTACACCGTGCGCGAAAAAGAACGCCTGGCGCAGGACGCTCGCGGGCAGATCGAGCGGATGTTGGGGTTGGCGCGGGCGTGACGACTGGGGGCCTCCGGCGGCTGGGGCCACGGGCCCCAGACCCCGTTTGGTTGGCCTAGCCTCCGCCGACACGCAGTTCCAACTCGCACGACACTGTCGGCGGAGGCTGGGCCAACCAATTGGGTCCGGGGCCAATGGCCCCGGCCGCCGGAGGCCTCCCGTCGTTACCCTCGCGTTGATCCAATGACCGCGCGAACGGCTGCGAAATCGGCGGCCTGCAAAGTGCGCACTTCGATGGTGAAGCGATCGTTGCGGATCCTGCCGACGATCGGCGGATCGTTGCGCAGCATCCGCTCCTGCCACTCCGCCGCGTCGCCATCCAGCTCGATGGCGATCGACGCAATCGTCTCCGTTGGCGTCGTGCCGCCGCCGAGCGCGCAGTCGCTTTCGATCACCTTCGCCGACGTTCCGCGCACCAGTTCCTCGGCTCGCGCGCGCAATGCGTCGAGCGGCGTGGCCAGCATGCGGTAGATCGGAATCTGCTCTTCGTGCTTGCCTGTGGCGAACGCGCGCAGCGTCGCGCCGACGATCGCGTACGTCTCTTTTCCCACGCGCAGCGCGCGCATCAGAGGATGCCGCCGGCATTTCGCGATCAGCGCTTCGTCGCCGAGGATGAGGCCACCTTGCGTGGCGCCGATGAGTTTGTCGGTCGAGCAGGAGATCGCATTCACGCCGCACGCGAACAGCTCGCGAATCGTCTCGTGCGAAGCGAAGCCGTATTTGGCGAGATCGACGACGCGGCCGCTGCCTTCATCGAACAGCAGCGGCACCTTCTTCTCGCGCGCCACGGCCACGAGATCGTCGACTTCCGGCGATTCGGTGAAGCCGACCAGCTCGAAGTTCGAACGGTGCACGCGCAGCAGCGCGGCGGTCTTCTTCGTCACCGCGTCGGCGTAATCGCGAGCGCGCGTGCGGTTCGTGGTCCCCACTTCGCGCAGCTTCGCGCCGCCTTGTTGGATGACGTCGGGAACGCGGAACGAGCCGCCGATCTCCACGAGCTCACCGCGCGAGACGATCACTTCGCGTCCCGCGGCAATGGCCGCGAGCAGCAGCATCGTGCCCGCCGCATTGTTGTTCGTCAGGATCGCCGCTTCGCAGCCGAAGAGCGAGCGGCAGAGCGACGTCAGATGTTCGTCGCGCGCGCCGCGCTCTCCTTCTTCCAGATCGAACTCGAGATTCGACCAGCCGGTCACCAGCTCCGCGGCTTCGGCCCAGATGCGCGCGTCGATGGGCGAGCGGCCGAGGTTTGTGTGGATGATGACGCCGGAGCCGTTGATGACGCGGCGGAGGGTGGACGCGGTGGACGCGGCGAGCTGCGCCGTCACTTCGCGCAGCGCGTCGAGCTCGTCGTACGCCGTGCGCGAAAGTCGGAGCGCGGAGAGATGCGAGACCACTCCTTCTTTCACACGCTCGCGCCCAAACTCCCCGGCGAGCTGCGCGAAGCTGGACGACGCCAGAATCCGCTCCACCGACGGGATGCTTCTCAGAATCGGGGCGGAATCTACCGCCTCGGCGGGCGCTTTAGCCATCAGCGCATGTAGTCTATGCCGGAAAAAGCGTGATCAAGCAGGACGAAGAGCTCGACAAGCTCGAGGAAGACATTCGGCGCCTGAAGAACAAATACGACCAGTTCTTCACCGGGATCGTGAAGACCCCACCGACCTTCGAACGGCAGCAGATCGAAGGAGCCATCCACGAGATCAACAAGCAGAAGATGCGCGACAACACGCGCCGCTTCCGCTTCAATACGATCCTGTCGCGCTACAACCAGTTCCGTGAAATGTGGGCGCGCAAGATGCGCGAACGCGAAGAAGGGCCGCTCGATTTTCGGCGGCGCCAGGTTGCCATGCAGGCGTCCGCGCCCGCACCCGCGCCACCCGAACCGCAGCCGCGCGTAACGTCGCCGCGCGCCGATCCGTATGTAAAGGTGGCACCCGGAACGAACGGCGAGGAGATCCGCAAGCTGTACGAGCAGATCGAGCGCGAGAACATGAAAATCGGCCGGATGCCGAACGTGACGATGGAGCAGCTCACTGCGATCGTCGAGAAACAGAGCGAGCAGGTACGCGCCCGCTACAACGTGAACACCGTGGCCTTCCGCGTCGAAACGATCGACGGGAAGGTGAAGCTGAAAGCCAAACCACTCCAGGATTGAGACACCGAATGAAACGATTGCTCGTCTTCGCCGCCGCCCTCGTCAGCCTCACGGCCTGTTCGCTGCACCGCGGCGAGAATCCGTACGAGAAGCCGCCGTTCTACTCGAAGTACCTCAACACCGGCAGCGCGCTGGATGCACAAATCCAGAAGACGCTCGACGGCCTGCGCGCGAATCCGAACGCGGCCTCGCTGCACAACCAACTCGGCATGCTGCTGGTGCAGAAAGGCTTCCCGAAGGATGCCGAGCGCGAGCTCGAGCGCGCGGTGAATGCCGATGGCAAGTTCTATCCTGGCTGGTACAACCTCGGCCTGGTCCGCGCGGCGAACGAGAATTGGAGCGGCGCGCGCTTCGCGCTGCATCGCGCCATCTCCATCAAGCCCGGCTACTCGCAGGCGCTCTTCCAGCTCGGTCTCCTCGAAGAGAAGGGCGGCAATCCGAGCGAAGCCGTCGCTCTCTACGCGAAAGCATTCTCGATCAATCGCTCGCTGCTCGACGTGCGCGTGAATCCGCGCCTCCTCGATTCGAAGCTGACGCACCTGGCGCTGATCGAGATGTATCCGGCCACGCACACGCGCCAGAGCATGCAGTTCCAGGGCGCGCCGAGCGGCTACTCCGACCGCGCACCGGAAGCGCCGTCCACGCAGCCGGCGGGCCAGGACATCATCACGCCGTCCGCGCCCGTGACCGATCCAGGCACGCAGAAGTCGCCCGGCTCGCCCGCTCCGCAGACGCCGACCGCCAAACCGCCCGTTCCCGCAACGCCCTCCACCACCACCCGCCCCGCTTCGGCCGGCGCCGCTCCGAACGTGCCGGCCGTGCCGGCCGGCGGCACACCTGCCGGTTCGACGGTGACGACGACCGCTCCGGCAACGACGACCAATCCGCCGCGTCCGTAGTCGCGCTTGACATTGCGGGCATCTGGCACAAAATTGGATGTCAGATGGAAGCGATGGCTTTTCGCGACGACGTCGAACGTTTCAACGCGCTGACGAAAAAGGGGCGGCCCATCGGCCGCTCCTACGTCGTGCTGCTCGGCCTGAACGTCATCGATCTGCCGGGCATCCTGGCCATCGTCGAAAAGGGCTTCAGCTGGAAGACGGTGGAGCGTTTCGCCGAGAACACCGGCTTCACCATCGAGCAGGTCGGCGAGCTGATCGCCGTACCGAAGCGCACGCTCATGCGCCGCAAGGCCGAGAAGCGGCTGGCCGCCGACGAATCCGATCGTCTCCTGCGCGCGGCGCGCATCTACGGCAAATCGCTCGTCCTCTTCGACGGCAGCCGTGAAGCCGCCACCGAGTGGCTCACCGAAGCGAACCGCGCCCTCGGCGGTGTCGCGCCGATCGAATACGCGAAGACGGAAGTCGGCGCGGAAGAGATCGAGCACGTCATCGGCAGAATCGAGCACGGGATCTTCGCCTGATTGATCACCGCGTGGCGCATCGTCCGGCCTGAATACGGCGACGACGCATTCAGCGGCGAAGGCGCGCTGCTCTACGGCGGACGCTGGAACTCGCCCGGACACGGCATGGTCTACACGTGCGAATCCATCGCGCTGGCCACGCTCGAGGTGCTGGCGTGGCTCAATCCGAAACGCCTCTGCGATTTCGTCGTGGTCAGCTGTCTCTTCGCCGAAAAGTACGTGGAGACGCTCGATCGTTCGCTCCTGCCGCGCGACTGGCGCACCTACCCCGCGCCGGTCGAAGTCCAGCGCATCGGTGACGCGTGGCTGAAGCGCCGCTCGTCGGCTGTCCTGGCGGTGCCGAGCGCGATCATCGAACAGGAAACGAATTACCTGCTCAATCCCGAGCACGACGACTTCGGCTGGATCGATCAGGGCAGCCCCCAACCCTTCTCGCTGGACCCGCGGCTCGTGACATAGAATGCCGCGTCTTTTCAGGCAGGCATTCGTTTGACAGATCATCAGCTTCAGGCCGCGGAACGCGCCTCGCTTCTCGGCTTCTCCGACATCGTCAAGATCCGCAACCGCGTGCTCGACATGCGGTCGAAGGGGCATCGCGTCCTCCAACTCGAGGGCGGCGAGCCGTTCATGAACACGCCGGACTTCGTGAAAGCGGCGATGACCGAAGCGCTCCACGCGAATCAAACGCGCTACGCGCCGTCGTCCGGCATCCCGCAGCTGCTCGACGCGCTGCGCGAGAAGCTCGCGCGCAAGAACCGCATCGACGTCACGACGCATCAGCTCATCGTCACTTCCGGCGGCGCGCACGGACTCTTCTGCGCGTTTCAGGCGTCCGTGAATCCAGGCGATGAGGTGATGTTCTTCTCGCCGTACTGGACGCCCATTCACGATCAGGTGCGTTTCGCCGGCGGCGTCGAATCGCGCGTGCCGTGGGACGACGTGCGCGGCAAGGACGACATCCGCGACGTCCTCGGAGCGCATTGCACGAGCAAGACGCGCGTCATCTACGTCAACTCGCCCGCCAATCCGACGGGCGATGTGCTCACGCGCGCACAGCTCGAATCGATCGCGGCGTTCGCGCAGCAGCACAACCTCACCGTCATCGCCGACGAAGCGTACGAAGAGCTGCTGTACGACGGCGAGCACGTCTCCATCGCTTCGCTGCCCGGCATGTTCGAGCGCACCATCACGGTCTACACGCTCAGCAAGACGTTCTCGATGACCGGCTGGCGCATCGGCTACCTCGCCGCGGCGCCTACGTTCATGGACTTCATCCGCAAGCTCGTGCTGAACTCGACGAACGGCGTTTCGACGCCGACGCAGTTCGCCGCGCACGCCGCCATCTCGCACGATCCGACCTGGTTCGACGCGTTGCGCGAGGAGTACCGCCGCCGCCGCGATCTGCTCGTCAGCGGTCTGAACGCGGCCGGCTTTCCGACGCTCTCCCCTCCCGGCGCCTTCTACACCTTCCCCGACGCCCGCCCGCGCCTCGGCAACGATTCGTGGAAGGCGATGGAGACGGTGCTGGAGCGGACGTCGATCGCTTCGGTGCCCGGCGCCGTGTTCGGCGCCGAAGGCGAAGGGCATCTGCGGATGTCGTATTCGACGTCGATCGAAGTGCTCGAAGAAGCGGTCGCAGCGCTGAAGAAACTATGAAGCAGCATTCTCGCGCGAACGGTTGGAGCGGCGGGGCTTGCCCCGCCGGATTCCTCGTCCGCGCGCTCGACGGCGGAGCAAGCTCCGCCGCTCCAACGTTTGCCGCGCCGGCGAACTGACTCCGGAGAACCTGTGGCCGAGAACGAAACACCCACTCCGCAAGAAGTCCCTGAATCCGAGCTCATTCGCGTTCGCCGCGAAAAGCTCGACCGCATCGCCGCCCTCGGCTACGCCCGCTTTCCGACGACCGCCGACACCGACACCACCATTGCCGACGTCGTGGCAAGCTACGGCAGCAAAGACGCGGCGACGCTGGAAGCGGAGCATCCGCGCGTCAAGATCGCCGGCCGCGTCATGACCGTGCGCGAATTCGGCAAGACTGCGTTCGTCGTGCTCTCCGAGCGCAGCGCGCGCATTCAGGTCTACTGCCGCAAAGACACGCTGCCGGAGCGCGAGTGGGAGCTGTACAAGAACCTCGACGCCGGCGACTGGATCTCCGCGGAAGGCGCCGTCTTCCGCACCAAAACGAACGAGCTCTCCATCAAAGCGGAGAAGATCGATTTCCTCGTGAAGTCGCTCCGTCCGCTGCCCGACAAGTGGCACGGCCTCACGGACGTCGAACAGCGCTATCGTCAGCGCTACGTCGATCTCATCGTCAATGACGATGTCAAAGAGACGTTCATCACGCGCGCGAAAATCGTTTCGTACATCCGCCACTGGTTCGATTCGCACGGCTTCATCGAAGTGGAAACACCGATGATGCAGCCGATCGCCGGCGGCGCCGCGGCGCGTCCGTTCGTCACGCACCACAACGCGCTCGACATCGATCTCTTCATGCGCATCGCGCCGGAGCTCTACCTCAAGCGCCTGATCGTCGGCGGGCTCTCGCGCGTCTACGAGATCAACCGCAACTTCCGCAACGAAGGCATCTCCGTGCGGCACAACCCCGAGTTCACGATGCTCGAGTTCTATCAGGCATACGCCGATTACGAGCTGCTGATTCAGGAGACCGAGGAGCTGCTCGCGGGGCTCGTGCAGCACGTGAAGGGAACCGACACGATCACCTATCGCGAGCAGGAGCTCCGCTTCACGCGGCCGTTCGCGCGCTTCACGATGAAGGAAGCCATCGCGCATTTCTCGAACGGCGAGATCGACGTGAAGGATCTCGACGATCGCGGGAAGCTCGTGCAGTTCGTTTTGAAGTACGGCGAGCACGTGCCGGTGAAAGCGGATGCGACGCATGGCACGTCGATGACGCCGCAGCAGCGCGTCGAGCAGATGAACGACGGCAAGTTGATCGCCGAGCTGTTCGAATCGATCGCCGAGCAGCACCTCATCCAGCCGACGTTCATCACCGACTTTCCGACCGAAGTCTCGCCGCTCTCGAAGCAGCGGCTCGACGATCCGAATTACGTCGAGCGCTTCGAGTTGTACGTGGCGGGGATGGAGCTGGCGAACGCGTTCTCCGAGTTGAACGACGCGGACGAACAGGATCGCCGGTTCCAGCAGCAGATCGCGGAGCGCGAGCGTGGCGACGATGAAGCGCATCAGGCCGACGCCGATTACGTCCGCGCGCTCGAATACGGCATGCCGCCAACGGGCGGCGAAGGCATCGGCATCGATCGCCTGGCCATGATCCTCACCGACTCCGCATCGATTCGCGACGTGATCCTCTTCCCGCTCATGAGACCGATCAAGTCTCAATGATCGAAACGCGCATCGCCCGCCGTTACCTCTGGGCCGCTCGACGCCAGCGGCACACGGCGTTCCTCTCGGCGATCTCGATGTCCGGCCTCGCGGTGGGCGTGGCCGCACTGCTCATCTCCATCGCGCTGCTCTCCGGCCTGCAGGGACGAATCAAGGGACAGCTCATCGCTGCCAGTCCGCAAGTGCTCGTCGAGCCGGCGGGACAGAACACGATCGATGACGCGGATGCGATTCTCGTCGCGGGGCGGCAGCTCGGCATGAACGACGTGCGTCCCGTCATCAGCGGCATCGCGTGGGGCGCGAACGAGCGGCAGGAGCGCGGCCGGCCGATGCGCATTCGCAGCCTCGTCGCGCCGGAACGTCACGGCGACGCGATCAATCTCACGCGCGGCTTCGCCGCTTCGATCGGCCTCAACACCGGCGACAGCGTCACCGTCGTCGCGCCGCGCACCCGCCTCACGCCGTTCGGTCCTGTCCCTGTCTGGAAAAAATATCGCGTGGCGCGGCTGGTGACGCCGGAGAGCAACGATCCGGCTGACGCGTATCTCGAGACGAGCGAGGCGGCCAGTCTGTTCGGCACCGCCGGACGTCCGACGTCGATCGAGATGTACGGCCCAGCGGAACGTTCCGAGGAGGTGCGCGCGGCGTTGGCGGAGCGCTTTCCGAAGACGCAGTTCAAGACGTGGAAAGAGATCAACCGGCCGCTCGTGCTCGCGCTGCGCCTGGAGAAGATCGTGATGTTCGCGACGATCTCGCTGATCATCTTCGTGGCCGCGCTGAATCTCATCTCCTCACTCTCCATGCTCATCCTGGAGAAGCGGCCGTCCGTCGGCATTCTCCGCACGATCGGCGCGACGCAGAACACGATCCTCTCCATCTTCATGCAGGTCGGACTCCTCATCGGCCTCGGCGGCACACTCCTCGGCAACATCTTCGGTCTCGGCTTCGCGTGGGCGGCCAATCGGTGGCATCTGGTGCCGTTGCCGGCGGACGTCTATTTCGTGAGTTACCTTCCGTTCGAGCTGGACGTCCAAGACGTCGTGGTCGTGAATCTCATCGCCGTCACGCTCTCGATTCTGGCGACGTGGTACCCGGCGCGCGTCGCTTCGCGCCTCGATCCGATCGCTGCCATTCAGGAATGATCCGCCGCGCACTCGCTGCCATCGCGCTCCTCCTGCTCGCCGCCGCATGCGGGCAGAAGCCGCCCGTGCGCGACGCGGTGACCATCGAGTTTCAAGACGACGGCGGCGTGACGCTGACGCAGGAAACGGAGCTCGACATCTCCGCGGACACCCAGGCGCGCCGCGATCGCGTGCGCGCGGCGTCGGATGCGGCGATCGCGGGCACGGACATCTGGAGCGCGCGCTTCCAGCGCATCGCTCCTGCCGCGAAGCGCACCACGCTCGACGAGCGCCGCGGCCAGCTGGAGCGGATCACGCGCTCCGCCGCCATCGAGCCGGACGACATCCAGCAGTTCTTCGCCGACTCCTCGCTCACGTTTCACCTGACGAACACCGAGCGCTATCACGAGCTGTCGATCTATCCCGGCACGCCTGCGCGCGCGACGCGCGAGCAGCGCGAGCACTTCAACAAATCGCTCGAAGTGTGGGCGCGCGCGGTGGCTCGTTACTACGCGGCCGTCGATCGTCTGTACGCGTATCTCAACGAGAATCCCGGCCGCGCGGAGTACGTCTTCGCAGCGATCGTCGCGCAAAAGCAGCCGGATGGCTTGCCGACCGGCGTGACCGAAGACGAAGAGCCGTACGTCAACTCCGTCATCGATTCGATGATGGTGATCGTCGACCGCCTCGATGACGAAGCCGGCAACGCGGTGAACGAAGAAGCGGATCTCGTTCTCAATCCGTTCCCGTCGAAGCTGACCATTCGCACGCCCGGCGACCTCACCGCGAGCGAAGGCTTCACACGCACCGGCACGCGCGAAGTGACGATCGAACCGGTCGATCTGATGCACGCCGTCGAATCGCTGGAAGGTCGCTGGATCACGCCCGATCCGCTCGTCACGATCCTGCGCGAGAAAGAGCCGGACGCGGGCGCGCTGGCCACGGCGCCGCGCAAGTCCACGCCGGTCGTGACCGCGTCCGAGATCGTGGAGGCGGTGCGCGCGAAACTCGCACGCCCGGCGAATTACGTCGTGCGCTGGTAAGCGCCGATCGCGCTGTCACATCTTCGGAAACTATCGGCGCGCGACGCTTGCGGTCGCCAGCCTCATCGCCCTCCGCGTCGCGTGCGCGGGAGTAGACTGGCGTCTCCCCGAAAGGAGACGACCATGCGACGAATCGTCGTTCTGTTGCTGCTGCTTTCGATCAGCGTCTTCGCTTTCACGCAGGACCAGCCGTTCTCAGCGAAGATCGACATCAGCGCGATCGAAGTAATTGCCGAAGTCGTGGATGCGAACGGCCGCACGCCGTCCGATCTGAAGCCACAGGATTTCATCCTGCTCGAGAACGGCGTCGAGCAGCCCATCGTCTCCGTCGAATACCTCGGCGCACCTTCGGCTCCTG
>DASSMK010000372.1:0-5563 GCA_035688915.1 Thermoanaerobaculia bacterium
CACCGCGTCCCGATCGTCGCCTGCACGAACCTGGCGCGGCTCGTGGCGTTCTCGATCACCGACGCGTAGCAGTACGTATCCGGCGTGCCCGACTCCACGAGCACCGAAAAATCATCGCCTTCCGTGATGAGCGGGAAGAGCGACTGCACGCTCATGTGCCACAGCGTGTTCGCCGGAATGACCACATGCGTCACGGCGAGATTGCGTCCCTGCAGCCGTTGCAGTGCGAGCGTGAATGGCGCCGCTTCCGTCGAGAGATTCACGAGCCCGATGTTCGTCCGAAACTCTTCGCTGAACGACAGCCCCTGCAACTGCCGCAGCGGGTAGTACGTCGCGCCGTAGTTGACCGGAATCGGCTGCGCCGCGGTGACGTCGGTGCCATGGATGCCGTACACCGTCACGCCGATCGCCACCGAGCGACGGTTGTTCGTGCTGATGAGGAGTGGCGAGAGCGCGCGATCGATGCCGAATGCTTCGCTGACCACATCGGTGAATCGCTGCACCTGTCCCGGTGCGAGCGTCAGGATCATGACCGGCTGGTCCGGCGCCGACGGCATTTCGATCACCACCGTCGCTTCGGTGCGCAGATCGTTGCTGAGCACGACGTCCGTCTTCCACTGCACGTCGTTCGCGCCGATCACGCTGCCCGCGACCGGCACGACCACGGTCGTCATTGCTTCCTGCGCGACCTGATCGGGCTCCTGCGCCGCCGGCATCTCCTGCGCGAGCGCCGCAATCGCGGCGAGGAGCAGGAGCACGGTGGCGGCGACGATCTTCATTGTCCGGTCTGACGATACGGCAAAGCGCCGGGTTTCAAACGAAATGCGGCCGCAGCACCCGCGTGCCGATGACGAGCAGCTTCTGCATCGTCGAAAGCGAAAGCCGTTTGCGAATTGCCACCAGCGGATCCTTGCGCAGCTTCGCCAGCACCGTAGCGTAGACGCCGCCCATCAACAAAGTCGGGAAGCGCGCGTCGAACTCCAGTTCGCGCAGCAGCGGCTCCGCATCGCGAAAATACTGCTCGGCGCGCGCGATCTGAAATTCGATCAGCTGCCGCACGCGCTCATTCTCCGCACGAGCGAACAACTCTGCTTCCGTGACGCCAAAGAGCTGCATCTCCTCGCGCGGGATGTAGATCCGATCGCGCGTCAGGTCGTCGCCGATGTCGCGCGTCACGTTCGTCAGCTGCAACGCCGTCGAGAGGCTGCGTCCATGATCGAGCGCGCGGTCGGTGCGATAGCCGTAGATCGCCAGCGAAATGTCCGAGATCGACGTCGCCACGAGCTCGCAGTACTGCAGCAGCTCCGCGAACGTTTCGTAGCGCGTCTTGATCATGTCCTGCCGGCAGCCGTCAATCAGCGCGATGAATGCGCTCTTCGGGATGTCGAAGAATTGCAGCGCGTCCGCGAGCGCGACGCCGATCGCATGTTGAGGCCGGCCGCTATAAATCAGATCGAGCTCGCGCTGCCACGCGTCGAGCCGCGCCAGGCGATTTTCCGTCGTCGCGCCGCGGTCTTCGTCATCCGCGATGTCGTCCGCCACGCGGCAGAACGCATACGCCGCGTAAACCGCACGCCGTTTGCGCGGCGGCAAAAAGCGGAAGCCGACCGAAAAGTTCGCGCCGTGTTTATGCGCGATGGCGCGGCATTCGGCGTACGCCTCGTCGAGCGTCATTGCGATTCCACCGGGCCGAGGGGTGGGACTTTCATGGCGGTGTCGCGCGAGCGGCACCAATGCGCGTGCTCCGACGGCTTGTGCATGCAGCGCCCGCGTTGCCGCCACGCGCGTTGAATCACCGGCGACAGCATCGACTTCCACCAGGTCGTGGCGTGCCATCCGGACAGGTAGCGCCGGAAGTCTTTCGCGCGCGACGCCTGCCGCACGAACATCGACAGTCCGAGGTTGCCGCCGGCTTCGTAAAGGAAACGGTTGACGAGACTGGTCTGCTGCTTCGTCCCGAATTCACCGTTCCACAGCTCGTCGTAATCGCGCGACTCCAGAATGCTGCGCGCCGCGAGCCAGCCGCTGGTGATCGCGTAGCGGATGCCGAGTCCGAACAAGTAATCCTGAAAGCCGGCCGCTTCGCCGACGTAGCGCGCGCCATCCTGCGTCGCGCGCTGCTTCAGATGAAAGTTCATGTACGAGTAGCCGACGCGCGCGTCTTCCGGCATGTGAAAAGGATCGAGCCGCTGCACCGCGGCGAACGAGTGATCGAAGTATTCGTCGATCTTTTTAAAGTCGGCCACGATCGCGCAGCCGAACGTGGCCACGCCGTCGACGATGAAGAGATACGAATAGCCGCCCGGCGCGAGCTTGTGATTGAAGAAGACGTCGACGCGCTCCGCGTCGGTCGTGTGCCACGTCATCTCGCGCGCCAGTCCGTCCGGCGTGGCAGGACCAGTGGCAACGATGTCCGCGTTCTTCGGGTCGAGTCGCGAGTTGAAGATGACGTTCGCACCCGCCGCGCGTGCCTGCGCGAGCAGCCCGCGATCGAGCGTTTGCTCTTCCGCACCGCGCCGGATGAAGTACGCGTACGGCTCATCGCTGCGGATCGCACGCGCGGAGCCGCGAGCATCGTAAAAACGCGCTTCGTGCGCGCCGCGAAAATAGAAGTTGCGCTCGATGCCGATGCGATCGAGAAACGCCGGTACCGACTCGCGCTCCGACGCTCCTTCGATGACCTGCAGGTCGCCGATGAAGCGAACGCCGACATCGCGTTTCGCTTCGTGCACCTCCACCGCGCGCCCGGCTTTCGCGAGGACGATCGCCGCGGCGAGACCGGATGGTCCCGCGCCTGCAATGCGGATCGGAGCAATGGATGACATCAATGAGTCGGCCGAGGAGCGTGAGCGCAAGGGCTCACGACCCGAGGTATCTTATCGCGCCGTGCCCGAACCGAATTCCGCTGAAGTCGCCGCCGCACCAGGAGATCTCGGGCCGGCGGTGAAGCAGAAGCGCGGCGGCTCGTTCGCGATGTTCGTCGCGGCGGGCATTCTCCTCAGCCGCATCTTCGGCCTCGTCCGCGAAAAGGTCTTCGCCCACTACCTCGGCAACTCCGACGCGGCGGGCGTCTTCAAAGCAGCGCTGCGCATTCCGAACATGCTGCAGAACCTGTTCGGCGAAGGCGTGCTCTCCGCGTCGTTCATCCCGGTGTACGCGCGGCTGCTGGCGGAAGGGGATGAGGAGATGGCGGGCCGCGTCGCGGGCGTCGTCGCTTCGCTCCTCGCCCTCGTCACCTCCGCGCTCGTGCTCCTGGGCGTGCTCTTCACGCCGCAACTGCTCTTCTTCATCGCGCCGGGATTCAAAGGCGACGTGCGAGAGCTGACGATCAGCGTCGTGCGCATTCTCTTTCCCGCGATCGGATTGCTCGTCGTCTCCGCGTGGTGCCTCGGCATCCTGAACAGCCACCGCAAATTTTTTCTGTCGTACGTCGCGCCGGTGTTCATGAACATCTGCATGATCGGCACGCTGTTCATCTTCGGGGGACGGATGACCGATCGTTCGCTGGCCGTGGCGCTCGCGTGGGGCACGGTGGTTGGCGCGGCTGCACAATTTCTGGTGCAAGTGCCATTCGTCCTGAAACATGAAAAGCGCCTGCGCTTCGCGGTGGATACGAAGCTCGCACCGGTGCAGCAGGTGCTGCGCAACTTCGTGCCGGTGGTCGTGGGCAAAGGCGTCGTACAGCTCAGCGCCTATCTCGACAACCTCATCGCCACGCTCCTCGGCACTGCCGCCACGGCAGCCATTGGATACGCGCAGACGCTGGCGGTGCTGCCCGTGAGTCTCTTCGGCATGTCCGTCTCCGCGGCGGAGCTTCCCGCCATGTCGAGCGCCACCGGCTCGCAGGAAGAAATCAACGAAGCGCTGCGCAAGCGATTGGAGCGCGGACTGCGGCAAATCGCGTTCTTCGTCATCCCGTCGGTCGTCGCGTTCATCCTGATCGGCAACGTGCTCGTGGCGGCGCTGTTCCAGGGCGGACGATTCGGCGACGACGACACGCGGTACGTCTGGTACATCCTCATCGGCTCCACCGTCGGCCTCCTCGCCGCCACCCTCGGCCGCCTCTACTCCTCCGCGTTCTACGCGCTGCACGACACGAAAACGCCGCTGCGCTACGCCATGCTGCGCGTGTCGTTGACGGGCGTGCTCGGCTACCTCTTCGCACTGCCGCTGCGGCCGTTGCTGCTGTCGGCGATGCGCTCGCTGCACATCCCCATGCCGCTCATCCGCGGCAGCTCCGAGCCCCTCGGCGCCATCGCGCTGACCGCGACCGCCGGCATCGCCGGCTGGATCGAATTCGCGTTGCTGCGCCGCTCACTGAGCAAGCGCATCGGCCGCGCGCGCCTCGCGCCGTCGTTCCTCCTGCGCCTCTGGGCCGCGGCGCTCGCGGCAGGCGTGGCCTCGGCCGCGTTCTACTGGCGCGCCTTGCCGCACGTGACGCGCTACCTGCCGCACATCTTCCCGCACGTCCGCGACGGCGCCCTCGTCTGCGCGCTCTTCGGCGCGATCTACTTCGCCGCCGCCGCCGCGCTGCGGGTGGAGGAGGTGAGGGGAGTGGTGGCGCGATTCAGGCGGTGAGGGTGGGACGCCGCGATGACGTTCGAAATCGTGGGCGAGATTCGCTTCGTGGAGACGATCGCGAGCGGCCACGGAATCCGGACGCTTGCCGCGCTGGTGAAGCAGTTCGGGCGCGGCCAGTGGCGGAAGATGAAAGGTGTGGCGCAGATCCGCTTCGCCGACGGCGACTACGCCGAGGCGGAGCTACACTGGTATGAAGCACACGGCATCGGGAAGCGGAAGATGAAGATCAAACGCGTGCTGCGGCGACTATGAGCGAGAAACGTTTTGTGGTCTGCATCGAAGCGGGTGAGTACGAGGGCGAGCTCGAGCCCCGCAAGATCTACGAAGTTCTCGACGAGGCGGACCTCGATCCGAAGGACTTCATCCGCGTCGTCGATGAATCAGGCGAGGACTACCTGTATCCGCGCGAGTGGTTTCTGCCTATCGACGTCCCGGCGAAGGTGGAAGAAGCGTTGGTCGCCCTGGCTCAGCGATAGCGCTCCGCGGTCCTACTTCGCCCGATTCAACGTTCCCTGCGAGTACGTCTCGAAATCTTTGCCTGGTCCTGCCAGTGAAAACGTCTCGTGCCACGTGTCGCCCATGAGGTGGTAGGCCTCGCGGGCGCGCCAGCCGCTGCCAAGGTTTTCGATCGAGTCGCTCATGAAGGTGCCGGGGGAGGTCTGCGTGTACTCGTTCACGAAGCCTTCTTCGTGGAACTGGCGCATGCGCACTTTTTTCGCGTTGCGGTCGTAGCTGAAGATGGCGATGTCGGTGTGCGTTTCGCGCGGGTAGGCGGCGCGCGTGCGGCACTGGATGAACTGGCCGTTCAGGATGCGATCGCATTCGCGCTCGATCGTGCCGTCGCCGGATTTGCCTTTGCTCGTGCCGGTCCAGCGGCCCACCAGCGTGTCGAGATCGGCCAGCGACTGCGTCGCCGCAGAGGAGGACGTTGTCGCGGGCGCGCCGGGCATCTGCATCGTCACCGTCGCACCGGGCTGCTGCG
>DASSMK010000373.1:0-7342 GCA_035688915.1 Thermoanaerobaculia bacterium
CCTCGGCCGCGCCACCGTCGATCGCGAACTGCAGCGCCAGATCCAGTCATCCATCGATCGCCGCGATCGCGAGAACTACCTGCGCGAGCAGCTGCGCATCATCCAGGACGAGCTCGGCGAAACGAACGCCTCCGAGCGCGAAGCCGATACGTATCGCGATCGCATCGAAGCGCTGCCGCTCGCGGATGAGCAGAAGCAGTCGCTCCGCCGCGAAGTGACGCGTATGGGGCAGCTCTCGGCGTCTTCATCCGATTATGCCGTGATCAAGGGTCACCTTGACACAGTGCTGCAGCTGCCGTGGACCGAGCACACCGAAGACCGCCTCGACCTGCGCAAGGCCGAAGAGATTCTCGACAAGCGCCACCACGGCCTGGAGAAGGTCAAGGAGCGCGTCCTCGAATTTCTGGCCGTGCTGAAGCTGAAGGGCGATTTGAAAGGACCGATCCTCTGCTTCGTCGGACCTCCCGGCGTCGGCAAGACGTCGCTCGGCGCCGCCATTGCCGAAGCGCTCGGACGCAAGTTCGTGCGCATGGCTGTCGGCGGCGTGACGGATGAATCGGAGATCCGCGGCCATCGCAAGACGTACATCGGCGCGATGCCCGGAAAGCTCGTGACGAGCTACATCCAGGTCGGCGTGAACAACCCGCTGATCATGATCGACGAGATCGACAAGATCGGAAAAGACTTCCGCGGCGATCCCGCATCGGCGCTGCTGGAAGTGCTCGATCCGAAGCAGAACCACGCCTTCGTCGATCGCTATCTCGAAATCCCGTACGACCTCTCGCATACGCTTTTCATCGCCACCGCGAACGTGCTGGACATGATTCCCGGCCCGCTGCGCGATCGCATGGAAGTGATCCGCCTCTCCGGCTACACCGAGACGGAGAAACTGGCCATCGCCAAAGAGCACCTCATCCCCGAGCTCCTCGCCGATCACGGCCTCGGCGCCGATCAGGTCGTGCTGCAGGATGACGCGGTGCTGCTCGTCATCCGCGACTACACCGCCGAATCGGGCGTGCGCAATCTGGAGCGCAATCTCGCCACCGTGCTGCGCAAGATCGCGCGCAAAGTGGCGGCGTCGGCGGAAGAGGGGACGGAAGGTCCCGCCGTCTACGAAGTCAAAAAAGAAGACGTCGAGGGATATCTCGGCCTGCCGAAGTTCGAGCACGAATTCGCGGAGCGCCATCCCGAGATCGGCGTGACGACGGGTCTCGCGTGGACGTCGTTCGGCGGCGAGATCATGTTCATCGAAGCGACGCGCATGTCCGGCAGCGGCCGCACCACAGTCACCGGCCAGCTCGGCGACGTGATGCGCGAATCGGTGTCCGCGGCGTATTCGTACGTGCGCTCCAAGGCGCGCGAGATGGAGATCGACGAGAAGCTGTTCAGCGATTACGACATCCACATCCATTTCCCAGCGGGCGCGATTCCGAAAGACGGACCGTCCGCGGGCGTGGCCATCGCCACCTGCATCGCTTCAGTGATGGGAGAGCGTCCCGTGCGCCACGACGTCGCCATGACGGGCGAGATTACGCTGCGCGGCAAGGTGCTCTCCGTCGGCGGCATCAAAGAAAAAGTGATGGCCGCGCATCGCGCGAACGTGAAGACGGTCGTGCTGCCGGAAGGCAATCGCAAAGACGTGCAGGAAGTGCCGGAGGAGATCCGCAACGCGCTGCAGTTCGTCTACGCCGAGCGCGTCGAAGACGTGTGGAAGGAAACGCTCATCCCGATCTTCGTTTCGAAGGATCGCTCGCGCAAATACGACGAGGCCGAGTACCGCGCCGATCGCGAGAAAAACGTTCCGCAGGAAAGTGAGCGACCCGAAAGGCGATGAAGCGCGGCTGTCTCGACAACCTGCTCTTCGCATTGCTGCTGCTCGTCGCATTCGGCGGCAGCACGTACTTTTGGTTCACCTTCTTCGTGAAAGGACGTTCGCTGCCGACGCCGAATCTGATCGGCAAAACGGTGGCGGAAGCGCGCGCCGCCACGCGCGACCTCGGCGTGGAGCTGATCGTCGACGAAACGCATCGCCGCAATGACGACAAGGTGCCGGTCGGCGCTGTCGTCTGGCAGAACCGCACGCCCGGCGCCACGAACTTCATCAAGCGCGGCACGCAGATCCGCGTCGAGCTGAGCGCCGGACCGCTCGTCTTGCGCGTGCCCGATCTCACGGCACAAACGCCCGGCACGAGCATGCTGCGCATGGGGCAGCAGAATCTGAAGCTCGGCAATCTCACGTATGTCGAGAGCGTCGTGAATGGCGTGCTGGCCGCCGATCCGCCGTACGGCACCGTCGTCGCGGCGCAAACGCCGGTCTCGCTGCTGGTCGGCGTGCCCGCCAATCCGGCGGTGTACGTGATGCCGGATCTCATCGACCGGCCCTTCGATCAGGTGCGTCCGGCGCTGGAAGGGCACGGCCTCACCGTCACCTCCGTAAAGTACGAAGCCTACCCGGGCATCGCGGATGGCATAATCATCCGCCAATACCCCCTGCGCGGCGCACCGGTCAGCAGCCGCGATCCGATCACCGTGGTCGTGTCGCGGCAGGAAGAGACCAGCATCGTCGAAGCTCCGCCCGCGCTCTAGGTCAAATGATCAAAATCGCTCCGAGCCTGCTCTCCGCGAACTTCGCGCGACTCGAAGACGAGCTGCGCACGATCGAGGAGCACGCCGACGTGCTGCATCTCGACGTGATGGACGGCCACTTCGTGCCGAACATCACCATCGGCCCGCTCGTGGTGAAAGCGCTGCGCTCACTAAGCCGGCTGACGTTCGACTGTCATCTGATGATCGAGGAGCCGCAAAAGTACATCGGCGCCTTTCTCGATGCCGGCGCGGACATGATCTCGGTGCACTACGAAGCGGAGCCGCATCTCCAGCGCGCGCTGCAGATGATCCGCGACGGTGGCGCGAAAGCCGGCATCGCCATCAACCCCGCCACGCCGGCCGAAACGCTGTCCACCGCCATCGAGTTTTGCGACTACGTTCTGGTCATGTCGGTGAACCCCGGATTCGGCGGCCAGAAGTTCATAGAACCTGTGGTGGGGAAGATTCGTCATATCTCACGACTCATCCGCGAGCGTGGGCTCAGTGTGGCAATCGAAGTGGACGGCGGCATCGACGCGAAGACCGCGCCGGTGGTCGCCGCCGCGGGCGCCACGATCCTCGTCGCGGGATCGGCGGTATTCGGGCAGCCGGACCGGATCGCTGCAATGGAGTCGATCCGGAGCGCTGTTACTGCACAGAAGGTATGAGCGGCCTCGCGGCCGCCAACTCGGAGGAAATCCTTTGAAGCTCAAACAACTCGCCATCATCGCGACGGTCCTGGTCGCGCTCGCCGCCTGCCATTCCGGCCCGCGTGCCCCGAAACCGGTCGTCGATCCGAAGCTCCTGGCCATGTCCAAGGAGCAGGTGTTCCAGCAGGGCGAAGACAACTTCGGACACAAGCACTGGCAGCGCGCGCGCACGTTCTACTCGCACGTCTACGAGAACTATCCGAACGACCCGCTCGGCCGCCGCAGCCTGCTGCGCATCGCCGACACCTACTACCAGCAGGGCGATCCGGTGAACCTCGTCGAAGCGCAGTACAAGTACCGCGACTTCATCAACCGCTACCCGGCCAGCGAGCAGGCCGATTACGCGATGCTGCAGATCGCCATGTGCTCGTACAAGCAGATGGAGCGGCCCGACCGCGATCAGCAGAAGACGCGTGAAGCGCTGGAGAAGTTCAACGACATGCTGCGCTCGTATCCGAAGAGCAATCTGAAAGCGGACGCGGAAGCGCGGCGCCAGGAAGTGCTCGACCGCCTCGCCAAACACGAGCATCTCGTAGCGCGCTTCTACATCAAGCGCGGCAGCCTCAAAGCCGCCGAGCAGCGCCTGAACTATCTGATCGATACCTATCCGAACTACAACGAGCGCGACGCCGCTCTCTTCGAGCTCGGCTCCACGCTCGCCTCCCTCGGCCGCAACGGCGAAGCGCGCCTCTACTTCGAGCGCGTCGTCTCCGAGTTCCCGAAAAGCGATTACGCCGACCGCGCCAAGCAGCGCCTCGGTAACATGAAGGCCTAAATGAAAAAGCAGCTGGCCGTCGCCGCCGTTCTGTTCACCGCCGCCTGCGCCACGACGCAGCAGGACGAGCCGGACGCTCCGTCCTACGTCCCGCCCGCGCAGACGGCGGCAGCATCGGCCGCGAGCGACGCGCGCGTAGCGGAGCTGCAGACGGCGATGACCGAGCTGCTCGAACGGCTCGACGTGATGAACGACCGCATCGCGCGGATCGAATCGCAGCCGGTTGCCGCGGCCGCAGTCGCTGCGCCGGCGGCCGCTGCGCCGGTCGTGGACACGCCCGCGCCAACCATCACGCGCATCACGCCCGCCACTCCGTCTCAGCCTTCAGCATCGCAGCCATCGACGCAGCCATCGACGCAGCCATCCGCCGCGCTGGTCAGCGCCGGAATCGCCGAAAACTACCGCAGCGCCATCGTCCTCTACGGCAAGAACCGCATCGCCGACGCGCGCCGCGCCTTCCAGGCCGTTTTCGACGCCGATCCCTCCGGCGACCTCGCCGACAACGCGCTCTTCTGGATCGGCGAGAGCTACTACGCCGCCAACGACTACGCGAGCGCCATGCGCTACTACCAGCGCGTCACCACCGAATTCGCCGACCAGAACAAAGCCCCCGACGCCATGTACAAAATGGCGCTGTCGCTCGAAAAGACGGGCGATCTCGCCCTCGCACGCCGCACCCTGCAGGACGTCATCGCGCGCTATCCGTACTCGTCGTCGTCCGCGTCCGCGAAGCGGGAGCTCGAGCGGATCAAGTTTTAGGCGCGGGCGGGATCGCGTCGCAAGATCACGAATTCGCGGCGCCGTGGCTGCGCAAGCGCTGCGCGTAATTCCGGCAACAGCTCGCGCAAGTCGCGCAGACGCGTGGTTCGGCCTCGCAGAATGATGAGATCGCGCAGCAAGCGCCAATCGACGCACTCGTCCAGCAGAACCTTCATTCCGAGAACGCCAGCACCCGCGCCTTCGTCTCCTCGAGAAACGCGATGACCTGGTCGCGCGTGACCGACGGAAAGCCCTCGAGGAAATCGTCGATTGAATCGCCCGCCTCGAGATACTCGATCAGCGTCTGCGCGAGCACACGCGTTCCCTTGAACACCGGCGCACCACTCATCACATCCGGGTCGGCCGAGACGACTGCACTGTTCTGAGCAAACAGCCGCGCGGCGAGCTCCATCCTCTCGTGATCAGGGAGGCGGAGCGCATCGTGCAGGAGAGCCGCGGCGTCACGTGTCATTCCAGCCAAGTGTAAGCCTTGCCGCCGTCCACCGCCCGCTGCTAATGTCCGCCCATGGCTGAAGAAACCGAAAGTGGCGCGACGCTGCTGGCGAAGCGGGAGTATGGGCGCGCGGTTCCTGTGCTGAAGCGCGAGCACGAGAAATACCCCAACAATCCGCGCATCCGGCTGCAGTACGCGGATGCTCTCGCCGGCGCCACCATGCTCGCCGAAGCGGTCGAGCAGTACGAGGCCACGGCCAAGTATTACGAAGACAACGGGCTGACCGTGCAAGCCATCGCGGTCAAGAAGAAAGCGGAAAAAGTCCGCGATCAACTCACCGCCAGCGCGCCGAAAGCCGACGACAGCGCCGGCAAAACCGAGCCGCTCTTTTCGCGTCCCGTGCCGAAAAGTCCGCTCTTCGAAGTGCTCTCCGACGAAGAACGCGAAGCGATCATCAAGGAGATGGAGCTCGAGTCGCACGAGGAAGGCTCCGTCGTCATCGCGGAAGGCGATCCCGGCACGTCGATGTATCTCATCACGACGGGCGAAGTGAAGGTCTACACGCGCGGCACCGGCGGCACCGGCAGCGTCTATCTCGCGAAGCTCGGCGAAGGGGATTTTTTTGGGGAAGTCAGCGTTCTGACCGGAAAGCCTCGCACGGCAACGATCACCGCGTCGCAGCGCACGGAACTGCTGCGGCTCGACAAGGAAAAACTCGACGGGCTGCTGCCGAAGCATCCCGGCATCCGCAGCGTGCTCGACGACTTCTACAAGAAACGCGCGAAGCACACGGTCGAGGCGATGATCGACAGCCTGCGCAAGAAGGGATAAACGCGAACGTGGCGGTACTGCCGATCCGAAAGTATGGCGATGAAGTGCTTCGACTGCCGGCCCGTCCGGTGAGCGAAGTCGATGAATCGCTGCAGCGCCTCATCGACGACATGATCGACACGATGTACGCCGCGCCGGGCGTCGGCCTGGCCGCGAATCAGGTGGGCGTTTCGCAGCGTCTGATGGTCATCGATCTCTCCGTCGGCAAGCGCTCCGGCGAATGCCACGTCTTCATCAATCCCGAGATCGTCGACAGCGAAGGGGAGATCACGGAAGAGGAAGGCTGCCTCTCCATCCCTGATTTCGTGGAAGTGGTCACGCGTCCCGAGCGCGTGAAGCTGCGCTATCTCGACCGCAACGGCGAAGAGCGCGAGATGTGGGGCGAAGGCCTCATGGCGCGCGCGATGTGCCACGAGATCGATCATCTGAACGGCACGCTGTTCGTCGATCACCTGCGCGGTTTCAAGAAAGACAAGATCCTCAAGAAGATCTCGAAATTGATGAAGACCGGGATGTGGGGCTGACGCGGCGCCTCGTCGCGATACACTCTCGCGCATGCGACTGACAGCGATCGTCACGGAGATCGAGCCGCTCGCCCCATCCATCGTGCAGATCACCGTTTCGTTTTCCGGTGACCGCCTCGAATTCGCGCCCGGCCAATGGGTGAATTTCCACTTTCCCGGCGATGTCTCGCGCGCTTACACCATCGCCTCCGCGCCCCAACGTCCCGAAGCGCTGCAGCTCTGCGTGCGCGTCGGCTCGGGCAAAGGAGGGGAGGCTCTGGAACGTCTCGAAGCCGGCGCCGAAGTCACGCTCGACGGGCCGTACGGCAGCTTCACCTTGCCCGATGACGATTCCCGCGATGTCGTCTTCCTGGCCGGCGACACCGGCATCGCCGCCGTGCGGAGCATCGTGCTGCACATGATCGCCACCAGCGATCCGCGCCGCATCTGCGTGCTCTACGAGCCCGATCACCGCCACATCCTTTACGCCGGCGATTTCGATCCGCTCGCACGCGCGGGCGACATCCGTCACGAAAGCGGCGCGATCGATACGCTCATCGAGCGCAATCGCGCATCGATCAAAGACGCGCTGGTCATGGCCGTCGGCTTCGATCCGTTCCTCGAGCGCGCGCAAAAAGCACTCGAAGAAATCGGCATCCCGTTCAACGACGTGGTGTCGGAGAGCTTCGGGCCGATGCCGTAGGGACCGATGTGGGGCCTCCGG
>DASSMK010000374.1:0-3959 GCA_035688915.1 Thermoanaerobaculia bacterium
CGGACGAATCTACGGCGTGGTGCGGCGCTCGGATACGAATGCGCCGGTGGCCGGCGCGCATGTCGGCGTTTTCGCGCAGGGCTACGGTCTCACGGACGGGTACACCGATTCGCAGGGCCGCTTCGACTTCGCGAAAGTGCCGGCGGGCTTCGTCACGCTGCTCGCGTCGGAGTGGGGCATCTCGCGTCAGGCGGTGTCGCTCGACTTCGATCTGCGCGCGGATGAAGTGAAGCAGAGCGACATGATCATCTCGGTGCTCGATCCGGCCGAGAAGCCGACCACGCTCACCGGCCAGGTGCTGCGCGAGAAGCTGCTCGCGCCGGGAACGTACGAGCCGGCAGCGGGCGCGCTGGTGAAGATCGGCGGCTACAAAACCGTCACCGCCGATGCGCTGGGCAACTTCCGTTACGACGACATCCCGGTCTCCTTCTCGCAGAAAAACATCACCGCGTACGACCCGTCCACGCAGCGCGTGAAAGCGGTACAGATCCCGACGCTGACCGAGGCGGGGCCGAACACGATGTCGATCGTGATTGGTGCGTTCGATCGCGGCTACGGCACGGTGCGCGTGCGGCTCGTGAACGCGGGCGGCATTCCGGTGTCGGGCTATCGCGTCATCGTTCCGGGCTTCCCGCCGGATCGTCTCGACGACAAAGGCAACGGCGTTTACGAGCTGCCGAACGTGCCGGTCGGCACCTCCTGGAACATCTGGGCGGTCCCGCCGGGACCGCGCAACATCGGACCGAAC
The DNA here is from genome assembly GCA_035688915.1 of Thermoanaerobaculia bacterium. Classification (GTDB taxonomy): domain Bacteria; phylum Acidobacteriota; class Thermoanaerobaculia; order Gp7-AA8; family Gp7-AA8; genus DASSMK01. The sequence continues at coordinate 749 of DASSMK010000374.1, forward strand.
GGCGACAAGCTCGACGACTCGCGTCCGTACGGCGATCAGACCGCGAGCGGCCACGGCCAGGTGCTGTTCGACGGCCACGTGGCCGCGGTCACGCTGCGGCTGCCGGGCGAAGGCACCGTGCGCGTGAAAGTGCGCTCGCAGTTCGATCTCATCACGCCCGTGGCGTTGTCGTACCCGGCCTGGGACGAGAACGAGCAGGGGATGTACGGCATCACGCTGAAGGCTTCGACCGAAAAGCTCGGTGAAGCCGATTGGGCGGTCTTCCCGAAGATCCCGGCGATGCAGACGTACGGCGTCACCAGCCTGCATCCGCAGTACGGCTACGCGTCGCAGAACGCGCAGCTGTTCTTCGATGGTGACTTCCGCGATCACATCCTGCAGCTCAACACGTTGGCCACAGTGCGCGGCACCGTCTACGCGATCGACGGGCTGACGCCGATCGCCGGCGCGAGCGTGCGCATCTTCAACGGCCGCAGCGATCCGGGCCCGCAGATCACGGGGCCGGACGGACGCTTCGAATTCCGCGACCAGCCGTCCGCCACCGGTGTGACCGTCACGGCGGAAGTGACGCAGAGCGACATCTATCGCACCGGCTACGCCACCGCCACCACGCCGCCCAACGGCGGAGTCGTGGAAGGCATGTCCGTCGTCATGCGCAAGCGCGGCTTCGTCGACGGCCGCGTCGTCTACAAGGACTACAAAGTCTTCGATCCGAACAACGCGCTGAACAACGTTCCGGACAACACGCCGAACGATTACTCGGATAACGCTCCGGTTCCGCTGGCGCGCTTCTATCTGCGCGAGCTCGATTTCCCGAATCGCGATTTCGGCAAGAACACGGCGCCGCTCATCACCGACAACACGGGCCGCTTCCTCATCAACGGCGTCTTCGTCGGTGCGCTGCGCGCGACGGCATGGGACTCCAGCAACGAAGAGCTGCGCGGCGATTGGACGGGCAGCATCACGGAAGAAGGAGCCGAGGCGACGCCGAAGGCTTACATCGCGATCGGTGGCGGCGGAGTGGGCGAGGCGCGCATCACCGTCGTCGATCCGAACCAGTCGTACGCCGAAGTACCGAACGCGGAAGTCGGCCTCTATCGCGGCGGCGCGCGCTTCGACTTCACGTCGACGGACGGCACCGGCGTGGCGAGCTTCGCGGAGCTGCCGGTCGGCGTTTACAACGTCTCCGCGTACTCGAAGGCTCTCGGCAAGACCAGCCAGAGCGAGAGCATCACCATCACGCGCGACGGCATTGCCACCGCGCGCCTGCGCCTCGAATTCAGCGGCATGGTCGACGGCCACTTTGTCGATCCGGAAGCGAACGACAAACCGGTGGCAGGCGCGGCGATCCGTCTGACGGCAGCGAACTACTCCTCGCAGGCTTCCACGGACGTCGCCGGCGCCTTCACGTTCCTCGGCGTTCGCGAAGGATCGTTCCGTCTCGAAGCGAAAGACACGCAATCGAATCGTCGCGCGACAGCGGACGACGCCATCTCGATCCTCGATCCGCATCGCACCGTGACGCTCAAGCTCGAGCCGACCGAAACGCTGCGCGTCGGCGTCTATCAGCCGGACGACTTCGGCAAGAACTCCGGCACGCTCGCGCCGATCGTGACGATGGAGGTCAAGCAGCGCTGCTACTTCATCGCCTTCGTCGAGCACTGCGAATACCGCCGCGAGCTGCAGGGCAATCCGATCGATTTCACGCAGATGTTCAAGAACGAGCCGTACGCCGTCACCGTTCGCGAGATCGGCGGCAAAGGCCGCGTGATCGGCACCGGCGACTCGTTCCCGAACGGCACCGTCACCAAGCCCATCTCGTTGTGGTGGCCGGCTTACGGCGACGTGCACGCCGTCGTCACGCAGGGCGGCCTGCCCGCGCAGAACGTGAAGGTCACGATCTCCGGCTCCGGTAAGGGCGTCATCGTTTACACCGACAGCGACGGCAAGGCTTCGGCCTACGGCATGCCCCTCGGCGGCGTCTACGTGCAGGCCGAATCGATCGACGGCCGCTTCACCGGCGGCAAGGCGCTCACGCTGGCGCAGCAGTCCGTCCCGGTCACCGCGGAAATCGCGCTCGGCACATACGCGGGCGTCACCGGCACCGTCATCGCGGAAGGCGGCGCGGGTCCGTCGGTCGGCACGCGCGTCGTCGCCCATTTCGCCGGCAACACCGCCGACATGCGCACCGACGGCAGCGGCAAGTTCACCATCCTCGGCATTCCGGCTGTCAGCACCGGCACAGCAGTCGACCTCACGTTCATCGGGCCGGACGACACGACCTTCGGCGCCTCGCGCCGCCCCATCGTCTATCCGGACAGCGGCGTATGGGACGTTGGCCAGGTTCCGATCGACGCCACACCGCCGCAGCTCGAATCGATCATTCCCGCCGACGGCGCGACGAACGTCTCTCCTGACGCGAAGATCAAGATCCTCTTCAGCGAGCCGCTGAACACGGATCGCATCAACACCGGTACCGTGCAGCTCGTGGCGGCCGACGGCAGCAATGCGGCCTATACGCTGGCGTGGGCGGACGAACCGGGCAACAAGTTCTCCATCACCATTTCACCGACGAAGCCGGCCACCGGCTTCCCGCTGCGCAGCAACACGCTCTATCGCGTGGTCATCTCGGGCCAGCTCACCGACGTCACCGGTCATCCGCTGCCGTCCGATCGCGGCTTCAGCTTCACCACCACCGATTACGCCGAGCCGCGCGTGCTGAAAGCGCTGCCGGCCAGCCCGATCAAGAAGCCGACGACATTCGAGTTCCGCTTCAACGAGCCGATCAATCCGGCGCCGTGGCAGCCGGGCGGCACCGGCGGCGTCTTCCACATCTACAAGCTCGCCGCGCCGGGTGGTCCCGGCGCCGCGATCCTGCTCGACATGGGCGGACGCGCGTTCGTCGATCCGGCCACGTACATGACGCTGTACTTCGCGCCGGATGAATCGCATCCGATCGAGCCGGAGTCGTTCTACCGCGTCGTCTTCTCCGGCGTGACCGACCCGCAGGGCAACGTCACGCCCGAGCAGACGTTCCACTTCTTCTCCTACGACGAAGTCGCGCCGGTGGCCGTCTTCGTTTCGCCGGTCGAGGGCGCGCAGCTCGTTTCGGGCTCCGAATACGAACTGAAGCTCGAGCTGCACAACGGCAGCACGAGCGGCACCATCGCCACCGACGTGAAGAAGGTAGAGTTCTTCACCGTCGCCGCGG
>DASSMK010000375.1:0-3319 GCA_035688915.1 Thermoanaerobaculia bacterium
TTTCCGTGGCATATCCCCGGTTATTTTTGAAATCGTAAACGGGGTAACGCGCATCATACGACTCCATCAACAGATCGCGATAGACCTTCGCCACGATGGAGGCCGCGGCGATGGTGATGCTGCGGCGATCGCCTCCGATCACATCGAGATCGCGAGGACTGAGCGCACGGCCGGAAGTCCATTCCTCACGAGGACGGCCTGCTGCGTCGGCAGCTTCGCCATCTTGCGAGCGAACGCCTGGCGCTGCTCAGATTCGCTCTTGCCCCGTGTCGGCGTGACGTGGTCGAAACGCCAGCCCCGCTTCTTCCTGAACGCCCTCAACATGCGAGGAGCCTCTTCGAGTTCAACCGGAGCGTTGCACTCGTCGGTATCGTCGCTTTGCGCCCACTCCTGCGTATCAAACGATTCACCTTTGCCGCGATCAATGACCTTGCTCCAGGATGTGTGCTCAGGTCGTGCACGCTCAGGATCGTTCTGCTTCTCGTAATCCAATCGTCGATGAGGATGAGGGATGTAGGCGGTCAGCGCTCACGGATTTCCTCATCGGACCCGTATTCCGTCACTGCGAGATGCAACTCGATGGCAAAGCGGACACTCGCATGAGATTCGAGTACAACGTTTCATCAAAAACCTCGCCGTACGACAGAGACCGGCGTCTCGTGGAATCGCGACGACGCGCAGTTTCGATCTGCGCTTCGTTGCGCGTGATGAAGCCGAGGTTGAGGAGCGCTCGCCGAGCCTGGGGAGTCTGAAGCGACGACCGATAGAACAATCGTTCAACTAGCGCTTTGGTGGAACTTGTCTTCTCGTTTGTCGAAGATCACTTTTCTCGTCTTCGGTGCGCCGGCTCGGCGAAAAAATGCTTGATCGACTTCCAGTAGCCTCGCGCTATCCGTGCGAGAGCACACGAGAATGACAGACGTGTTGCCCATAAGCCAGTAGGCGAGATCGCGATCATCGTAGTAATACTCGAAGCGTTCTGCCGGTTCGTTAGCAAAAGCCTTACTTCGTCGCTTTGCTCTGGACCCGAACGACGCAGTTCGTCAGTTCACCGATGACGCCGCCTCGGACCTCGATCGTCTCCATTCCAGCTTCTAGTGGGCCGTTCGTCGAAAAGATGTGGTTCACCTGGAGAACAGCCTCCTCGATGGTCCAGATCCCCTGCTGTCCGGTTGATGCTGTGTTGTGGGTCTTCTTTCCGCCCGGTCGTCGATGCTTTGTTCCACCCGCGCCGGAGTATAGACAACACACTTCTCCGCGCCATGAATCCGTCCACGCACTCACGTCTTTCACGTCAGACGCCGTCAGCATTGACGCCGAGGTGGACAACTAAGCCACGGAGTCGACCTAATGATTAACGGGCGGCACGAACTCGATCGCCGTAAAGCGCCTACTTGGAAGTGTGTGAATTTGGAGCGGGCGACGGGATTCGAACCCGCGACCAAGAGCTTGGGAAGCTCCTACTCTACCAACTGAGCTACACCCGCTTATCCGGCAGAAGCCGCGCGTTTTCCGCTAGATACGCGCGAGAAAACGCTGGCGTCGATGCAGCGTGCGATTTTAGCACGCGTCCGCGAGAGCGCACGTTTTGGTGACGGATGCGATCGACGCCGCGCTGGCGATATACGCTAGCTCTCCATGACCATTCCGGCGTCCGGCACTTCTTCCGACAAGGCTTCCACTCTGCGCATCGGCGTGCTCGCCGGGATCGGTACGCTCGATCCGCGCGAGATGGGCGACACGATCACGGGCATGATCCTCGGCCAGATTTTTGAGATGGCGTATCGCGTGGCGCCGTCCGGCGCGATCGAGCCGCATTTGTTCGCGGAGCCGCTTCGGCAGGAGCGCTCCGGCGCGCAGCCGGTCTATTCAGCCGCGGTGCGGGAGGGCATCGTCTTCTCCGATGGCACGCCGCTCACCGCGCAGATCGCGGCGACGTCACTCGCGAAAGCGGGCGCTCTTCGTGGTCGCGCGACGGTGTCCGCGCGCGATGGCCGAGTGCAGTTCACGATGACCGGTCCGAGCCCGCGTTTCGAAAACGTGTTGACGCAATGGAACTGCGGCATCGTGCTCGAGAAAGGCGGGACGCTCTATGGCACCGGACCGTATCGCTTCGCCTCCCCTGTTTCGTTGCACATGCTGCGTGATGCGCGCGAGATCCGCCTCGTGCGCAATCCGCATCATCACGGGACGGCGGTTGCGCAAGAGCTGCTCTTCGGCATCTATCCGCCTGACGCGGACGGCACGCCGTCGCAACTGATCGAAGCGGCGAAGCAGGGGCAGATTGATGTGACGCTCCATCTCGCGGCGCACGATCTCATCCGCCATGGCATCACCGGATTCCAGCCGATGATGCAGCCCGGCAACTCCACCGGCTTCCTCTTCCTGAATTCGGAGCGGCCGATCTTTCGCGATGCGTCGCTTCGCCGCGCGCTGCGCGACGCGATCAATCCCGTCCCCATCGCGGAGATCAATTACGAGAAGAACCACTTCGCGTTTCTTGCGCGCGACATCATTCCGCTGCTGATGGCGAAGCCCGCCGGCATCACTCCTACTCGCGATCGCGAGTTGCTGCGCAATCACCCCGCGAAACCTGCGCGCATTCAGGTAGTAATGCCGTGGGCTCCGCGGCCGTACTTGCCGAAGCCGCTCGCGTCGGCGCAGGAGCTCGTGCGCCAGCTCGCGCCGTACGGCATCGACGTGCAGCTCAAGCAGCCGCGCAACAGCGAAGAGACGTTCCGCATCCTCGCCAGCGGCGATTACGACATCGGTCTGGGCGGCTGGGTCGCCGACAATCCCGATCCCGCCGAGTTCTACGAGTCGCTGCTCTCCTCGGCGCAGGTTTCGCGCAATGGCCAATACCTCACGAATCTCGCGCGTTGGAGCGATCCGGCGACCGACGCGGCCCTGGCCGCCTTCCGCGTCGATCCTTCACCGGCGAACCGCAAAGTGATCACCGATCTCATCGAAACGGAAGCGATGATGGTGCCGCTCATCTACGGCGCATCGACGGCGATTCGTGCGCGCAAAGTGAAGGACTTTCACATCTCGCCATCAGGACACGTCACGTTCGGCGACGTCGCGTTCTGATCATTCGTCAGTGATCCTCGGCGCGCGCTCATTTTCAAAATCGCGCGTACGCCGTCGGGCCGACATGCTTCAGCGCGTGCGTCGTGCTGTGCAGCGTTTCGGCGTGGCCGAGGAAGAGGAGACCGGCGGGCGTGAGGTGGCGGGTCAGGCGTTCGATCACGGCCGCTTTCGTTTCGCGATCGAAGTAGATCAGGACATTGCGGCAGAAGATGAGATCGAACAGGCCGTC
>DASSMK010000376.1:0-24251 GCA_035688915.1 Thermoanaerobaculia bacterium
GCCGGCTTTCTTCGGTTCCTCGGCGGGGCAAGCCCCGCCGCTCCAACGTCCACCGTGAGCGACATCGTTTCCTCTGCTGATGACAGAGGCTCTGCTGCGATCTCTGTGCGTGCGAACAGCCGCGAGCACGCTTCGCTCTCAGCGTCGCATTGGTTATTGAAAGCGGACAGTCGTCCGCGCGAGCAGGCGCTTTCGTTGCGTACGAACGCGGTCATGGTCATCGCTAAACGACTCCTGCCGTTCGCACTGTCCGCTGTCGTCGTCGGTTGTGCATCGCAGCCTGCCGCAGTCAACAAAGGGTCGGCCGAGGATCAGATTCGGGTGGCGGAACAGGAGGTGACGCGGCTGATGACGCATCGCGGCGGCACTCGCTCCGCCGGTCTGATCGCTGAGGGTTTCCGCTGCACAGTGCAGGATGCGAACGGTCCGATGTCGATGGGCGAGCTCGTGGAGAGAACGCCGCTCTGCGTCACGTACGGCCATCGCCAAACGCATCGCGCGGACCAACCCGAATGGCTCCAACACCAGACGTGGAGAAACGGCGATCGCGTCGCCGAAAGCGAAACGCTCGACTTCAAAGTGAATGGCGACACGGCCACGGTCGTCACGCTGCAGACCTTTCAGCGCTGGTGGCCGTATGACGGCACGTGGGTGCGCCGCTCGCACGTCACCGACACCTGGGTGCAGCGCGACGGCCGCTGGCAGCTGCTGAAGCGCGTCAGTGAGCCGCTCGAAAACGATCAGGTCGTGCACTCCGCGCGCAACTGACCGCGCCCTTTCGCGCGCGGCGAGGGTAGGGAACTTTCGCCGCGCTACACTCCTCTGTTGAAGCAATCTGGACAACGAGGGGAGTGCGTATGCCGAAGGGCGATTGGAGCCGCCGGAAGTTTCTCTCTGTCACCACCGCTGCCGCCACACTCGCCGCTGCGGAGCTCGCGGCGCAGAACCGGCGCACGAAGAAGAAAGGTCCCACCGGCGCCACGCGCTACGCCGTGCATCCCGCCGTCGGCGTCGCGCGCCTCGGCAATTCACCCGACAGCTTCTACCTCGAGCCCGAAACGATCGGCGGTCTGCCGATCGAATGCACGCCGGACGGCGCGCCGATCATGAAAGACGGCCAGCCGGTGCTGACGAAAAAATTCAAAGACAAAGAAGGACGCATCCGGCGCCAGGCCGCGCAGTTCCGCGTCTTCGCATTCGACTCGAACGATCCGTCCGATCCGGGACGCGAGATCACGCTGAACGATCCCGCGGTCGAATCGATCGAATGGACCGTGCATCTCGCGAACAAGAAAGCGGTCTGGTACGCGAACGACGAGTTCATCGGCAACGTCTATCTCGCCGGCGATCCTCACATCGAGCCGGACAATCCGTCGAACTACTACCCCGATCCGATGATGGACGGCGCGCTGCGGAACGAGAACATCGAAGGGATCGAAGCGCGACGCCGCGAGCTGATTCTCGATTTCGGTCCGCGTACCGTTTCACGCGCGGGCGCATCGCAGACGTTCTCGCGCAACAACATCCCGGCCGATTACAAGAAGCCGGGCCTGCCGCCGATCGATGAAGACCATCGCCGCGTGCCGTATCAGATCGAAACGCTCGGCGAAGCGAAGATGGCGCCGAACGGCCGCCTCGTCGTTCTCGGCGGTTTCGGCCGCGCGGGCGGTCAGGAGCCGATCGCCACGTACACCGGCCAGGACACCTGGTTCGACGACATCTCCGACGGCCCGGTGTGGTGCCGCCTCAAGCTCAAAGGGCAGGCCGAGCCGATCGTGCTCACCGCGTGGGCGCTGGTCGGCTCGCCGAAATACGCGCCGCAGCTGCGCAACATCTCCACGCTCGACGACATCATGTTCGACGTCGGTGTGCGCTACTACGATCTCGCGCCGGATCTTTACGCAGGCGGTAATTACAACCCGCGCTTCAAGGCCAGTTACGAGCGCGACATCGAGCCGATCTTCGAGCGCATCGCCGATTACATCTGGGTGTCGAACGTGCCTTCGATGGTGGCGTTCGCCTCGCCACGTTTCAATCCGCGCGACTCCGGCCCGGGCAACGCGAAAAATCGCGAGACGTTCTTCTCGTATTTTCGCGACTCGTCGGGCAACGAGCTCTCGCCGCCGCACCAGCGCCTCTTCAAGAACGGCGTACCGATGATGCCGCTCAACTCTGGCTCGAACTCCGTGACCAATCAGGACCAGGACAAGTTCATGGGCCTGACCCGCACGCAGTACTTTCTCCTCGGCCAGTGGGCGAAGGGATTGTTCACCTCCGGCGATTACGACGAGTGGCCGAATCGCGTGCATCCGCTCGATCGCGCGTCGGTTGGCAATTGCGTCGGACATCCGATGTCGCCCGGCATCGAGGTCACGTGGACGCTGCGCAACCCGGTACTGTACGCGGAGCCCTATCGCATCAAAATCTACAAGGATGAGGCGTGGTATCGCGAGTACGGCCTCAGTCCTTTCGGCGACGAGACCGGCACCTGGTACACCAAGTACGGCGCAAGCGGACCGCAAGGGCCGAAGTGGCTGGTGGCGCAGGACGGATGTGAGCCGGGCGATCTGACGAAGCGGATGTCTGGGCCGTGGATGTCCGACTTTTATCAGTGCTCGGTCGAATACGTGAACTTCAGCGAGCCGTCGGAGCCGAATACGACGGAGATCACGGAGATTCCGACGCCGCCGACGTTCTACACCTATTGGTGGCCGCCGCAGGCGCCGATGCATGTGATCACCGGCGAGATGACGCCGGAAGAGCAGAACATCGCCGGCGTGCCCGCGGGCTTCTCCGTCTATTACACGCGCGGCGCGAACAACATCGGCAATCTCGTCGTGGCGTGGTCGTACATGGGCTTCATCGTCAATCAAAACGACTCGCCGGAAGGGCGCGACTATCCGTACTTTGTGGAGAAGGAGCGCAACAACGACAAGTTCGTACCGGCCGCCGTCGCGGTTGGTCACCCCATCAATCAGATGTCCGCGACCGGCAGCTACGGCACACCGACGAACTACTTCACGCTGGCCTGGTATCTGCGGGAAGAAGGACACATCGCCGAATGCGACGGTGTGCCGGATTGCAAGATGACGCCGCGCACGCCGCGGCGGCGCGGCCGCGGACGGCGCGGCTCGGTGACTCCAGGCAATGAATGATTTCGATGTCGCGATCATCGGCGGCGGACCTGCAGGTACCGCCGCCGCATTGACGCTGCTCCGCTACTCGAAGCTGCGTCCGGTCGTGATCGAGCTCTCGAATTACGAGCAGTGGCGCGTCGGCGAAACTCTGGCTCCCGGTGTCTTCCCGCTGCTTGAATACCTCGGCGCCTCCGAGATCGTAGTGGAGCAGGCGCAGCAACGCGCGTACGGCACGAGCGCGGCGTGGGGTAGCAACGACGTGGTGTCGCGCGATTTTCTTTTCGTCGGCGCGGGCGACGCGTGGCATCTCGATCGCGTGCGCTTTGACGCCGCGCTGGCGCGGCTGGTCGCATCGCGCGGCGGCACGGTGATCACGAATGCGTTCGTTGAACGCGAAACGCGTAATGGCGAAACGTGGACGCTCGCGCTGAATGACGGCCGCGCGCTCACCGCGAAATTCGTGATCGATGCGAGCGGCCGACACTCTGCGTTCGCACGGCGGCAAGGCGCGCGCGTCGACGCGACCGACACGCTGACGGGCATTGTGGGCATCTTCGATGCGGCAGGCGAGGGCGACTCGTCGACGCTCGTTGAAGCAGCGCCGCACGGCTGGTGGTACTCCGCGCGATTGCCGGAAGGAAAGCTCGTCGTCGCATTCATGAGCGACGTCGACATCGTGCGCGCGCACCAACTGCACGATCGCGACAAGTGGACGCTGCTGCTCGCGCAAACTGCGGCGACGCGCGCGCGAATCGCCAGTGCGTCGCTGACGCGCGATCCCGTGACCTGCCCCGCGCACTCGCAGATCGTCGCGCCGGTCGCCGGCGAAGGCTGGCTCGCCGCGGGCGACGCCGCCCTCGGCTTCGATCCGTTGTCCTCGATGGGCATCGGCTACGCCTTGGCGAGCGGAATCCAAGCCGCGCGCGTTGCCGCCAATCCAACGCCGGTGAAACTCGAGGCGTACGCCGCCGACGTGCAGCGCCACTACGATTCGTACCTCTCGCGGAAACGCGCGTACTACGCGCTCGAGCAACGCTGGCCGGATTCAGTGTTCTGGGCGCGGCGGCGTTAGCACGCGTTCGCGTCACTCGTCGCGAAACAGCCGCTCGAGCATCCGCTCCGGGTCATTCACGAAGCGCTTCGTGACGAGATAGTGGTCGGTCTCCGTGTATCGCACTTCGCGCAGGCCGCCGTCGCTGATCTCGTAAATCGTCGCGCCGGGGAAGGCCATGATCAGCGGCGAATGCGTGGCGATGATGAACTGCGAGCCGCGCGCGACGAGATCCTTGAGCCGCACCAAAAACGCGAGCTGCCGCGTCGGCGAGAGCGCTGCCTCCGGCTCGTCCATGATGTAAAAGCCATCGCCCCAGAAACGATTCATGGTCAGCGAGATGAACGACTCGCCATGCGACAGCTCGTGCAGACTGCGATCGCCATAGCCGCGCACCGCGCCGAGTCTCTCCACCTCTGTGGCCACGTTGTAGAACGACTCCGCGCGCAGAAAGAACCCATCGCTCGGCCCCTTTGGCCGCTTCACCAGCCGCACCGCTTCATGCAGCGGCGAATGCGTTTCATGCGACGCAAAGTTGAAGTTGCGCGACCCGCCTTCCGCATTGAAGCCGAACGCAATCGCAATCGCCTCCAGCAGAGTCGACTTGCCCACACCGTTCTCGCCCACAAAAAACGTGACCGGCGTCGTGAACCGCAACCCATCAAGCGCGCGCACGGCGGGAAGGGAGAAGGGAAACGTCTCCCACGACGGCACACGCTCTTCGAGCACTTCGACGCCCATCACGAATTGCGGAGAGTTGCGGGCAGCCACCGCGGCATTTTACGAAGGTTGCATCAATGGCGATCTCGCGGCCGTCACCGAACGCTCCAACTCGCCTCCCTCCGCACCCCTTCCGCCACCCGCAAAGTATGATATGCAGCCCTCGCAGTTCGTACTTTCCTCAGGAGCTGACATGACCATCACTGCTGAACAGCGCCAGGTCGATCTGGTTGATCGGCTTGCGGCCGAGGCTCGCAAGCGAGTCCCGGCCGAACTCGCTGAAAGCGCGGAACATTTCGTCCGCCGATACTTCGCCCACGTCGCCCCCGACGACGTCATCTACACCTCTTTCGACACGCTTCTCGGCGGCGCGCTTTCGCTGTGGGAGCTCGGCGTCCAGCGCACGCCCGGCGTGCCGATCGTCCGGCTGTTCAACCCCAATGTCGAAGCGAACGGCTGGGGACTCGAGCACACCGTCGTCGAGATCGTGAACGACGACATGCCGTTCCTCGTCGACTCCGTTTCCGCTGAGATCCAGCGCAGCGAGAAAAAGATCCATCTCCTGCTGCATCCGATCATCCGCGCGCGCCGCGACGCCAACGGCCACCGCATGGAGATCACCGACACGCAGCACGCGCCGTCCGACGCCGTCGTCGAGTCGTACATGCACATCGAGATCGATCAGGAGACGGAGCCGGCCGAGCTCGAAGCGATCCGCCAGTCGCTCCTGAACGTGCTGCACGATGTGCGCGTGGCCGTCGAAGACTGGCGCGCCATGCGGCAGAGCCTCACCGAAGATCTCAACAATCTCGATCCCACCAAGCTGCCGATGCCGCCCGAAGAAGTCGAAGAAGCGAAGGAGTTCCTCCGCTGGCTCGACCACGGCAACTTCGTCTTCCTCGGCCACCGCCGCTACGACTTCCAGACGCGCGAAAACTCCGACTACATCGAGCCCGTCTCCGGCACCGGCATGGGCATCCTGCGCGAAGTGCGCGCCGACGCCGCGGAACGCGCCAAGCGCGCGCTCAATCGTACGGACAGCGAATACGCGCGCCGCAAAGATCTGATCATCATCACGAAGGCGAACAGCAAGAGCACCGTGCATCGCCGCGTCCCGCTCGATCGCATCGGCATCAAGCGCTACGACGCCGCCGGCAATCTGATCGGCGAAGACCGCTTCCTCGGCCTGTTCACGTCGGCGGCGTACAGCCGCAGCGTGCGCGACATCCCGATGCTGCGCCTGAAGTTCGAGCGCGCGCTGCGCCGCGCCGGACTCGATCCGCATTCGCACAACGGCAAGGCCTTCGTCGACATCCTGGAGACCTTCCCGCGCGACGAGTTTTTCCAGATCACCGACGCCGACCTTTACGACATCGCGCGCGGCATCCTGCTGCTGCAGGAGCGCCAGCGCGTGGCGCTCTTCACGCGCAAAGACGTGTTCGAGCGTTTCGTCTCCTGCTACGTCTTCGTGCCGCGCGACCGCTACACGCCCGAGTTCAAGGAGAAGGCGCGGCAGATTCTCGAAGAAGCATTCGGCGGACGCGACACGGAGATCAACGACTACGTCACGACGTCGCCGCTCGCGCGCGGTCTCTTCATCATCCGCACGACGCCCGGACAACTGCCTGACGTCGACGATCGCCGCATCGAAGCGCTGCTCGGCGAAGCCGCGCGTACCTGGAGCGATCGCCTGCTCGATTCACTCGTGCATGCGAAAGGGGAGGAGCTCGGCATCGATCTCCACCATCGCTACAAGCGCGCGTTTCCGATCGCGTATTCGGAGCGATTCACCGCCGGCGCCGCGCTGTACGACGTCGATCACATCGAGCACGTTCTCGCCACGGGCGAGCTGGTCGTCGATCTCTATCGCCATCGCAGCGACGAGCGGCAGTTTCACTGCAAGATCATCCACGCCGGTCCGCCGGTGCCGCTCTCCGAGATCATGCCCCGCCTCGAAAATATGGGACTCAAAGTATTGCGCGAGGTCCCGTACGAAGCGCAGCCGCTCGGCGCGCCGTCTCCTGTGCGCATCCGCGATTTCAGTCTGGATGCCGAGGGGATGCAGGACGATCTGCGGAACATCAAGGAGAAGTTCCAGGACGCGTTCATCCGCGTCTGGACACATCAGGCGGAGAACGACGGCTTCAACCGCCTCGTATTGAGCGCGGAGCTGGAGTGGCACGAAGTGGTCGTGCTGCGCGCGTACGCCAAGTACCTCCGCCAGGTCGGCGTCAATCTCTCCGAGACGTATATCCAGCAGACGCTGGCGAAGCATCCAGCCATCACGCGGCTGCTCATCCAGCTCTTTCGAAACTCATTCGATCCGCAGCTCGGTGATGCGGCGCCGCGCGGTGCGGGCGCATCGGCGACGGTCGGCATGGGACGCCGCGCGGCCGGCGCGAACATCGTCGCGCAGATCAACGACGCTCTCGAGCGCGTCACCAATCCGGACGAAGATCGCATCCTCCGTCTCTACGTCAGCCTCATCGACGCCACGCTGCGCACGAACTACTTCCAGAACGACGAGAAAGGCGAACGGAAGCTCTACCTGTCGCTGAAGCTCGACTCGGCGGCGGTGCCGGAGCTGCCGTTGCCGCGGCCGATGTTCGAGATCTTCGTCTACGCGCCGTGGATGGAAGGCATTCACCTGCGCGGCGGGAAAGTGGCGCGCGGCGGCATCCGCTGGTCCGATCGCCGCGAAGATTTCCGCACCGAAATCCTCGGCCTGATGAAGGCGCAGATGGTCAAGAACGTCGTCATCGTGCCGATGGGCTCGAAGGGCGGCTTCGTGGTGAAGAATCCGTCCGCGGATCGCGCGACGTTCCAGCAGGAAGGCATCGACTGCTACAAGACGCTGCTGCGCGGGATGCTCGACATCACGGACAACCTGCGCGGTCCGGACGTGGTCCCGCCGCGCGATGTGGTGCGCCGTGATCCTGACGATCCGTATCTCGTCGTCGCCGCGGACAAGGGCACCGCGACGTTCTCCGACATCGCGAACGGCATCAGCGCGGATTACGGCTTCTGGCTCGGCGATGCATTCGCGTCCGGCGGCTCCGCCGGCTACGACCACAAAGCGATGGGCATCACCGCGCGCGGCGGCTGGGAAGCGGTGAAGCGCCACTTCCGCGAAGTCGGTACGAACATTCAGGAAGAGGACTTCACCGTGGTCGGCGTCGGCGACATGGCCGGCGATGTCTTCGGCAACGCCATGCTCCTGTCGCCGCACATCCGGCTGGTGGCGGCGTTCAACTACTCACACATCTTCATCGATCCGAATCCGGACGCGGCGACGACGTTCGCCGAGCGCCAGCGCCTCTTCGACAATCGATTGAACTGGAACGGCTACAACACCGAGCTGCTCTCCGCCGGCGGCGGCATTTACGAACGCGCCGCGAAGATGATCACGATCTCCGAGGAAGCGCAGAAGCTGCTCGATCTGCCGGTGCGCACGCTGCCGCCGGCCGACATCATGCGCGCGATCCTCAAGGCGCGCGCCGATCTGCTCTGGCTCGGCGGCATCGGCACGTACGTCAAAGCCAGCTCGGAAGATCAGGCCGCGGCGCGCGATCGAGCGAACGACGCCATTCGCATCAACGGTCAGGAACTGCGCGTGCGCGTGGTCGGCGAAGGCGCGAACCTCGGCTTCACGCAGCGCGGCCGCATCGAGTACGCGCTGAACGGCGGCAAGATCAACACCGACGCCATCGACAACTCCGCCGGCGTCGACACCTCGGATCACGAAGTCAACATCAAGATCCTGCTGTACGACGCCATCGCGCAAAACGAGCTGACGGGCATTGAAGAGCGGAATCAAATCCTCGCCGAGATGACCGAAGAAGTAGGACGCCTCGTGCTGCGCGACAACTACGAGCAGACGCAGGCGCTCTCCATCGTTGCGATGCAGGGCGAGTCGCTGCTCGACACGCAAGCGCGTTTCATGCGCGCGATGGAAAAGATGGGCAAGCTCGATCGCGCGCTGGAAGGCTTGCCGGACGACGAGACGATCATGGATCGTCACGCGCAGCATCAGGGTCTGCAGCGTCCGGAGCTGGCGGTGGTGCTCGCGTACGCGAAGCTCGTGCTGTTCGAGGATCTGTTGAAATCCGATCTGCCCGACGATCGGCAGCTCGTGCAGGATCTCGTCGTCTACTTCCCGCTGCCGCTGCGCGATCGTTTCCGTCCCGCCATCGAGCGCCATCGTCTGCGCCGCGAGATCATCGCCACGGTCGTCACGAACATGATGATCAATCGCGTGCGGCCGTCGTTCCCGTGGCAGGCAGGCGAGGAGACCGGCAAGTCAGCGGCGGACATCGCCCGCGCCTTCATCATCATCCGCGACGCCTTCGACCTCGGCACCATCTGGGATGAAATCGAAGCGCTCGACAACAAACTCTCCGCGCTGGTGCAGACGGAGATGATGGTGTCGGTGGCGACGCTGCTCGAGCGCGCGATCGTCTGGCTGCTGCGCAGCGGTTACGAGCAGCTGGATGTCGCCGCGACGATCGCGGAGTTCCGCCCGCGGGTGGCGGCGATTGAAGATCACCTCGTGCAGATTCTTCCCGCTGCGATGCTCGCTCCGGTGCGCGTGCGGCAGGCGGAGCTCATCGAGGATGGGATTCCGGAGTCGCTCGCGAAACGCGTCGCCAGCCTCGACGTCATGACTTCGGCGATGGACATCATTCGCCTCTCCGGCCGCGCCGCGGAGCGCGGTGTGGAAGATGTGGCGCGCGTCTACTTTGGGATCGGCGCGCGCTTTGGTCTCGATCGTCTGCGGTCGGCGACCCAGTCGGTTCCGGCGGAAACGCCATGGCAGAAGAGCGCGGTGAATTCGCTGATCGAGGATCTCTTCGGCTACCAGACCGTGCTCGCCTCGCGCGTCATCAGCGAAACGGATGGCGAGCAGGATCCGGTGGATGCGTGGCTGACGAAACGCCCGCGCGTCGTGGAGCGTCTCGACCAGACCATCCAGGACGTACGCACCGCGCCGAGCGTCGATCTGGCGATGTTGAGCGTGGCCTCACGGCAGCTGCGCGTGCTCGTGGAAAGCTAGCGAAAAGGATTGGAGCGGCGGGCGCCCTCGCCCGCCGTTCTTCTCTCGCGCAGAGCCGGCGGGCGAGGCGCCCGCCGCTCCAACGTGCAGCGACGAGTCTCACGACGCCGCACGCAGCGACACGAGCTTCACGTCTTCCCAACCCGCCGCGCGACAGGCGTCGAGCACCTTTACCACCGCGCCGTACAACGCCTGCTTGTCACCGCGCACGGCGATGCTCTCGCTGTGCGTCGTCGCGCGCACGCGCTGCAACTCCGCCGCGACCTGATCCTCACGCACGACGGTGGTTCCGATCAGCACCGTGCCGTCATGCATCACCGTCACGGACACCGGCGCCTCGCCGAGCGCGGGCGAATGCTTCGTCTCCGGCAACTGCACCGGCGAGCCCGTGACGAGCACTGGCGTCACGACCATGAAAATGATGAGCAGCACGAGACAGACATCGACGAGCGGCGTGACATTGATCTCCGAGTGCACCATGCAGCACCTCCGTGAAGGTGAGACACGCGACTCGCGGCACGGGAAACCGGCTACACGATCCGCCGCTTTTTGCGCTGCTTCTCGCCGACGCGGATCCAGCCGCGGCGCCAGAACCACACCAGCATGAACGCCGCGGTGACGACCATCAGGATCATCGCGAAGGCGAAGCCGTGGCGCGAGTGCAGTTCGGGCATCTCGGGGAAGTTCATGCCGTAGATGCCGGCGATGAGGGTGAGGGGGAGCATGATCGACGAGAAGATCGTGAGCACTTTCATGATCTCGTTCGTCCGGTTGGCGACGACGGAGAGGTAGGCCTCCATCGTGCCGTTCATCTGGTCGCGGTCCACGTCGATTGTTTCGCTGATGCGGAACATGTGGTCGTAGACGTCGCGGAAGTAGATGAGGTGTTGTTGCTGGATGAACTTCGCGTCGCCGCGCGAGATCTGGTTCAGCAGCTCGCGTTGCGGCAGCGAGTGGCGGCGCAGCACGTTGACGTCCCGCTTCAGATGCAGCAACTCATCGAGGTGCGTGTCCTCGGCGTTCGCGAAGATGCGGTCCTGCAGATCGTCCACGCACTCCTCGATCTGATCGAGCAGCGGAAAGTGTGCGTCGACGAGCTGGTCGACGATCATGTAGAGCAGAAAGTCGGTGCCGCGCTCGAGCAGGCGTTTGTCGTTCTTGATGCGCGCCGCGGCGTCTTCCACCGCCAGCACCTTGCCGGAATGCACCGTGACGAGAAAGTTGCGGCCGAGGAAGGCGGCGAGCTTGTAGGTCTCGGAGACGTGCTCGTTCACGTTCACGTCCACTGCGCGGAAGATGAAGAAATCGTACGCGGCGAACGAGTCGTATTTCGGCAGCGTGTTCGGCGAGACCGAGTCTTCCGCCGCCAGCTCGTGAAAGCCGAATCGCTCTTCGAGCAGCGGCTCGATCGATTCGTGCGTCGGATCGGTGATGTCGATCCAGATGCGCGCGTCGCTCTGCTGGTCCCAGGAATCGACCAGCTCCGCACCGCCGGTGCGGAGCTGGTCATTGGCAAGAAGCGCTGCGCGGATGAGAGTCAACGGTTAGAGCAGCTCGGAGAGCGGCGTGTACTTGCGCGACTGGCTGGTGGCCACCGCTTCGTACGTGATCTCGCCCTTGTACACGTTCACGCCTTCCGCGAGTCCCGCGTTGAGGCGCACGGCCTTGTCGAAGCCGTGCTGCGCGAGGATGCGCGTGTACGGCAGCGTGGCGTTGGTGAGCGCGATGGTCGAGGTGCGCGGCACCGCGCCCGGCATGTTGGCGACGCAGTAGTGCACCACGCCGTCCACTTCGTACACCGGATTGGAGTGCGTCGTCGCATGCGCGGTCTCGACGCAGCCGCCCTGATCGATCGCCACGTCGACGATGACCGAGCCCTTTTTCATCTGCGAGATCATGTCGCGCGTGACGAGCTTCGGCGCCGCGGCGCCGGGGATGAGCACGCCGCCGATGAGCAGGTCCGCGTGACGCACCGCGTCTTCGAGATGCGCGCGGCTGGAAGCGAGCGTCTGCACTTCGCCGCGGAAAATGTCGTCGAGCTGGCGCAGCCGATCGAGGCTGACGTCGAGAATCGTGACGCGGGCGCCGAGGCCGACGGCCATCTTGGCGGCGTTGGTACCGACGACACCGCCGCCGATGATCACCACGTCCGCAGGCAGCACGCCCGGGACGCCGCCCAGCAGCACGCCACGGCCGTTGTTCGGCTTGTGCAGGTAATACGCGCCGACGTGCACGGACATGCGGCCCGCCACTTCGGACATCGGCGTGAGCAGCGGAAGCGTGCGCTTGCGATCGTCGGTGATCGTTTCGTACGCCACGCCGGTGATCTTCTTCTTCATCAGCTGCTCGGTGAGATCCGGCACCGGCGCCAGGTGGAGGTACGTGAAGAGCAGCTGGCCGTCTTTGAGGCGCTTCAGGTCGGCCTCGATCGGCTCTTTGACCTTCACGATCATCTCGGCTTCGTTGAAGACGGCATCGGCATCCGGAAGGATCTTGCCGCCGGCAGATTCGTATTCGTCGTCGCCGAAGCCGCTGCCGTTGCCGGCGCCCTTCTGGACGTAGACGGTGTGGCCGTCTGAGGTGAGGTCGCGGACGCCGGCGGGCGTCATGCCCACGCGGTATTCGTTGTCTTTGATTTCGGTCGGTACGCCGATCCGCATCGTGATTCTCCGTTCAATGCGAGTGTTGCGCGCGAGGGGGTGCGCGGCGGGGGCGTATTGTATGCGAAGACGTTCGGCGAAAAAGAAACGGCGGGGCAAGCCCCGCCGTTCGTGCATGCAGCGTGTGCGGCTTCAGTGGCGTGCGGCGCGTTTGCGCGGCACGGTGTACGGCGGCGGCTGCGACAGACCGAACGCGGCGGGGTTCAGCACCTGCGCCGCTTTCAGCACGTCGATCGCGCCGAAACCGTACTGCAGATCCCAGCCGTACGTACCGAAATCGCGCGCCGTGTAGAGCAGCGCGTTTTCGATCTGCTGCGTCGTGGCATCCGGCGAAACGCCGAGCAGCAACGCGATCGCGCCGGAGACATGCGGCGTGGCCATCGACGTGCCGCTCATGGCCTGGTAATCCTCGAGACGCGCGCTCACCAGCGCCATTGTGTGCTGCGCGGCGAGCAGCTTCTTGCCCGCATCTTTGTCGATCGAGACGGCCACGTTGTGCGGGAAGTTTTTGTCTTCCTGCGAGATCGCGCAGTCGGTGCCGACACAGGTGAGGGGCCAGAGGGTCCACTCGTACTCGTTCTTCGTGCCGCCTTCGATGTTGAAGATGATCGAGGCGATGGCGCCGGCGTTTTTCGCGTTCTTCGCTTTGTCGCGGAACAGCATCTGCCCGGCGACCGGATTGCGGCTGATCAGCGCGATCTTGCCCGCGACGTCTGGTGGGAAATCTTCCGGCGCGCCGTAGCCGCAGAAGACGAGCTCTCCAAGAACATCACCGGCCGGCGATCCGACCATCTTGAAGCCTTTCAGCGTCGCCTGGCCCGCGACCGTGACATCCGCAGCCGGCACCGAACCGACTGGCATTGTGGAGACGACGTCGGTGCCCGGCGCCGTGATCCACAGTCCGACGCCGTAGCTCGAATACTCGGCCAGCCTGTCGTCGGGATCGAGCGCGCCGACTGCGATCACCCCTTTGTACTGCGCGGGGTAATCGACGCTGGCGAAGCTGCGATTGCCTGCCGCCGCGACGACGATGATGCCTGCGTCGATCGCACGCGTGATCGCTTCCTCTTCGATGACCGAGCTGACGTTCGAGCCGATCGAGAGGTTGGCGATCCAGCGTCCGCCGGTCTGCTCTTTCTGGGCGAGCAGCCAGTTGAAACCGGCGGCGACGTTCTCGTCCGTGCCCTGGCCGTTCGCGTTCAGGATCTTGACCGCCCAGATCTTCACTTCGGGCGCGACGCCGACCACGCCGAAGCTGTTGTCGGTCGCGCCGATGATGCCGGCGACGTGCGTGCCGTGGCGGTTGTCGTCCTGCGGGTCGTTGCCTTGCGTGAAGGTGTTGTAGCCGCCCACGTAGCGATCGATGAGGTCGGGATGATGGAGATCGATGCCGGTGTCCATCACCGCGACGTTGACATTCGCGCCGCGCGAGACGGGCCACACCTGCCGCGCTTTGATGTCCGCCAGACCCCAGCTCGAGGTCTGGTTGATGTACGGCGTGCCATTCGCCACCGGCGTGACCGGACCCGAAACCGCCGCGAGGGAGCGCGGCACGACCGGCGAGATCGCGCGAACGTGCGACGACTTCCGCAGCGCCGCCGCTTCTTCGTCAGTGAGGTCGGCGGCGAAGGCGTCGAGGTGCTCGAACATCTGCACGTCGTGCGCGACCGCTTCGACCGGATCGGCCAGCATGCGCAACGGCTTCACGCGGATGGGCGTGCGCGTGGCGACGAGATAACGCTGCGTGGTCGCCGCGAATGAGCTCGCGGCGACCAGCAAGGAGAGAAGACAGAAAATGGACTGCAGAACGCGTTTTTTGATCAAGACCGTTGGACTCCGTGTGAGGGTTATTTGCCTCGGCGGAGGATTGTACGACCGGTCCGCACGGGCTGCGTCCAGCCGATGTCAATGAGTTGATACACCGTGAGGTCGACGCCGTGCGTCAGATCGCTGCTCGTGTACGGCTCCATCAACAGGTTCGGCGAAGCGGAGACGTCGAAGTGATGGATCGACGAGCCGCTATCGATGGTGCACGGTGCGTAGAGTCGCGGATAGCCTTCCTGCGACGCGCCGGCCTTCTGCGACGGATCGATGCGCAGCATGGCGTTGACGCCGTTCGCAGCCTGCGCCTTGATCGCTTCGCCGTCCGTGAGACGGAGGCTGATCACCGGAATGTGGATGTCGCTGGCGTCGTCATCGCCCGGTCCCATGCCCGGAGGATCACACGTGGCGTCGGCGTCGCCCTTCTTCTTGTTGTCGACGATGATCAGCGCCGAAGCTCCCGCCGCTTGCGCGTTGCGCGCTTTGTTGACGAAGAAGCAGCTGCCGCGATCGACGACCGCGATGTTGCCGCTGATGTCGCTGGCGTTCGCGAAGGCCGAGCAGCCGTCCGTATCCGTCGGACCGTCGGTGTTCTTCGCGTCTTTGGCGACGACGAGACGGCCGCTGACGGCGGTGGTGTTCGAGTCGGCGCCGAACGTGGCGCTGCCGATCTCGTAATTGCCGGCCACAGCCGAAGGGGCGGTGACGGTGAGCGTGACGATGGAGCCGAGGCGCGAAGCCGCGGCGGCTTTTGTGGCGGGGCCGTCCCATACCACGCGTCCGGTGTTGAGCGCCGAATCTCTACGCTGGGAAGCGCTCATCTGGTCCCAGCACTGGCCGGTCTGCGTGTCGAACGTGTGCAGCTCGAAGATGTTCGGCAGGTTGCTCTCGAGCGAGCCGGTGCGCAGATTGGCGCCCCCGGTGAAGCCGAGGCCGTGCGCGAGCTCGTGCAGCACGACGACGTAGAGATCGATGTCGCTGCCATGCTTGCCGTCGTAGCCGTAGTACCAGTTGGAGGCGCCGAGGCAGGCGGCGGTGTCGACTTCCGCGTTGAAGATCGCGGAGATGTCGGGCTCACCGGGACGGAGATCGGTGTTCGCGAATTTGTTCGCCAGCGCGACGGGATAGAGCACGTTCTGCTTCGGCGAGTTGGTGAAGTTCGCGAGGTTGCGGACCGGACCGGCGGCGCCGAGAATGGCGGCGTCGGCGGTGCAGGGATCGCTTTCGCGGATGATCGGCGCGAACGTCGCGGAGACGATCACGTCGACATTCGTGTCGATCGTGTTCGACCACTGCTGCGCCGCCATCTTGAAGACGTTCAGGCGCTGCTCGCCGAGAGTGGTGCCGGGATTGCCGCCGACCGGAGTGGCGGGCGTGGGATCGTTGAATCCGGTGCCTGCCGCGTCGGCGTTCTGGATGATGACTTTGCCGTTGCCGGCGAAGGCGCTGCCGGCGATGAGCGTGAGCGCGAAGAGAGGGAGGAGGAGCTTACGCATCGTCATCGCTCCTTATTCGCCCGCCCGGCGCAGCGGCGTGATCTTCTCCGGCGCGCGGTGCAGGAACGCATGCGCCGCTTCTTCGGTGTTCACGCAGGAAGTGACGACGTCACCGTTCTTGTCGACGCGAGCCAGCATGACGTCCACGGCAGGCGGCGTCGAGATGATCATGCCGTCGGTCGTGACTTCGTTCACGTCGCCCGCATTGCGCTCGATGGTGAACGTGGTGCCGGGCATCGCCAGCACGGGCTTCATTTGCGCGAGCATGCCGAGCTCGCGATGCAGTTCAGCCGCGGACGCGGCGCTGGCCGTCAGCAGCAGCAGGGCCAACAACGACAGGGAACGAAGACGTCCCATACTTTCTCCTTCAGGACCTTGGACGATGAGTCGATGAAAACAGCGAAGCCGGTCAGTGACCGCGCTTCAAAATCGTTCTTCCGGTGGTGGAGTGCGGCGACGGCACGATCAGCGACGGATTGAGCTGCTTCGCCGCGGCGAGCGCGTCGACCAGACCCGCGCCATACACGTTGTCTCTGCCGTTCGCGCCGAGATCGACAGCGGTGCTCGTGAGCGCGGTGCGCACGGCATCGGGAGTGGCATACGGCGCGAGCGACCAGATCAGCGCAGCGGCGCCCGTGGCGTACGGCGAGGCCATGGAAGTACCGCTGAGGATCGCGTAGTCGTCCGCTTCATTCGCGAGCGTGAGCGTGCCGCTGTTCTTTGCCGCGAGCGGAGCGCCGTCCGCGCGCGTCATGCCGATCACGAGCGGCCAGTTGTACTGCAGCGTGGCCGGATTGTCGGTGTCGTACAGCGTCCAGCTGATGGTTTTGTCGTCGACGTTGTTGAAGATCGCGACGGCAGTGGCACCGGCGGCGACGGCATTCATCACCTTCTCGGCGAATTTCAGCTCACCGCGCTGGATGAGCGCGATCTTGCCTTTCACGGAGGCGGGGAAGTTTTCCGGCTTGCCGATGCCGCAGTAGACGTAATCGCCGGAGACCGTGCCGTTCGTCGAGCCGGTCAGTGCGGCGCCAAGAGCGATCTTGTCGCCGCTGCGAACCGTCGCGAGCGAGCCGGCGCCGAGGCGCATCGTGGAGAGGACGGAGACACCGGGCGCGACGAGATCAAGCTCGGCGCCCTGGTTGGAGAAGACGGCGATGCCGCGATCGCTATCGACCGCGCCGACAGACGTGACGCTCGAATAGCCGGCGGGGAAGGAGAGCGGAGCAGGACGTCCTTCGACCGATTCGTTACCCGACGCGGCGAACGCAAGGATGCCGTCGGCCGCGAGCTTGTCGAATGCTTCGCGCTCGGCCGGGCTGGAGCGCGTGGCGCCCAGCGAGAGATTCACGACCCAGAGGCCGCCCTGCGCTTTCTTCTGCGCGCGGACCCAGTCCACGGCCTGAATCGTTTTTTCGTTCGTGCCGGAGCCGCCTTCGTCCAGCACTTTCGCGGCCCAGAGACGGACGTTCGGCGCGACGCCGACGACACCGAAGTCGTTGTTCGCCGCGGCGATGATGCCGGACACGTGCGTGCCGTGGCCGTTGTCATCGAGCGGATCGTTGGGCGTCGTCGCGGTGATGAAATTGTGGCCGCCGGCGTAGATCGCGGCGAGCTCGGGATGGCGGTAGTCGACGCCGGTATCGATGACGACGACGTTGATGGCGTTGCCGCGCGCGCTCGGCCAGACGCTCGCCACATGCATCATGTCGATGCCGTACGGCGTGGACTGCGGAACGAGAGCGGTGGTGCCGAGGGCGTGACGCTCGATGACGGGCTCGACCCAGCGGACTTCGGGCGATTGCTGCAGCGTCGCTGCTTCTTCGGCCGTCAGATCGGCGGCGAAGCCGGAGAACGAAGTCAGCTCGACCGTGTCGCGCGCTTCGATGGCGTCGTGCAGGAGCAGCTCACGGATCGCGCCGTGAAGCGGACGCTGCGTGGCTACGAGATAGCGCGAAGTCTCGCCGGCGAATGCGGCGAACGGAACAGCAACTGCAAGTAGAAAAGCCGCGAGAGCCGTGCGTCGCAACGATGTCCTCCGTAATGTCCGATTGATGACAATAAAAGAGTAGCGCCGCGCTCCGAATTCCGGAGCGGCGGAAACGTCTGGTACTTTGACGCCATGAACGACTGGAAATCGAATCTCGTCAACGATTCGCAGGGCATCCGCGCCATGCTCCGCGACACCAAAACCATCGCCGTCCTCGGCATCAAGCCGGAGTCGCACGGCGATCAGGCGGCGCATTACGTCGCGGCGCACATGCACGCGCACGGCTACGAAGTCATCCCGGTGCCGGTCTACTACCCGGACGTCACCGAGATCCTCGGCAAGCCGGTCTTCCGCAAGCTGACCGACATCGGCCGCCCCATCGACATGGTGAACGTCTTCCGCCGGCCGAACGACATTCCGCCGCACGTGGACGACATCCTGGCGGCGAAGCCGAAGTACGTCTGGTTCCAGCTGGGCATCCGCAACGATGAAGCGGCGCAGCGGCTGGCCGAGGCGGGGATCAAGGTGGTGCAGGACCGCTGTCTGATGGTGGAGGAAGGGCGCGCGCGCTGATGGAATGCAGCGCGTCGAGCTTCCGCCGTACTCGCTGATCGAATCGCGCAGCGGCGCCGGCACGCCCGTGGTGCTGCTGCACGGATTGTCCGGCTCGTCGCGGTGGTGGGCGCGGAACGTCGAAGCGCTGGCGAAGCATCATCTGGTCGCCGCGGTCGACCTGATGGGCTTCGGCCGCAACACGCGGATTTCCGGTCTGCCGTTCATCCTGCCGGCGTTCGATGAAGTGACGGCGCTGCTGGCTCGCTGGATCGAGACGTTCGGCGAGCCGGTGCATCTGATGGGGCATTCCATGGGTGGGCAGCTGGCCATTCGCTTGGCGGCGGAACGTCCTGATTTGCTGCGATCGCTGACGCTGGTGAATGCGGCGGGGATGCACTTCCAGATCGATCCGCGGCCGCATCTGCGTGCGGCCGTTGCGGCGGCGCCGCACACGCCGGGGCTGGCGCGCGTGCTCGTTCCGGATGCGCTGCGCGCGGGACCGACGTCGATCGCCATCGCGCTGATGCGCGTGCTGCACGGCGACATGCGCGAGGCGATGCGCGCGATCCAGACGCCGGCGCTGATCGTCTGGGGCGCGGACGATCCGCTCGTGCCGGTGCATTACGCGGTGGAGATGCAGCAGCTGATTCCGGGCGCGCGACTGGAAGTGCTGCCGCACGCGGCGCATGTGGCGATGTACGAAGCGCCACGCGCGTTCAACGAGCTGGCGCTGGCGTTTCTCGACGAGGTGGAAGCGGCGCCGCGCGCGGCGATGCACGAAGGGATTTTTCGCTGGGGATTGTCGGGCTACGTCGATGGCGTGGCGTATCGCGAATCGGGTCCACGTCGCGAGGTGGTGCTCGTGCACGGATTGGGGATGTCGAGCCGCTACTTTGCGCCGCTGGCGCGTGCGCTTTTCGCGCGCGGCGTGCACGCCATCGCGCCGGACATTCCGGGCTTCGGCGAAAGCGCGAATGCGCGCGCTATGACGCCGCAGGAGCACGCGGCCATTCTCGATCGCTGGGCCGCTTCGCTGAACATCCGCGATGCCATGTGGCTCGGTCATTCGCTGGGCTGCAACGCCGTCGCGCAGGTGGAGAACGCGCGACGCCGCGTGTACGCCGGACCGATCTGGACGCAGCGGCCGTGGCGCGTCTTCTCGAACCTCGCGCTGGACGCGTTTCGCGAGCCGCTCGCGCTGTACCGGCATGTGATTCCGGCGTACTGGCGCACCGGCTTCGCGCGGTGGTGGCTCACGTGGCGAAAGTCATTGCCCGATCTGACGGCGCCGCCGCCGGAAGGGGAGATGATCGCGGGCAAACGCGATCCGTTGCCGGATCGCCACGCGCTTAACGTGCGGGAAGTGGAGGGGGCGCATGCGTGCGTGTTCTCGCACCCGGAGGGCGTCGCTGCGCTCGCGGTGCTCGCGCCCTCCGCAGGCTCACAGGCTCACAGGCTCACAGGCTCAGAGTAGCGAGCGCCTGCCGAGCGATTGCGTCCACGGCGCATGCCGCACGCATCGCTGCGGCGCGATTTCGCGCGTCTTCCTCGGGCCACATGCGCGCGCGGCCACTCTCGCGCTGCGCGGGCTACTGTGAGCCTGTGAGCCTGTGAGCCTATGAGCCTGGAAGGGCGGGGGAAGCCAGCAATCGCGTCAGCCACAAATTCGTGAGCTTCTCCTGCACCGTGTTCTGCCGCAGGCGTGCGCGCAGGTTCACGAAATCGACTTCGTCGAGATGCTGGTCCTGATTGAAGCAGGAGAAGATGAACGACTCCTTGCCCGTCTTCGGGTCGACGTGGCGCTGCAGGCACTGCGCGCAGACCTGCTTCATCATGCATTGCATCGGTGAGTTGATCGAGCCGATGCCGACGTGATTCGGATTGAGGTGCGGTGCGAGCACGCCGTGCCGCGCCTCTTTCACGGCGCGCATCATGCCGTCGCTGCCGATGGCGATGAGGCGCTGCACGTCGTGCAGCTGGAACTGCTCGTTCTCGCGCGCGGCGTAGAAGAGCATGGCCTGCACGATGTTGCCGACGAACTGCAGATCCTGCGGACGGCGCGGCTCGATCGCTTCGCCCACATCGACCGACCAGATCACCTGATCGGTGGCCGCTTCGATCTCGTCGCGCTTGAAGACGTCCGCCGCTTTCTTGTAGCCGGCGAAGTAGATGACACGGCAGCCGTTGTCTTTGAACGCTTTGGCGATCGAGAAGAGCACGGCGTTGCCGAGTCCGCCGCCGGCGAGGAGCACCGTCTCGTTGCTCGGAATCTCGGTCGGCGCGCCGGTCGGTCCCATCACCACCACCGGCTCGTCGGGCTTGAGCATGGCGCAGAGTCGCGAGGAGCCGCCCATCTCCAGCACGATCAGCGAGAGCAGTCCGCGCTCCGGATCGGTCGACGCGCCGGTGAGCGCGAGACCTTCCATGGCCAGGCGCGAGCCGTCGAGCTGCGGCGCGAACGCTTCGAAGTTTTGCAGGCGGAAGAACTGTCCGGGCAGAAAGTGTCGCGCAGCAAACGGCGCGCGGCAGACCACTTCGATGATGGTCGGCGTGAGGCGCTTCACCTCGTGCACGCGCGCCACCAGGCCGTCGTCGAGCTTCGCGATCAACTCGTTCCACTGCGCATCGCGATCTTCATTCGTGGCCCTGGCGATGTCGGTCGCGAAGAGCCGCGCCACGTGCGGATAGCCGTGCTTCGCAGAAGCCATCGCTTTGACGACGTTGCCTGCGTACTTGGGGTGGTTGTCGCCGTAGAACGTGATCAGCTTTTCGCGCCGCGCGGCGTGCTGATACGAAGTGAAGAAGCCGCGATCGCGCGACGCTTCATCGTCTTCGATCAACTCCAGATTTTCGGAGATGCTGTAGCTCTGGAAGAACTGCTTCCACTTGTCGAGCTTGAACGTGCCAGGATGCTCTTTCTCGTAGATGACGTTCGGGCTCGTGCCGGCGGCGACCATCACGGAGCGCGCGGCGATCTCCACGACCTCTCCCGAATCCTTCCACCGTCCGTCTTCGACGATCTGCTTTTCAAAGACCACCGCGCGCACGTGGCCGAAGTCGTCGTTGAGCGCTTCGACGGGCGAGAGGTTCTCGGCGTACGCGATCCCTTCCTCGAAGGCCTTGTCGATCTCCTCGTAGTTGAGGCGATAGGCGGGTGAGTCGAACATCGACTTGCGATAGGCGATGGTGACGCCGCCCCAGCCGCGCACGAGCGGAATGAAATTCGGCTCTTCGCCCGCTTCCGCCGCGCGCTGCCGTTCGTCGCGCACCGCGCGCCCGTGCGCGAGGAACTCGTCGAGGATGCCCAGCTCTTCGGTGTCATAGCCGCCGCGAACGATCTCTTCGCCGATCTCGGCGCCGAGGGTTTCGTAGCGGTCGAGAATCTTCTCGACCTGCACGGGGTAGTAGGCGAAGAGCTCCGTGGCCGTGTCGATGGCGGTTAGGCCGCCGCCGATCACGACCGCCGGCAGGCGCACCTGCAGATTCGCGAGCGAGCCTTTCTTGAACGCGCCGGTGAGCTGCAGCGCCATCAGAAAGTCCGACGCTTTCCGGATGCCGCGAATGAGGTTGTTCTTCATGCGCACGACGGTGGGCGTGCCGGCACCGGCGGCGATGGCGATGTGATCGAAGCCGAGCTCGTCGAACGCTTCTTCGATCGTCAGCGTGCCGCCGAATCGCACGCCGCCGTAGATGCGCAGATGGTTCTTGCGCTCCAGCGCGATGCGAATCACTTTCAGGAAATTCTTGTCCCAGCGCACGGTGATGCCGTACTCCGAGACACCGCCGAAGCCGGCCAGGATGCGATCGTCGAGCGCGTCCCAGAGTGAGCGCGCGTCGCGGATCGGCTCGCGCACGTTCTCCGCCGGCTCGATCTTCAAACCATCGATGGCCACCACGCCGAAGCCTTCGTTCGCGAGGTAGTGCGCGAGCGTGTAGCCGGCGGGGCCGAGGCCGACGATGAGGACGTTCTTGCCGTTGTACGGCAGCTGGATGGGACGGCGCACGTTGATCGGATTCCAGCGCGTGAGCAGCGAATAGATCTCGAAGCCCCACGGCAGAAAGAGGACGTCGGTGAGGACGCCCGTTTCGATCTGGGGGATGTTCACCGGATCCTGCTTCTGGAAGATGCAGGAGCGCATGCAGTCGTTGCAGATGCGGTGGCCGGTGCCGGGGCACATCGGGTTGTCGATCATCACCACGGCCAGCGAAGCGATGGCGTCGCCGTCGGCGCGCAGCGCGTTCATCTCGCCGATTTTTTCGTCGAGGGGGCAGCCTTCCAGCACCATCCCCAGCGGATTCGGTTTGAACGTGCCGTTCGCTTGCGGGAAGCCGTGCGAGCAGGAGTCTTTCTTCCGCTCGTGGCAGTAGATGCAGTAGAGCGCTTCGTCGGAGATCTCGCGCGGCGTCATGCGCGGATCGGTGAGCTTGAAGCCGTCGCGGCGCCGGAAGTGCTCGGACTCGCCGCCGAATCGCACCGCGTCCACCGGCTCCGTCGGCACGAGCTTGTCGAAGATGAGCGGCTCCGGCAAACGGAACGACGTCCAGCCGTGAAAGTGGCCGCTCTTCCACTGTCTGGCCGTCCAGTCGACGAGCGAATCGGTGATGGCATGCAGCGTCGCGGCTTCGCGCTCCGCCGCTTCGGCGGAATCGACGCGTTCGCGCGTGACGCCGACGCGATCGAGCAGTTGCTGCAAACGGAGACGCGCTTCGGCAGAGGGTGCGAGCGCTTTCGCGCCGCGCGGGTAATCGCGTTCGAGATCGAGCAGTTGCAGCGCGGTCTTCGCGAGTGCGAGCTCCTGATCCGGAGCGTCGGGTGCAAGCGTGCGGATCAGCAGCTCCGGCGTGATGCCCGCGAAAGCCGGCGCCGTCGCCGCGTTGTACTTGGCCACACGTTTGGCGACGAATTCTTTTTTGAAGCGCGCCACTGTGGAGTCGCGTTCGGCGCGCATGCGCAGCGCGGACGATTCGGCGTCGATGCGGAACATCTTCGCCAGGAACATCCCCAGCTCGCGTCCCGCCGCGATCAGTACCGCCGATTCCTGCGGCTCATCGAGCGCCTCCGGCGCCTTGCGATACGCGTCGAAGCGCGCGAAGAGATCCGCGTCATGCTCGCGGAGGAAATCGTCGAAGGTGACCGCGAGGTCGTGCAGCCGCGCGTAGGAGTAGAGGTCGTCGTAGGCGAAACCGTCGATGCCGAGTTTCATGTTCGCGTGCATGGTAGCTGCTGCGTCAGACTCACTTGCGGCGAATGTAAATCACCTTCTCCACCACCGCGTGCACCGTCCCTTCCGCGTCGACCAGCTCGACGATGTACGTGCGATCGACGGGCTCGCCGCCGGCGGTGGCGGCGCGGATGGCGTCCAGCTCCGCCTCCTCGATGCGAAACGTGGCGGTGAGCGTCGTTCGTCCCGGGCGGCAAAAACTTATGGTGGCGGCTTTGTCCCAGACGACGTAGTCGCGGCCGAGGATCTGGATGAGCATGAGCATGTAGAGGGGATCGACGGCGGCGTAGAGGCTGCCGCCGAAAATCGTCCCCACGATGTTGCGCGTGCGCCAGTTCAGCGGCAGCTTCACGCGCGCTTCGCGAAAGTCGGAGGAGATGTACGTGACGCGCCCACCCGTGCCGCGGTACGCGGGAAAGAGATTGAACTTCCAGCGCATGATCCGGCTGGCGCGCGATTCAGCCATCAGAGTTCCTCTCGCGCTGCCGTTGGAGCGGCGGGCGCCTCGCCCGCCGGCTTTGTCGCGCGATCCTCGGCGGGCGAGGC
>DASSMK010000377.1:0-5659 GCA_035688915.1 Thermoanaerobaculia bacterium
CGGGCGCCTCGCCCGCCGGGTTCCTCGCGAGCGCTCGGCGGGCGAGGGCGCCCGCCGCTCCAACGCTCCGTGCGAGTGAATCGCCCCTACCGCGCCATCAACACGCCATCCCCGGCCACCGCTCCCCAGCGCGCCACGTAGCCGCGCGCGTCCACGTGCAGATACGGGCCGTGGGCCGCGTTCGCGTGGTACACGCCGGCGCCGCCTTGCAGCCAGCCCCATTCCGGCGACTGGTCCAGCTCTTCGGCGATGCGCAGGATGGCGCGCGCGTCGGCGGCATCGGCGCGGCCGTCGCCGGTCAGATCGTCCATCACGCCGTCGTGGTTCTCGTCGATGTAGATGTCCATCGCGTCGCCGTAGAGGTGGCGCGAGTGCCCGGTCTCGTTGCCGATGCGCGAGTTGTAGTACGGCGTGCGGAAGCCTGACATGATCGTGAAGCGCGCGAAGTTCACGCCGCGCTGCGCCAGCTCATGCTGCAGCATCTCCAGCTTCATCAGCGCTTCCGTGCGCAGGATGAGGAACTTCGAATCGCCATCGAGCTTGCACTGGAAATCGGAGAGGCGGTAGTGATCCGAGACCATCAGCGCCGCGTTGTCGTCCGTCAGGCGCACGAAGCCTTTCGGCGCTTCGTACGACGGCATGCCTTTCAGCGGCGCCGCGTACTGGCCGATGCGGTAGCCGTCGAGCACGCCGCGATGCACTTCGCTGGAGGGGATGAGATTGACGAGCGTGAGCGTCAGCTCGCGGGAGCCAGAGCGAACGCGGGCGTAACCGGATGCTTCGTCTTCCGGTCCGTTGACCACCACGCCGCCGTTGTCGAGCGCGACCGTGAAGTTCGCCGGTGCTTCCACGATTGCGTCGATCGGCTCCGTCTCCACGCGGAACGTATTGGCCTGACCCGCCACCACAGGGACGAACAGCCGCGACACGTACTCCGGAACCGCCTTCAACTCGACGTGCGTACCGGCGTCAGCCGCAAGGAGCGGAGCCGACAGCGCTGCGGCGAAAAAGAAAACAGCGGTTCTCGTGAGCCAATGCGGCATCGTTCGTGATCTCCTTTTTGTTGGTTGTGCCGAGGAAAACGAACCGCGAGAGGGTACGATTTCGGCTCAACCGTTCGCGAGAATTCCAACTATGGCCAATAAACCGATCATCGGCATCGGCTCCGATATCCACACGAAACCCGGCAAGCGCGACCGCGCGTTCGCCTATCTCACGTACGTCGAAGCCGTGCGCCGCGCGGGTGCGCTGCCGGTGCTCATTCCGCCGCAGCCGGAGAACGCGCGCGATCTCGTCGAATCGCTGGACGGCCTCGTGCTCGCCGGCGGCTACGACTGCGATCCCGCGCTCTACGGCGAGGAGCGTCACGAGACCGTGGAAGCGATGGACGAGCGTCGGCAGAGCAACGATTACGCGCTTGCCAAAGCCGCGCGCGAGCACGGCATCCCCACCCTCGGCATCTGCCTCGGCCTGCAAATGATGAACGTCGCCGCCGGCGGCTCGCTCGTGCAGGACATCGACTCCGCGATGGACACCGAGATCCGCCACGCCAGCATTCCTGAAGACCGCGCGCGCCACGACGTGATCGTCGAGCAGGGGACGAAGCTCGCCTCCATCCTCCGCTCCGGCGAGATGAACGTGAACTCGTCGCACCATCAGGCCATCAAGAACGTCGGCGAAGGGCTGCGCATCACCGCGCATGCGCCGGACGGCATCGTGGAAGGTCTCGAGGATCCTTCGCATCCGTTTTACATCGGCGTGCAGTGGCATCCGGAGGACATGCCGGGCGAGCCGTCGGCCACGACGCTCTTCGGCGCGTTCATCGACGCGGCGCGCCGCTACGCACAGCAGAAGACACGTCCGGAGACGGAAATGTCACCAGCCGGTGTAAACCGTTCGGAATAGCGGTTTTCACCCTCCCGTTGACGACCGGCGGAGGATCGCCCTTGAAAAGGATTGCCCTGCTGGTCGCGTTCGCGGTGCTGCTGTCTTCACAGGCTCAGGCCGGGACGTGGCTCAAGTCTCTGACCGCGGCGCAGAAAAAGGCGAAGGAGAGCAACTCGCTCATCTTCGTCGACATGTTTGCGCAGTGGTGCGGCTGGTGCCATCGCTTCGAGGCCGAGGTCTTCCCGTCGCAGGCGTTCCAGAACGCGACGGATGATCTCGTGCTCCTCCGTCTCGACACCGAAGACGGCAACGAAGGCACCAAGCTCTCGCAGAAGTTCGGCATCACCTCCCTGCCGACCTTCCTCCTCCTCACGCCCGACCTCACCATCGCCGGCATCATCCGCGGTTACGCGCCGCCGGCGGAGTTCGCGACGATGCTCGGCCAGACGCGCGGCAAGTACACCGACTTCCAGATGCGCGTGAAGAACGAAGCGTCGATCGCCGGCGATTACCAGAAGCGCCTCGATCTGGCGCGCGAGTTCATGTCGCGCGGCGATTACGCCGCGAGCGAGCCGCGCCTCAAGAAGCTGCTCGACGAGAAGAAGGCCGCTGCCGCGGTGCGCGATCAGGCGCATTACGAGCTCGCCGTCGGCTACGTCCTGCAGAAGAAGTATCCGGATGCCATGACCACCATCAACAAGCTCACCGCGCGCAGCAAGAGCGGCGAGCCCGTGGAGCGCGCGCGTCTGCTCGTTGCGCAGATCTACATGGATCAGGGTAATCTCGCCGCTGCGGCCACCGAGTTCCGCAAGTTCAAGCAGTCGTTCCCGAACTCGCCGCTCGTCAAGAACGTCGATCAGGTACTGCCGGAGATCGAAAAGCGGATCGCCGCCGGCGCGCGCTGAAGCAGCGCATTTCTGCAGTTCACGAGGTAACGGTTGCGCATCGCTGCGTTTGTTCTTCTCGCTTTCTCTTCTCTTCCTTCCTTCGCGCAGATCGGCTTCGGCGGTCCTGACGCCGGGCCTAAGGTCACGATCGAAGGCTCGATCCAGCAGCGCACCGGCGACGACGTGCACGGCACCATCGGCGCGACGGTCGCCGAAGGGTGGCACATCAACTCGCACACGCCAACCGAGGAGTTTGCGATTCCGACGGTGCTGGTGCTGGATGCGGAGAACGTGCAGCCGCGATATCCGGCGCATCAGATGAAGGCGTTCGAGTTCACCGGCGGCAAAGCGCTGGCGGTGTACGACGGCAAGTTCCAGATCCCCTTCACCGCGAAGGTGAAAGCCGGCGCGACCACGCTGCACGCCACGCTGAACTATCAGGCTTGCAGCAACACCGTCTGCCTGCCGCCGAAAAAAGCGGAAGCGGACATCGATCTGGCGAAGATCGTCGCGGCGCCGGCGGCCACTCCCGCTGCGACGACCACAGCGACAGCGCCGTCATCCGGCAACTTCACGCCGTTGTCGGAAGCACCGAAAGGCGCGGCCGCGCAAAAGTCGGTCTTCTCGTCCGACGTGGCCAGCACCTTCAGCGAGCGCGGACTGCCGCTCACGCTCCTCGCCATCTTCGTCCTCGGCCTGGCGCTCAACCTTACGCCGTGCGTCTATCCGCTCATCCCCATCACCATCGGCTACTTCGGCCAGCAGAGCGGCACGAGCACCGGCCGCCGCGTCGCGCTCTCCTCGCTCTACGTTCTCGGCATCGCCATCACGTACTCCGCCCTCGGCGTCTTTTCCGCGCTGTCGGGCAAGTTGTTCGGCGCGTGGCTGCAGCATCCGGCCGTGCTGATTTTCTTCGCGCTGCTGATGCTGGTCATGGCGTCGTCGATGTTCGGCGCGTTCGAGATGCAGGCGCCGCGCGTGATCCTCAATCAGGCCGGCGGCAAATCAGGACTCGCAGGCGCGCTCGTGATGGGTCTGGTGATCGGCATCGTCGCGGCGCCGTGCGTCGGTCCGTTCGTGATCTCGCTCATCGCGCTCGTCAGCTCGCTGCAGTCCCCGCTCCTCGGCTTCGCCATGTTCTTCGTCCTCGCCCTCGGACTCGGCGTGCCGTATCTCTTCCTCGGCATCTTCTCGTCCGCCGCGTCGAGCATTCCGCGCTCCGGCGAGTGGATGGTGCAGATCAAGAAGGCCATGGGCTTCATCCTCATCGCCATGGCGTTTTACTTTTTGCGCGGATTGATCGGCGATCGCGCGTTCCAGTACGGCGTCGCGGCGAGCCTGCTCATCGGCGCGTTCTTCCTCTTCTTCTCGCGCTCGAAAGGCGCGCGCGCGTGGCGTGTGGCGCTGTCGATTCTGTTGCTCGTCGCCGGCGTCGCCTTCGCGATTCCGCGCGGCGGCACGCACGTGCAGTGGCAAAAGTACGACGCGGCGACGATTGCGGCGGCGCGTACGAGCGGCAAGCCGGTGATCATCGACTTTTACGCCGACTGGTGCCTGCCGTGTAAGGAGCTGGACGAGAAGACGTTCAGCGATCCGCGCGTGGCCGCGAAGCTCGGCGATTTCGTGCGTATCAAAGCCGATCTGACGTCGCCCGACGACGCGACGACGAAAGAGCTGACCAAGCAGTACGCAATCCGCGGCGTCCCGACGCTCGTTTTCCTAGGCGCGGACGGTGCCGAGCGCACCGACCTCCGCTGGACGGGCTTCGAGCCGGCGGACAAATTCGCCGAGCGTCTCGACAAAGCGCGCTGATTTCGTTGCGCGCCGCCCCTCCAACAGCCCCCGGGCGCTACGCTCGCTCGGAGTGACAGCGAGTTGTCATCCCGAGCGTAGCGCGGGACCTGGGAGGGTGTGTGGCGCGCTGAACCAGGCTCCGTCGTCCTACCGCACCGCGCGAGACTTTCCGCCACTCACCACCACATTCACGATCTGCGTGCGCACCACGGCAGTGGTCTGCACCGTCAGCTCCAATCGATACGTACCGTTCGCGGCAAAGCGATCAGCAGTCACGGACACGCCGACGGGCGAGCTCGCGGCGATCGTCGTCGCGGAGAGCGCGACGCTGCCGCTGAACGGATCGACGAAGCGTGCAGTGACGCGCGGGTTTTCTTCGAGCGCGCTGTCCGGCAGGACGTTCAGGGCGAACTGCGACGTCGCGCCGCGCGCCAGCGTGACGCGCTGCGGTGCATCGAGACGGAACGTTGCGGTGGACGGCGCCGCCTGCACGGAGATCGTCAGCATCTGCTCGTGCGCCACCATCGGGCTGGCCATCTTCACGCGCAGCGTGTAAACGCCGGCGCGCGTATTGGCGGGCGTCGTGATCGTCACCGTCGTCGCGACGCCCACGCGCACGGTGGCGCTGCTCAGCAGCACCGTGCCCGGAAAGTCATCGAGCTTCTCGACGGTGATATCCGCGCTGCCGTCGAAACCATTGATCGGCACGAGGCCGAGCTTCGCCGTGGTCAGCGCGCCCGCTTTCAGCGAGACGGCTGCCGGGCTGTTGATCGCGAAATCGCCAGGCGCCGGGCTGACCGCGCTGGACATGCTGTACTTCAGCTCCGCAACGAGCGGCCAGATCGCGGGATCTTCCGCGCCCACGCGCCACGCCGCGAAACCGCCGAGGCGCGGGTGATACGCGGTAAGGTGATCGATCTTCTTCTTGTAGCCCGCCGCGTCCTGAAAGTACACCGTGCGGCCGGCGTACGTGAACGTCGCTTCGCCGTTTGCGTCATGCGAAACGGTCGCGCCGTTCGCCGTGGCGATGCGCATCGCATCGGCGTACGTCACGGTGTCGCCGGAAGTGCCGAGCCAGTCGTAGCCGTACC
>DASSMK010000378.1:0-8012 GCA_035688915.1 Thermoanaerobaculia bacterium
CGCCGCTCCAACTCGTTGCGCGAGTGGTTTACTGCACGGATGCGGTTTCGCGCACGCAGTGCTGATTGAACGCGGCCACCAGCTCGGATGCGATGTCGTGCGCTTCGCGGCCTTCGATCTGCCAGCGCTCGAACATCTTCACGACCTGTCCGTCCTTGATCAGAGCGATCGACGGAGAGGACGGACGGTAGCCGACAAAGTAGTCGCGCGCGCGCGCCGTGGCGTCGCGATCGTTTCCGGCGAAGACGGTGATCATCTTCTCGGGCAGCACTTCGTTTTCGAGAGCCATGGCCACGGCCGGACGGGCCATGCCGGCCGCGCAGCCGCAAACGGAATTCACGACCACCAGCACGGTGCCTTTTTTCTCGCCGAGAATGGCGTCGACTTCACCGGCCGTGCGGGTTTCCTGGATGCCGAGCCGAGTCAGCTCCTGCCGCATCGGCGCGACAATCATTTCATCGTACATTTGTGAGAGTCCTCCAGGTCCGATCATAACGCAGCACACCGGGCACGAAATCCAGCTGCCGCCGCAAACGAAGAACGGCGGGGCAAGCCCCGCCGTTCCAGCGTTTTACACGAGAACTGCGCTAGTGGCGATGCGTGTCGTCGATCTGGATGGAGCGAACCATCGAGTCGAGAACGCTCGCGTACTGCGAGGCTTCCTGCTCCGGCGTCACGAACAGCAGATAGACGAGATGCTGATCGGGCAGCTGGCGCGTGATGATCGTGACCCGCTCCTGAATGCGCGTGTTCGGATTCGTGCCGCGCAGACTGGCCGCGAGGGCGGTGCCGCCGTCGAGGTTGAAGCGCTGCGTCGAATTCGAGATCACGCGAAGGTGCGGACTGTCGTGCTGAATCTGCGCGAGCAGGTCGTTCGTCGCGTCCGTCAGATTGGCCGAGGCGCTCGAGCTGCTGCCGCTGCCGCGGAGATACGAACGCGGCGTGTTGCCGAAAGGATCGTAGTGGTTGACGATCGCTCCATACACAACTTCGGTGCGATTGCCCACGTTGCCGATGCCGCCCTGCGGCGCGATGGTGACGCCGGTCGAGCCCTGCTGATAGACCTGCCAGTTCGACGGATACTTCACTGCGTAGACGCCGGACGGGCTGGTGAAGGTCCGCCACGTGCGCGACGGCGCTTCCACGTTGCCGATGCCGCTGCTCGAAGTCATCGGGCCGTTATTGCCGGACGATGCGCTGGTCTGCGGACCGGTGCGCGCGATGTCGGCCATCGTCGGCGCATTGCCGTAACGGCCCATCTGCGACTGCACGGCACGAAGGTCGGCCACGTTCGTGGTCGGCTGGTCGGTCACGCGCAGCAGCTTCGCTTCCTTCTCGATGCGCGCGATGCGATCGGGCGGCGCCGGGTGATCCGACAGCCAGTTCGTTTTCTTCGACTTGTCCACTGTCTCCAGCGTGTGGAAGAAGCTCACCATGTCTGCCGGCGCATAACCGCTTGCCGCGAGAATCTGCGCGCCACGCACGTCAGCCTGCGTTTCGAGATCGCGGCCGAACTTCAGGAAGACGGCATTCAAACCGACGCCGCCGATGACGTTCAGCACCTGCGCGGTGTTGTTGCCCACCTTGCCGCCGAGAATGCCGCCGAGGATGGAGAGACCGGCCTGCGCGGCATATGCCTTCGAGGCCTGGTGCGTGCCGTGACGGAGCGCGACGTGAGCGATCTCGTGCGCGAGCACGCCCGCCACTTCGCCTTCGTTGCGCGCGCTGTCGATGACGCCGCGGTTGACGTAGATCGGTCCGCCCGGAAGAGCGAACGCGTTGATGTCCGACGCGTTGACGACTTTGAATTGATACGGGAAATTCGGGCCGCCGGCATTGCGCGCCAGGCGCGCGCCGATGCGGTTCACATACGCGTTGACTTGCGCGTCATTCATGAGCGGCAGCTGCCGCTCGGCTTCCTGCGCGGACTGTGCGCCGATCTGCACGTCATCCTGTGCACTGAAGAGATTGAATCCTGATTTGATCTGAGTCTGCGCCTGCGCGAGCCCGGTGCTCAGCGAAAGTGCGAGCATCAGGGTGAGCAGTGGCCGCGCGGCGCGATGCGCTGGTCGATGCATTGTCATGCCTCCTTCAAATAACAAGCAGAGACATTGCATCAGCGGTGCCGCATTTTGACGCCCGTGTGCGGTCCGCGGACCGCCTCAAATGCTCTACCCGAAGGACGTTACGTCACCGCGTGCGCACGGCGCGGCTGCGCGAGGGCGGCACCATGGCCGAAAGCGCTGTGAGATCGCTCTCCGAAATGATGGCGTCGCCGTCCGCATCGCATCCCCAGCTGCCGTTGTTCGCGCCGAGGCCGGCATCGCGCACCGGCTCCGGATCGCCATCAGCGAGCTCGAGCAGGAGCGACCGAATGTCCGCCGCGTTGGTCAATCCGTCGCCGTTGCAGTCGCCGCGCTTCGGCACATCGAGCCGCGCAATCGCCCCCGCCGTCGCAAAGTAAATCCGCCCATCCGGCCCCTCGGTCACATCCAACACGGGCGACGGCAGTTCATCGGCAAGCACGATCGGCGCGGGGAGCGGCTGCGCGTCGACATCGGGAAAGTAGTAGATCGCCTGCGCGACGAATCCGCCGAGCAGGATGCCGCGCGGCAATGCGGCGTTGCGGCCGCTCAAACGATGCAGTCCGGTGGGCGCGATCGTGTGCGGGAAGACATAGGAAGGCGGCAGCGCGTTGTCGATCGGCGGTTGGAAGCCGAACGTGAACGGCCAGCCGAGGTAGCTGCCGGCGGGAGCGAGATTGATTTCGTCGCCGTCGTCGGGACCGTTGTCCGCGACGATGACGCGCTGCGTGTCGGGATCGAACGCGAGGTCATACGGATTGCGCACGCCGCGCGACCACTGCTCGACGCGGCCATCGCGCCACAGCCGCCAGATCTTGCCGCCGTTCCATTCAGGAACCGAGGCGATGATGCCGCCGCCGTATTCGCCGATGGCGACGAAGATGGAGCCGTCCGGCGCGACGGTGGGATTGCCGCCGTGATGTTCGGAGCTGACGCCGCGGTCGCGGTTCTGGATGTCGCACGGAAAGATGTGCAGCGGCGCGTCGTAGCCGGTGAAGAGATCGACGGTGGCGATGACGTCGTCGAGGACGCGGTCGCTCACGTCATCCCACGTGGTGTAGTGCACGACGGCGGTGCGGTCATCGAGGAGCGCCATGCCGAGCAGTCCGCCGTTGCCGCCGGCGTGCGTGGGGAGCGTGGCCACGGCGATGCTGTTCTCCCCTTCCAGCCGGAAGATCGTGCCGCCGGTGGTGGAGTAGTAGATCGTGTTCGTCGAGTCGACGACGAGGGAGCTGACGAAGCCGAGGGCGGGCGCGATCGTTTGCACGCGAAAGCCGGGCAGCACGCCGCCCGATGCGGACGACGCGAACACGAGGAGCACCAGGACCACGACCGAGCTGAGGGATTTCATCTGCGAAGGCGCCGAAGAAAGAACCGCGCCAGCATACCGGTGGCGCGGCGCCGTGAAGGATGGGAATGCGAGGCGGAGGTGCGAAGTTTAGAAGGTCCTTGACGCGAGGAAGGCCGGTCGAGATAATCCCGCCCTCTTCGCAAGCAGTACCCTTCCTCAAGTGTCGCGGGGTGGAGCAGTCTGGTAGCTCGTTGGGCTCATAACCCAAAGGTCGCAGGTTCAAATCCTGCCCCCGCAACCAATTGAAATTCGTTACGCGCCGGCTCATGGCAACCATTGCGGCTACGCGTATCCGATTCCTCACCGCTCGCGCACTTCTCCGCACCTCCTCATCGACCCGTTCAGGTAGGGATTGCTAATCTCCCCCTTCGGCTGGAGCCAGGAGTGCCCGGCCATGGCGCACCAGGCCACGACCGATCGCGGCTCTTCCTTCGACTCGTTGCGGTACGCGATCATTGCGTCGGAGAGCTTCGCGAACGCGTCGCGCGCGGCGTCTAGCTCCGCGGCCTCCGCCACGGCATCCGCGCGAGCGGCGATCGACTCGCGACCGTCGTCGCGTGCGAGCGCAGCGAGCTCCTTCGCGTGCGTCCGCGCGTCCGGTAGCGAGTCCGAGACGAGCGCCATGCGGATCGCGTCGTATCTCGGAAAGAGCGGCCGCGGCTGGCCGTGTATGAAGAAGATGATCGCCACTGTGACACCGCTCGCGATCGCCGCCTTGTGCCACCGTTTCAGCAACGACGCTTGCTCCTGCTCTTCCTGCGGCAGCTCGCGCCTGCGCCACAGCAGGTAGACGGCCGGATAGACGAGCAGCTCCATCAGGAATGATGTGAAGAGACCGCCGATCATTGGGGCGGCGATGCGTTTCATCACGTCTGCGCCCGCGCCTGTGGACCACATGATGGGGACGAGGCCGAAGAAGGCGCAGGCGACGGTCATGACCTTTGGCCGCACGCGCTGGACGGCGCCGTGGAAGATTGCTTCATTCAGCTCTTCACGATTGCGGAGGCGGTCTTTCGACTGCGCGTTTTGGTACGAGAGATCGAGGTACAGAAGCATGAAGATGCCCGTCTCCGCATCGAGACCGAGCAACGCGATCAGGCCCACCCACACGCCGATGGAGATGTTGTAGCCGAGGGCGTAGAGGAACCAGATGGCGCCAACGGCGCTGAAGGGAACGGCCAGCAGCACGATGGTCGTCTTCACCAGCGACTTCGTGTTCAGGAAGATCAGGCCGAAGACGAGGAAGAGCGTGAGCGGGAGAACGACCTTCATCTTCTCCTTCACGCGCGCCATCGCTTCGTACTGGCCGCTCCAAGTGAGCAGATAGCCCGGCGAGAGCTGGAGCTGCGACTCGACGGCTTTCTTCGCGTCGGCGACGTAGCTGCCGATGTCGCGCTTCGCGGTGTCGACGTCGACGTACACGTAGCCGGAGAGCTTGCCGTTCTCGTCGCGGATCATGGCTGGTCCTTCGACGAGCTGAATCTTCGCGAGCTGGCCGAGGGGGACCTGCGCGCCGCTCATGGTGGGCACGAGCGTGCGCGAGAGCTCGTCCACGTCATCGCGCAGCTCGCGCGGATAGCGGATGTTGATCGGA
Organism: Thermoanaerobaculia bacterium; assembly: GCA_035688915.1. Taxonomy (GTDB): domain Bacteria; phylum Acidobacteriota; class Thermoanaerobaculia; order Gp7-AA8; family Gp7-AA8; genus DASSMK01. The sequence continues at coordinate 5,030 of DASSMK010000378.1, forward strand.
TAGCGTTCGCGCCCTTCGATGGTGGTGGAGATCGTCTCGCCGCCGATCGCCGTCATGATCACTTCCTGCACGTCTTTGATCGTCAGGCCGTAGCGCGCGATCTGTTCGCGATTGAGATCAAAGTCGACAAAGTAACCGCCCGCGGTGCGCTCGCCGTACACGCTGCGCGTGCCGGGAACGTTCTGCAGAATGCGTTCGAGGTGCTGTCCGATCTGCTCGATTTCTTTCAGATCGGAGCCGAAGATTTTGATGCCCACGGGCGTGCGCACGCCGGTGGTGAGCATGTCGATGCGGTTCTTGATCGGCATCGTCCAGGCGTTTGTCTGGCCGGGAAGCGTGAGCTTCGCGTTCATGTCGTTGACGAGGTCGTCCCACGAAATCGTCTCCTGCCAAAGTGGGCGGAAGAGCGGCTTCACGAAGCCGGGCCATGTCGAATAGAAGCGTTCTTTCGTACGCCACTGTTCGACCGGTTTGAGCACGACCACCGTTTCCATCATCGAGAACGGCGCCGGATCGGTGGATGTATCGGCGCGGCCGGCCTTGCCGAACACGCGCTCCACTTCGGGAATGGCCGCGAGCAATTGATCCTGACGCTGCAGGAGCGCGGTCGCTTCGGTCACTGAGATGCCGGGCAGCGTCGTTGGCATGTAGAGGATCGCGCCTTCATTGAGTGGAGGCATGAACTCGTGGCCGAGCTTCTTGTACGCGGGGATGGTGATGGCCACGATGCAAAGCGCAATGGCGATGACGCTCTTCGGATACTTCAGCACCCAGCGCGCCGGAGGACCATAGATCTTGAAGAGAATCTTCGAGATGGGGTGCTTCTCTTCGGGATACATCCTGCCGACGACGACCGCGTTCGCGATCGAGGCGAGGAGCTTCGGACGGAATTCGAACTTCTTCATCCGGATGAAGAGCAAGCGAATGGCCGGATCGAGAGTGATCGCCAGCACCGCCGCGATTGCCATCGCGAAGTTCTTGGTGAAGGCGAGCGGCCGGAAGAGCCGTCCTTCCTGCGCCTCGAGCGCGAAGATGGGCATGAAGGCGATGGCGATGACCATCAGCGAGAAAAAGCTCGGCCGGCCGACTTCCTGAATGGCGGTGATGAGCACTTCCTTGTAATCGCCCTTCTTCCCCTCCTGCTCCCACACTTCCAGCTTCTTGTGCGCGTTCTCGACGACGACGACCGACGCATCGACGAGCGCACCGATGGCCACGGCGATGCCGCCGAGGGACATGATGTTGGCGTCGATCCCGAAGAGCTTCATCGGGATGAACGAGAGAATCACCGCGGCCGGGATGGTGACGATCGGAATGATCGCGCTGGGGATGTGCCAGAGAAAGATCAGGATGACCAGCGACACGATGAGCATCTCGATGAGCAGCTCGTGTTTGAGCGTGTGGATGGAGCGCTCGATCAGCTCGGAGCGATCGTAGGTGGTGACGATCTGCACGCCCGCCGGTAGCGTCTTCTGAATTTCGGCGAGCTTCTCCTTGACGCGATGGATGACGCTCAGCGCGTTCTCGCCGTGGCGCATGATCACGACGCCCGCGGCCACTTCGTCTTCGCCATTCAGCTCCGCCACGCCGCGCCGCATCTCGGGGCCGAGCTGCACGTTCGCGACGTCGCGCAGGAAGACGGGCGTGCCGCGTTCGTCCGTCCTGACCACGATCTGTTCGAGATCTTCGATCTTCTTCACGTAGCCGCGCGCGCGAACCATGTACTCCGCGCCGCTCCACTCCACGAGGCGCCCGCCCACTTCGTTGTTCGATGAGCGGACCGCCTCCATCACCTGCATGAGCGGGATGCGATACGCGGCGAGCTTGTTCGGATCGACGGTGATCTGGTACTGCCGCACGAAGCCACCGAGCGACGCCACTTCCGCGACGCCGGGAACGGACTGCAACGCGTAGCGGATGTGCCAGTCCTGCATCGACCGCAGATCCGCGAGCGAGTGCTTGCCGCTCCTGTCGACGAGCGCGTACTGGAACACCCAGCCCACGCCCGTCGCGTCGGGGCCGAGGGACGTCTTCACGCCTTGCGGCAGCGTCGACTGCACTTTCGAGAGGTACTCGAGCACGCGGCTGCGCGCCCAATAGAGATCGGTGCCTTCGTCGAAGATGACGTAGACATACGAGTAGCCAAAGTCGGAGAAGCCGCGGATTGCTTTGACTTTCGGGGCGCCGAGGAGGGCGGTGATGACGGGATAGGTGACCTGGTCTTCGATGATGTCGGGGCTGCGGTCCCACGTTGAATAGACGATGACCTGCGTGTCCGACAGATCGGGCAGCGCGTCGAGCGCGATGCGCTGCATCGACCAGATGCCTGCAAACACGAGCGCCGCGATCACCGCCAGCGTGAGGAAGCGGTTCGTGGCGCAGATGCGAATCAGTTTTTCGATCATGGTGTCCTCCGCCGCACGCGCTTACGAGCCGTGCGGGTGACCTCCCGGTCCGCTCATCTGCGCGAGCGCTGCTTTCAGGCGCGATTCGGAGTCGATGAGGAAGTTCGCCTGCGTGGCCACCTTCTCGCCAGGTGCGACGCCGCGGCGAATCTCGATGAAGCGGTCGCTCTTCGTCCCCGTCTGCACCTCGCGCGGCTCGAACGTGCCGTCGTTCTTCACGATGAAGAGCAGCGAGCGCGTACCCGTGGTGAGCACCGCCGATTCGGGAACGGCGGTGACGGTGCGCGCCGGCTCCTCGATGAGCACTTCGCCAAACATCTCCGGCTTGAGTGCGCCGTCGCGGTTATCGACTTCGATGCGCACTTTGGCGGTGCGCGTCATCGGATCGACGAGCGGCGCGATGAAGGTGACTTTGCCGGTGAACGTGCGGCCTGGCAGGTACGTGAGCGTGATCGTCGCGTTCGCACCGATGCGCACGAACGAAAGCTCGGACTCGTAGACGTCGGCGAGAATCCAGACGCGATCGAGAGCGGCGAGCTCGAACAGCGGCTCGCCCGCCGTGATGCGCGCTCCTTCGA
>DASSMK010000379.1:0-4479 GCA_035688915.1 Thermoanaerobaculia bacterium
TTCTTTTTTCCGGCGGGCGAGGGCGCCCGCCGCTCCAATAGAATCGGCTGCACATGTCTGAACAGCACATCCCGCCCACCGAGCGCGAGTCGCTCGAAGATCGCAAACTGCTCGATCGCCCCACCGTTGCCGAAACGCTGCAAAGCGAATCGTGGCGCGTCCTGCGGATCACGTCGGAATTTGTCACCGGCTTCGATCATCTGGCCGACGTCTATCCGGCGGTTTCGATCTTCGGCTCCGCGCGAACGCAGCTCTCCGACCAGTACTACGAAGCCGCCGTCAAAACCGCCGAGCTCCTCGGCCGCGCCGGCTTCGCCATCATCACCGGCGGCGGCCCCGGCATCATGGAAGCGGCGAACAAAGGGGCCAAGCAGGGCGACGCGCTGTCGATCGGCTGCAACATCCAGCTGCCGTTCGAGCAGTTCGTGAATCACTACGTCGACAAGGCCATGACCTTCCGCTACTTCTTCGTCCGCAAGACGATGTTCATCAAGTACTCGGAGGCGTTCATCACGTTTCCCGGCGGATTCGGGACGCTCGACGAGCTCTTCGGCGCGTTGGTGTTGATCCAGACCAAGAAAATCTCAGACTTTCCGGTGATCCTCTACGGCAGCGATTACTGGGGTGGCCTCATCGACTGGTTACGCGCGCGCGTGCTGGCGCTGAACAACATCACCCAGGAAGACGTGGACAGCATTCACGTCGTCGACGACCCGGAAAAAGTGCGCGATATCGTCGTTGCGTATCACGAAAAGGCCATTCGCTCCTGAAGTGGCATCTCCCTCGCAACTATAAGAATCATTAGGAGGTTGCGAATGCGAATCCAGGAAACGGACAAGATCTTGAAGGAGTCGCGCTACGGCCGCCAGAGCACCAGCGAACAGAGCCATGACACCGGCATGCTGTCGCGTGTGTGGCAGAAGGTGAGCGGGATTTTCCGGAAGCACTAAACGAACGCGAATCAGCTTGACGCCGCTTCGTCGATCTCTTCGACGGGCGGCGTTTTCGTTTGTACGGCCACCCAGCGCACGCGAAAACGCTCGCCTTCGATCACTTCGATGGCCAGGTCGCCGAGCTCCGTGCGATCGCCGCGCGACACTTCCCGTCCCAGCCGCGCCGCGACGTAACCGCCGATCGTTTCTTCATCCGGCTCGCCGACGTCGATCTTCAAACGATCGGCGAGATCTTCGATGAGGTAATCGCCGCGCACGCGATAGCGGCCATTGCCGAGGGGCTCGATCTCGGGACGCTCGCGATCGAATTCGTCCTGGATCTGCCCGAACAGCTCTTCGGTGATGTTCTCGAGCGAGACGATCCCCGACGCGCCGCCGTATTCGTCGAGCACGACGGCCATGTGGTTCTTCGATTCGATGAACTGCGAGAGCAGCGATTCGACGGTGCTGTTTTCGGGGATGAAGAGCACGTCGCGCTTCAACTCTTCGAGCTTTTTGCCCGGCCCGCGCAGTTGCGCGAGCATCAGATCCTTCACGTGAATCAGGCCGATGGTCTGGTCGAGCGTTCCTTCGCAGAGCGGATAGCGCGTGTGGCGCGTGGTACGGATCGTCTCCAGGTTCTCGTCGATCGAGCGCGTGGTGGAGAGGATGATCACATCCGTCCGCGGCACCATGATTTGCCGCGCGGTGCGCTTCGAAAACTGGAAGACGCCTTCGATGATCTCGCGGTTTTCTTCGGAGAGAATGCCCGCCTTCTCCGAACCGGCCAGGATGAGGCGCAGCTCTTCCGGCGAATGCGCGGACTCCAGTTCGTGCGCGGGCTGGATGCCGATGGCGCGCAGGATGCCGCGCGAGATGCTGTTCAGCAGCCAGATGGCCGGATAGGCGGCCACGTAAAACGCGCGCAGCAGATGGGCGATCCAGAGCGACGTGCCGACGGGCTTCTGGATGGCGATCGATTTCGGCGCGAGCTCGCCGAGGACGATGTGGAGGATGGAGATGATGGTGAAGGCGATGGTCGCGGAGACCGAATGCGCGTACGCCGGCGCAGAGGGGCCGAAGCTCGCGAAGATCGGTTCGATCAAGCGCGCGAACGCGGGCTCGCCGATCCAGCCAAGAGCGAGCGAGGCGAGCGTGATGCCGAGCTGCGTGGCTGAGAGGTACGCGTCGAGATGCTTGAGGAGGCGGCGCGCCATCTTCGCGCGCACGCTGCCGGCTTCCGCGAGCTCGACGAGCTGCGTCGGCCGCACTTTGACGATGGCGAATTCGGCCGCGACGAAGAATCCGTTCGCGAGCACGAAGAGCAGCGCAAGAAGGAGATACCAGGCGGACATCGATGGTTGCGAGCGCGCCGATTATGTCATCGAGACGGCGATGACTTCGTCGAGCGTCTTCCAGAAGCGCGGATACGACTTCGTGACCACCTGCTCTTTGGCGATCGTGACGTTGCCGCGCGCCAGGCCAGCGATGGCAAAGGCCATGGCGATGCGGTGATCGTTGTGCGTCTCGATCGTGGCTGGTTCGTCCGACCAGCCGGGCTGAATGAGCAGCGAATCGGGACGCTCTTCGACGGTGGCGCCGAGGCGGCGCAATTCGGAGGTGACGGTGGCCAGGCGATCGCTTTCTTTGACGCGCAGATTGGCGACGTTTGTGATCTCCACCGGCGCGTCCGCGAGTGGCGCGATGGCGGCGAGCGTCGGCACGATGTCCGGCGTGGCGTTGCAGTCGAACGAGCCGCCGCGCAATTTCTTCGGGCCGCGCACGACGATGTCGTTCGCGTTTGCGTCGATCGCGCAGCCCATCGCCGCGAGGATGTCCACGAAGCCGGAGTCGCCCTGCGCGGTCGGTGAAGCGAGGCCGCGCACGCGCATCGTGCCGCCCAATGCTGCTGCGGCGGCGAACCAGTAGGAGGCGGAGGAGTAATCGCCTTCCACGCGATACTCCGGCAGCTCGAGCCGCGCCGCGCGCACATGCACCGTGTCGCCGGTGCGCTCCACCTTCGCGCCGAACGTGGAGAGGATGTCGGCGGTGATGTCGATGTACGGACCGGAAGCGAGATTCGCGATCTGCAGCGTGATGCCGTACGGCAGCGTCGCGCCGCCGAGCATCAGCGCCGAAACGAATTGGCTCGACGTCGACGCGGAGATCGGCACTTCGAATCCGCCGCGCATTTTCTTGCCGCGGATGCGCAGCGGCGGATAGCCCTCTTTCTCGACGTACTCGACTTCCGCGCCGATCGACAGCAGCACCTCGACGAGATCGCCGATGGGCCGCTCGTGCATCCGCTCTTCGCCGTGCAGCAGATAGCGTCCCGGCGTGAACGCGAGCCAGCCGGTGAAGAAGCGCATGGCGGTGCCGGCGTTGCCGGTGAAAATCGGAACTTCATTCGCCGACGTTTTGATGCGCGCGCCGATGGTCAATTCGCGCTGGATCGTGCCGCTGACGTCGTAGCCGAGGGTGCGCAGTGCTTCGAGCGCGTAGCGCGTGTCGTCCGCGTCGAGGCAGTTCTGCACGACGGTCGTCCCTTCCGCCATCGCCGCCAATAGCAGTGCGCGCACGGAGTAGGACTTGGAAGGAGGAGCGGTGACGGAGGCGTCGAGCGACGCGAGCTTGGGAATCTGTTTCATAGCTGCAGTTTCAAACCGTCGTACGCGAGGCGAATGCCGGGCGGCAAGTTCGCATCGACTTCCTCGTGCAGCACTTCGTGCGTGAGATGGATGAGCCACGTTTCGCGCGCGTCGATGCGCTGCGCACATCTCACCGCTTCGTCGATGACGAAATGCGTCGGATGCCGCGGCGCGATCCGCAGGCCGTCCAGCGCGAGGATCTCCACGCCGCGCAGCAGCTCCATCGACGCGTCGGAGATGCCGTTTGTATCAGTCACATACGCGAATTTGCCGAGGCGGAAACCGAAGATGGTCCAGTCGCCGTGCTGGATGGGGATGGGCGTGATGTCGATGCCTTCGTGCGTGAACGGCTCGGACACTTCATGCAAATCGAGCTGCGGCTTGCCGCCACCAATCTGCGTGGCGTCATCCCAGATGTAGCTGAACGCCCGCCGGATCGCTTTGGCCGTGGGACGGCTCGCGAAGGCATGGATCGGCTCGCGCTGCCGGAAGTTGAAGGGGCGGATGTCGTCGAGCCCCATCAGATGATCGGAATGCGAGTGCGTGAAGAGGACGAAATCGAGCCGCGGGATGGGATCCCGCAGCAATTGCCACCGCAGATCAGGCGAGGTGTCGATCAGAAAGTATTTGCCGTTCGCTTCGATCTTCACCGACTGCCGCATGCGCTGATCGCGCGGATCTTTGGAAGTACAGACGCGGCACCGGCAGCCGACCACCGGCACACCCGTGGAAGTGCCAGTGCCGAGAAAGGTGACGAGCATGCGGGGCGATTCTACTTCGGTGGATGTTTGAGGGGACGACGGGAGGCCTCCGGCGGCCGGGCCACGGGCCCGGACCCGTTGGTTGGCCTAGCCTCCGCCGACACTGTCGTGCGAATTGGAAGTGAGTGTCGGCGGAGG
>DASSMK010000380.1:0-8022 GCA_035688915.1 Thermoanaerobaculia bacterium
CACGAGCAACGCCATGAGCGTCCACCGCGCCTTCGCCGAAAAATCACCGCTGAACGCAAACGCCAGCGCCGCAATCGCGACCGGCGCGAGCGCGACGAGAGCGGTGGTGATGATGCGGCGTTCGAAGGTCATGCGAGGGAGTCGTAGAGTCTCCGAGTCTCAGAGTCTCAGAGTGGGACCGTCGCACACAAGTTGCGTCACTTCTCTGAGACTCTGCGACTCGACGACTCTGCGCCTCTACAACCCATACCTCTGCATCCTCCGATACAGCGCCCCGCGCGACAATCCCAGCGCTTCCGCCGCTTTGCTCACGTTGCCATCGAAGCGCACCAGTGCTTTGCGGATCAGAAGCGCTTCGACGTCTTCGATGCTCATGTCGTCGATGCGTTGTTCGCTTGCCGGTTGGAGGCCGAGGTTGCTGCGCGTGATGGTCGTGCCCGTGGACATGAGCACCGCGCGCTCGATCGCGTGCTCCAACTCCCGCACGTTGCCCGGCCAGATGTGTTCGAGGAGCGCTTTCATCGCCGCCGCGTCGAAGCCTGTGACGTTCTTGCGATAGCGCTGCGCGTGGTGGCGCAAGAAGAGCGAGGCCAGCGGGCCGAGGTCTTCGCGGCGTTCGCGCAGCGGCGGGAGGCGGATCTCCACCGTGTTCAAGCGGAACAGCAGGTCCTGACGAAAGCGGCCGCCGCGCACGTCGTCTTCGAGCGCCGCGTTCGTGGCGGAGATGAGCCGCACGTCAACGCGCCGCGTTTGCGAGGAGCCGACGCGCTCCATGTCGCCCGTTTCCACCACGCGCAACAATTTCGCCTGCTGCGCGGGCGGCACGTTCGCGATCTCGTCGAGAAAGAGCGTGCCGCCGTCGGCGAGCTCGAAGCGTCCGATGCGGTCGTTCTTTGCATCGGTGAACGCTCCCTTCACGTGGCCGAACAGCTCACTTTCGAAGATGGTCTCTGACAGCCCGCCCACATTCACGGTCACGAGCGGTTTCGCCGCGCGGCGCGATACCGCGTGGAGCGCGCGGGCCACGACGCCTTTCCCCGTTCCGTTCTCGCCTCGGATCAGGACATTGGCATCGGAGGGTCCCACGCGCTCCACGAGCTCGAGGACAGGTCGCATGGCCGGTGAATCGGCGATGAGCTCGACGCCGCCGCGCGACGCGAGGCCGATCGCCGATTCGAGGCGTTCGTTGCGGCGCAGCGCACGGCCGAGGTCGAGTTGATTGCGGACGATGGCGAGGAGGCGCGTGTTGTCCCACGGCTTCTGCACGAAATCGCGCGCCCCTTTTTGCATCGCTTCGACGACGAGCTCGATCGACGCCCACGCCGTCATCACCACGATGGGCAGCGTCGAATCGAACGCGTGCAGTTGCTCCAGCAAATCGAGCCCCTCGGCACCCGACGTCGTGTCGCGCGTGTAATTGAGATCGATCAGCACGAGATCGAACTGCCGCGCGCCGACCGCGCGAATCACCGCGCCGGGCGAGGAGACGGTCTCGATCTCGTAACCCTCCGGCTTCAGCAGAAGTCGGAGAGCTTCGAGAACGTCGGCCTGATCGTCGGCGATGAGAATGCGCATTGTTAGTGGTCAGTCGTCAGTGGACAGTGGTCAGTCTGGCGAGTGGGCGGCTTGTTCGCGAGAGGGTACCGCGGAGCGGCCAGCGGCCAGCGGCCAGTGCGTCGAGAGGCGTCACGCTGCGCGGAGCGTAACTGACCACTGACCACTAGCCACTGACCACTTCTCCCTACGTGTATCGAATCGCGACCAGCGGATCGACACGTGCCGCGCGGCGCGCCGGAATCCAGCTCGCGATCAGTGCCACCGCGGCGATGACGATACAAATCGCGGCGAGCGTGATCGGATCGCCAGGCTCCACTCCGTAGAGCAGGCTGCCCATCAGACGCGTGCCGAGCACCGCCACGATCACACCGACGACGAGCCCGATGCCGACCAGCTTCACCGCCTGTCCGACGACGAGTCGGAAGATGTCGCGCGCCTCGGCGCCGAGCGCCATGCGGATGCCGATCTCGGACGTTCGCTGCGTCACGGTGTAGCTCATGATGCTGTAGATGCCGACCGCGGCGAGCACCAGCGCGAGCGCGGCGAGGCCGATCAGCAGCACGAGCGTGAACTTGCGCTCCGCGAGCATTTCGCCGCGCATTTGCTCGAGCGTCATGAGGCTGAGGATCGGCTGCTGGCGGTCGAGGCGGCGCACGGCGTTGCGCAGCGCGGGGAAGAGCGCCTCGGGGTTATCGGCGCGAATGACGTAGCTCACTGAGCGCCGCACCGTCTGCGCGACCGGCAGATAAAACATCGGCATCGGCTCTTCGGTCAGCTTGAGGAACTTCACGTTTCCTGCGATGCCGACGATCTCGTTTTCCTTGATGTCGTCGCCGTTGCCGATGGCGAGCTTGCGGCCGATCGGATTCTCTCCGGGGAAGAATTCCTTGACGAATGCCTCGTTCACCACGACCACGCCGGGTGACGTGAGCGTGTCGGTCGGCGCGATGTCGCGGCCGCGCAGCAGCGGGATGCCCATGGTCTGGAAGAAATTCGGCGTCACTTCCGACGTGGTGATGGACGGACCTTCGCCGCGCGGGAAAGGCGGCCGTCCGACGATCTCGAAGCTGTAAATGAGCTGGCCGCCGCTGAGCGGAAGCACCGTCACGCCGCCGACCGATTTCGCGCCAGGCACCGCCGCGAGCTCGCGGTGCAGCCGGCGATGAAAGTCGGCCACTTGCGCGTCGTCTTTGTACGCAGCGCGCGCGGGGACGCGCAGCACCGCGACGTTTTTGTAGTTGAACCCGGGATCGATGCCGACGAGACCCATGAACGTGCGCAGCAGCAAGCCCGCGCCGCTGAGCAACACGAGCGACAGCGCGACGGCGACCGTGACGAGCACGTTGCGGATGCGATTGCGGCGGCGACCTTCCGTCGAGCCGCGCGATCCTTCCTTCAACGCTTCGGTGAGATCGGTCTTCGACGCGCTGAGCGCCGGCGCCAGGCCGAAGATCACGCCGGTGAGGATCGACAGCGTGAACGTGAAGAGCAGCACGCGGCCATCCAGCGCGACGTTGTCGAGTCGCGGAATGTCATGCGGCGCGAGCGCCACGAGCGCGTCGACGCCCCACGCGGCGAGCAGCAATCCGCACGCGCCGGCAATCAGCGCAAGAAGCACGCTTTCGACGAGCAGCTGCCGGACGATCGTGCCGCGGCTCGCGCCGAGTGCGCTGCGAATCGAGATTTCCTTGTGGCGTGCGGCGGCGCGAGCGAGCAGGAGATTCGCAACGTTCGCGCAGCCGATGAGCAGTACGACCGCGACCGCGCCGAAGAGCGTGAGCAGCGCGGGCTGCACGTCGCCGACCACCGCGTCGTGAATCGATTGCATGAGGAAGCGCACGCCGGTGTTCGAATCGGGATACTGCTTCGCGAGCTGCTGCGAGACGAATTCCGCTTCCTTATCCGCTGCTGCGACGGTCGTTCCCTTGCGCATCAGCGCGATGGTGTCGAGCCAGACGCTATTGCGCTCGCTGCGGTCCTGGTCGCTCAGCGTCGGTCCGAGCGGCGAGTAGTAGTCGACCTTTTCGCGATCGGCCGGAAAGCGGAAGCCGGGAGGCATAACGCCGATGACGGTCCACGGCTTGCGCGCGGTGCCGAGGTGAAGGGTGCGGCCGATGATGTTTTTCTGCGCGTTGAAGCGGCGGTGCCACAGCTCATCGCTGATGAGCAGCACGTTCTCCGCTCCCTTGCGATCTTCGGCCGCAGTGAAGAGGCGGCCGAGCGCCGGCTTGACGCCGAGAATCGGCAGGCCGGCGGCTTCGATGTCGGTCCCTTCGAACAGCTCCGGCTCTTCGCCGTCCATGAAGAACGACCCGCTGCCGCTGTACGCCGAAATCGCTTCGACGGACTTCATCCGCTTGCCGAGATCGACGATGTTCGGATACGAAAGCTGGCCGACTTTCGAGCCGTCTTTCAGATCGAGCGACCACGCTTTGATCACGCGATCGGCGTTGCCGTACGGCAGCGGGCGAAGAAGAATCGCGTTGACGAGCGTGAAGATGGCGGTGTTCGCGCCGAGGGCGACGGCGAGCGTGAGGATGGCCACGGCGGCAAAGCCGCGCGCTTTGGCGAGGCTGCGCACCGCGTAACGAAAGTCGTGCAGAAGTTGCGTCATGGCGTGCTCCTTTTACGAAGCGGCTTCCGCGAGCGCGAATCCGCTCTCGTGCAGCTTCTCCTCGGCCTCGCGCTCGCGGGTTTCTTCGACGATGCGGCCGTCGAAGAGATGCACGGCGCGGTCGGCGTAGCGCGTGAAGCGCGGATCGTGCGTGACCATGATGATCGTCGCGCCGCCGCGGTGCAGCTCGCGCAGCAGGTCCATCACCGCTTCGCCGTTTTTCGAATCGAGGTTGCCGGTCGGTTCGTCGGCGAGGAGGATCGCAGGCTCACCGGCCAGTGCGCGTGCGACGGCGACGCGCTGCTGCTGGCCGCCGGAGAGCTGCGCCGGATAGTGCTTCATGCGATGCGCCATGCCGACGCGCTCGAGCGCGGCTTCGACGCGGCGTTTGCGATCCGCGTTGTCTAGCTTGCGGTACATCAGCGGCAGCTCGACGTTCTCTGCGACCGTCAGATCGCCGATGAGATTGAAGGCCTGAAAGATGAAGCCGATCTCTTTGTTGCGGATGCGCGCGCGCTCGGCGGGTGCGAGCGATTCGATGGCGGTGCCGGCCAGGCGGTACGACCCGGACGTGGGCGTGTCGAGCAGGCCGAGGATCGACAGGAGTGTCGACTTGCCGCAGCCGGACGGGCCGGCGATGGAGAGGTATTCACCCTTGCGGACGTCGAGGTGCAGGTTGGTCAGCGCGTGCGTTTCGAGCTCGTCGGTGTAGAACACCTTGCTCAGGGCCTGGATCTGGATCAGCGATTCGTTGGTCATCGGCTGTAGTTCTCCTGTCAATTGATGTTGAGGCGTTCGAACCGCTCGTAGTTGCCGGTGTCGGAGACGATCACCTGATCGCCCGGTTTGAGGCCGCTACGCACTTCGATGGTGTCTGCGGAGGCGCGTCCGAGGTCGACGCGGACGCGGGTGGCGTCGTTGCCGTTCACACGGAAGAGGGAGACGGTGCCGCCTTCCTGCGCGTTCACGGGCCGCGCGACGAACACCGCCTGCGGCACGCGATCGAGCTCGATGGTGGCGTCGACGGAAAGATCGGGGCGCGCGCCGTTCGGAAGCGGCTCGTCGAATGCGAGATCGACGATGACGCTGCCGTTCGTCGCGGCAGGATCGATGCGTGCGACGTGACCCTTCACGACGCCGTTGCGCGTGTCGATCTTGGCAGGCTGGCCGATGGCGAGATCCTTGGCCTGCGTTTCCGCGATGCGGATCTCAGCCTTGAGACGATCGGGTTGCGCGACGCGCGCGAGGATCGTTCCGGCGTTGACGCGCTGGCCGGCTTGCACGCTGACCTGCTGCAGCACGCCGTCGATGCCGGCGCGCACGTGCAGCGATTCGGTCTGCTGATTCTGGAGATCGTGCATGGCGCGGCGCTGCTCGACGGCGGCTTGCAAACCCGCGAGGCGCGCGCGCTGCGCGTCGCCCATCGTGTGCAGGCGCTGCTCTTCGATGGCGACGCGCTTCACGAGATCGTCGGCAGTGGTCTGCGAAATCTGCCGCGTGATGTGCGCGGTCAATCCCTGGCGCTCGAGCTCCGCGTCGGCGGCGGCGCGCAGGCGAGCCTGTTCCGCTTCGGCGCGCAGACGGGCGGCGGCGGCCTCACGATCGAGACGATCGCTTTCCAGCTCGGCGCGTGCGGCTTCGTATGCGGCGACCGCAGCGCGCATCTGCCATTCGGCGTCGCGGGAGCTTTGCTGCTGCTGCGGATCGGCGAGCTCGACGAGGACGTCGTTGGCGGTGACGGTGATTCCGGGCTGCGCGAGGACGCGCTCGACGCGCGCATCGGTGGCGGCGGAGATCCAGCGGACGTTTTCCGGGACGAGCACACCGCTGCCGCGCACTTCGCGCGTGAACGCGCCGCGCTGCACCGTTTCGATGACGAGCGACGAGCGCGAGACGGAGGGAACGGCGGGCTTGAGTCGCGCGAACGCGACGGTGGCGATGATCACGGCGAGGATGCCGGCGCCGGTCAACACTACTCTTCGTGTCTTTTTGCTGCGTTCGGGGGCTCTGACGATGTCCATTGGCCGCGCTCTATCGCAAGCGCGCTGCCGCATCTAATTTCGTTTGAATTCAATCGTTTACGTCAGAATGAGCAGCGGCGCGGTGTCCACGCGCGAAAAAGCGGTGTCCACGAATGGACAGTGCCAGACAGTACAATCCCCGCATGGCGAAGCTGACCGCCGACATCCCGAACGACCTTTCCCGCCAGATCGATCGCATTATTCGCGACGGCTGGTTCCCCGATCCCGAAGCCGTGGTGCGCGAAGCGCTCCTGCAGTTCGTCGACGCCAAGTCCTACCTCGGCGACTCGCCGCGCATGCTGCACCGTTTCGCCGCCGACGCGCTGAACGATTCGAAGCCGGACGTGGCGCTGAAATTCGCGAACCGCGGCGTCTCGCTGCTCGCGCATCAGAAGGTCACGGATTTCACGCTCTACCAATCGCTCATCGAGCTCCGCGTGCAAATCCTCCTCGTCCTCGGCCGCGACGACGATGCGCTGACGACGCTGGAAGAAGCGCGCGAGCAGCTGCCGAACAATCCGACCATCGCCAAGTGGATCGAGAAGTTGCGCAAGAACAAGCCTCGCGGAGACGCGTGAAGGCTGTTCGGAGTTGTCAGTGGTCAGTGGTCAGTGGTCAGTTAAAAACCGCTGCGCGCGCCACTTGCACAACTGACCACTGGCCACTGACCACTGGCCACTAAACATGCGCCATCGTTACTCCTACCTCGATCCCGATCTCATCCGGCGCCTCCTTTCGGAGATGGGCCTGCGCCGTCTCTTCAATCATCTGCTGCTGCAGTCCGGCGGCGATGTGGATGAAGCGATGCGCTGGATGCGCATGCTGCAGCAGCGCGGCTACATCGGCGAGGACGTCGATCTCGAAGCGTTCTTCGCGCAGCTGATGCAGGAGAACGTGATCGGCCAGGACGGCGAAGGGAATCTCGTGCTCGGCGCCGGCGGCGAACGACAGATCCGTCGCGATGCGCTCGACGAGATCTTCGGCGGCTTGCAGAAGTCGCTGAACGGATCGCATTCGGTCGCGACGCCGGGGCAGGGGACGGAGAGGCTCACGGAGACGCGGCCGTATCAGTTCGGCGACGACCCGATGTCGATCGATTCGATCCGCTCGCTGCAGAACGCGATGAAGCACACCGATCCCGCCGATCGCATCATGATGACGGAAGAGGATCTGGAGGTTTTCGAGACCGAGCATCATTCGAGCTGCGCGACGGTGGTGATGATCGACATCTCGCACTCGATGATTCTCTACGGCGAGGATCGGATCACGCCGGCGAAGAAGGTGGCGCTCGCGCTGACGGAGCTGATCCTGACGAAGTATCCGAAGGATTCGATCGACGTGCTGCTGTTCGGCGACGAAGCGACGGAAGTGCCGATCGGCGAGATCCCGTACGTGCAGGTCGGCCCGTATCACACGAACACGAAGGCAGGGCTGGAGCTCGCGCAGCGCATCCTCCGTCGCCGCAAGCACAACAACAAACAGATTTTCATGATCACGGACGGCAAACCGTCTGCGCTGACCGAGGGGGGGCGGTTGTATACGAACTCGTTCGGGCTGGACATGAAGATCGTGAACCGCACGCTGGAAGAAGCGGATCGCTGCCGGCGCCTGAACATCCCCATCACGACGTTCATGCTTGCGACCGATCCAATGCTGGTGAACTTCGTCGAGCAGCTGTCGAAGATCAATCGCGGAAGAGCGTTCTACTCGTCGCCGGACCGCCTGGGCGAATACATCCTGGCGGATTACATCCGGAACCGGCGCAAATTCGTGCACTGAGTGTTGGAGCGGCGGGCGCCCTCGCCCGCCGGGTTCCCCGCGAGATCGCCG